>NZ_JBHUUV010000035.1:0-83428 GCF_042670885.1 Streptomyces sp. NPDC057136
GCCCCGAACCGTGTCATACGGTTCGGGGCCCCTCTCGTTTTCGTACGCGTATGCCTGTCCGGCCGCGTCAGCCCTCGTGGCTGCCGGCCTGTGCGGCCTGCGCCTTGCGGGCCTTCTCGGCCTGCTCCTCCGCCTCCATTTCGGCGAAGACGTCGATCGGCGGCGGCGCCTTGGCGAGGAAGACCCAGGTCAGATAGACGGCGAGCAGGAACGGCGGGATCTTCAGCGCGACCAGGACCCAGCCGAGCTGGGTGGTGTCGGCCCACCAGTAGAGCGGGAAGAGGATCGCGCACTTGGCGAGGAGGATCAGCCCCCAGGCCCAGCTGGCCTTGGCGTACGCGGCCTTGCGGCCGGGGTTCCTGGTGCGCCAGGAGAGGTTCTCCTTGAAGACCGGGCCCAGGATCAGGCCGATCAGTGGCACGCCCGCGATCGTCGTGACGATGTACGCGAGCGCCAGTCCGAGCGTGTAGATCATGCCCGGCAGATAGAAGTCCTTGGCGTTGCCCGTCATCATCGCGAAGACCACACCGAAGGCCACGCCGAAGACGCCACTGAAGGCGTGCTTGACAGTGTCCTTGCGGATCAGCCGGACGCCGACCATGACCAGCGACACGACCAGTGCCGCGATGGCCGCGGTGTGCAGGTCCTTGTTGATGGTGAACATCGTGACGAAGAGCAGCCCGGGAAGGACTGTCTCCACCATGCCGCGGACACCGCCGAACGCCTCGGAGAGCGCGGCCTCGGTGACCGCCTTCGCGGCGGCCTCCTCCTCGGCGGTGGGGTGGGACTGGTCCGTATCGGACGTCGGCTTGTCAAGAGACGTCACCGGCTACTCCTTGCCGAGCGGTCGGAGTTCGTATTTGGGATTGAACAGCACTCGGCGTCCGTGACTCATGGAGATACGGCCCGAGGCGATGAGCTTACGGCCCGGCTCGATGCCGACGATGGAGCGCCGGCCCAGCCAGACCACGTCGAGCGGCGCGGAACCGTCGAAGAGCTCCGCCTCCAGGGCGGGCACTCCGGCACGCGGACGCAGGGTGACGGTCCGCAACGTACCAGTCACCTTGACGATCTGGCGGTCGGAGCACTCGGCGATGCGGGTGCACCCCGACGCCTGCGCGTCCTCCCGCAGCTCCTCGGACTCCAGGTCCTGCTGGGAGCTGGACAGGCGGTCGAGCATCCGGCGGAAGCGGCCGGACGGCTTATCCGCCTTGCCGGCCTTCTCGAATCGGGGAACAGCACTCATACCCGAAGGGTACCGGTGTCCGGGAGTGTCGGCGGGTGCCCGGGGGTGCCACTCGGACGGGTTACCTCAGTCATCCCGGTATGACCTTCCGTACCCCGTTTCCGGCGGTCAGCCACGCTCGAAGCGGTAGCCCATGCCCGGCTCGGTGACGAAGTGCCGGGGGTGCGAGGGATCGGCTTCCAGCTTGCGCCGCAGCTGGGCCATGTAGACCCGGAGGTAGTTGGTCTCGGTGCCGTACGAGGGGCCCCAGACCTCCTGGAGCAGCTGCTTCTGGCTGACGAGACGGCCGCCGTTGCGGACGAGGACCTCCAGAAGATGCCACTCGGTGGGGGTGAGGCGTACGTCGCGGCCCCCGCGGTTGACCTTCTTGGCCGCCAGGTCGACGGTGAACCCCTCGGTCTCGACGATCACGACGCCGTCGGCGCCGTCCGGGCCGACGGGCTCGGCCCGGCGTACCGCCGCGCGCAGCCGGGCCAGCAGTTCGTCCATGCCGAAGGGCTTGGTGACGTAGTCGTCGGCGCCGGCGTCCAGGGCCTCGACCTTCTCGTCCGAGGTGTGGCGGGCGGAGAGCACCAGGATCGGCACCCGCGTCCAGCCGCGCAGCCCCCGGATCACCTCGACGCCGTCCATGTCGGGCAGCCCGAGGTCGAGAACGACGACATCGGGGTGCCGGGCGGCGGCCAGCTGGAGGGCTGTCGCTCCGTCGGGCGCCGCGTCCACCTCGTACTTGCGCGCCTTCAGGTTGATCACGAGGGCGCGTACGATCTGCGGCTCGTCGTCGACCACAAGCACCCTGGTCATCGTGGACCTGCCTTTCTGCTGCACGGACTGCACGGACTGCACGGACTGCACGGAACTTGTACGAGGTACGGGAGCGTCACGAGGTGACCTGGGCGGGCAGGCCGGTGCTGACCGGAACGTATCCCGCCGCCGCCCTGAGGGTGAGGACCATGGTCATGCCCCCGCCGGGGGTGTCCTCCGCGTCGAGCGTGCCGCCCATGGCCTCCACGAAGCCGCGGGCGACCGCGAGGCCGAGGCCGACCCCGGCGCCGCGCGGGGCGTCGCCGTAGCGCTGGAAGGGCTCGAAGATCCGTTCCTTGCCCTCGTCCGGGACGCCGGGGCCCCGGTCGGCGACGCGTAGCTCGACGCGTTCGCCCAGCGAGCTGGCCGCGACGACGACGCGCTTCCCCTCGGGGCTGTACTTCACGGCGTTCTCGACGATGTTGGCGACGGCCCGCTCCAGCAGCCCGGGATCGACGGCGACCATCGGAAGCGTCTCCGGGATGTCGAGGTCGACACTGCCCTCCGGTACGCCTCCGAGTGCCATGGGGACGACCTCGTCGAGATCGATCTCGCGGATCAGCGGGGTGACGGTGCCGGTCTGGAGGCGGGACATGTCCAGGAGGTTGCCGACGAGGTGATCGAGCCGGTCGGCACCGGCCTCGATGCCTTCGAGGAGCTCCGCCTCGTCCTCCTCGGACCAGGAGACGTCGTCGGAGCGCAGGGAGCTGACGGCGGCCTTGATGGCGGCCAGCGGGGTACGCAGATCGTGGCTGACGGCGGCGAGGAGCGCGGTCCTGATCCGGTTGCCCTCGGCGAGCCGCCTGGCCTCCTCGGCCTCCCCCACCAGGCGCTGCCGGTCCAGTACGACGGCGGCCTGGGCGGCGAAGGCGCCGAGCACACGCCGGTCCTCGGCGGGCAGCACCCGGCCGGAGAGCGCCAGCGCCATGTGGTCGCCGACGGGCATGTCCACATCGGCGTCCTCCGGGCGGACGACCGGAGTCGGGCCGACGGACCCGGCGCAGGTCCACGGATCGACGTCGCTCTGCCGCTCCAGGAGGGCGACGGACTCCATCGCGAAGGTCTCGCGGACCCGCTCCAGCAGGGCGTCCAGGGTGGTTTCGCCGCGCAGGACACTGCCGGCCAGGAAGGAGAGGATCTCGGATTCGGCGCGCAGCCTGGCGGCCTGGTGGGTGCGGCGGGCCGCCAGATCCACCACGGAGGCGACCGCGACCGCCACCGCGAAGAAGATCACGATGGCGACGAGGTTCTCCGGGTCCTGGACGGTCAGCGTGTGGGTGGGCGGGGTGAAGTAGTAGTTGAGCAGCAGGGAGCCGGCGGCAGCCGATGCGAGGGCGGGGCGCAGTCCGCCGAGCAGGGCGGCGCCGACGGTCAGGAAAAGGAAGAGCAGGACGTCGTTGGCGAGCCCCGGGCCGTCCTCCAGGCTGCTGAGGAACAGCGAGAGGGCCACCGGTCCCCCGACGCCGACGGCCCAGCCCCAGAGGATGCGGGCCCGCCCGAGCCGGTTGCCGCGGGCGAGGGGCAGTCCGCGGCCCTTGGCGACCTCTTCGTGCGTGACGATGTGGACGTCGAGGTCGGGGCCGGAATCCCGGGCCACTGTGGCGCCGACGCCGGGGCCGTATATGTACTGCCATGCCTTGCGGCGGCTGGAGCCGAGGACGATCTGCGTGGCGTTGACCCCGCGGGCGAATTCGAGGAGCGCCGAGGGTATGTCGTCGCCGATGACGTGGTGGAAGGTGCCGCCCAGATCCTCGACGAGGGTGCGCTGTACGGCGAGTTCCTTGGGCGAGGCGGCGGTGAGCCCGTCGCTCCGGGCGATGTACACGGCGAGGATCTCGCTGCCCGAGCCCTTGGCGGCCATCCGGGAGGCGCGGCGGATGAGGGTGCGGCCCTCGGGGCCGCCGGTCAGCCCGACGACAATGCGTTCGCGGGCCTGCCACGTGGTGCGGATGTTGTGCTCGCCGCGGTACTGCTGGAGGTATTCGTCGACCCGGTCGGCGACCCAGAGCAGGGCCAGCTCGCGCAGTGCGGTGAGGTTGCCGGGGCGGAAGTAGTTGGACAGGGCCGCGTCGAGCTTGTCGGGCTTGTAGATGTTGCCGTGGGCCATGCGGCGGCGCAGCGCCTGGGGCGACATGTCGACCAGTTCGATCTGGTCGGCGCGGCGTACGACTTCGTCCGGGACGGTCTCGCGCTGCCGTACCCCGGTGATCGACTCCACCACGTCGCCGAGCGATTCCAGGTGCTGGATGTTGACGGTGGAGACGACGTCGATGCCGGCCGCGAGGAGTTCCTCGACGTCCTGCCAGCGCTTGGCGTTGCGGGAGCCGGGCACATTGGTGTGGGCCAGTTCGTCCACCAGGGCCACGGCGGGTGCCCGCTCGCGGACGGCGTCGACGTCCATCTCGGTGAAGGCGGCCGAGCGGTACTCGATGTCACGGCGCCGGATCTGTTCCAGGCCGTGCAGCATCACCTCGGTGCGCGGCCGGTCGTGGTGCTCCACGAAGGCGACGACGCAGTCGGTGCCCCGCTCCACCCGACGGTGTGCCTCGGAGAGCATCGCGTACGTCTTGCCGACGCCCGGTGCCGCACCCAGGTAGATCCGAAGCTTGCCGCGTCCCATGGCCTCATTGTCTTTCAGAATCGACTGCGGCCGATGCGGCAGCCGATTCCGAAACTACTCCGAGGATTTCGGGCATATCGGACCGGGGGTGGCTCCGGGGTGCGTATTGACGGGATTCTGATGCCCGGCGGGGCTCCCCGCGGCCCTCAGACCGCCTTCGCGTGCTCCACGATGTGCCCGTCGCTGAGCTCCAGGACCCGGTCGGCGAGACCGAGCAGCTGGGCGTCGTGGGTGGCGACGAGGACGGTGACGCCCTCGCTGCGCACCACCGCGCGCAGCAGCTCCATGACGGCGAGACCGGTCTCCGCGTCGAGCTGTCCGGTGGGCTCGTCGGCGATCAGCAGAGCGGGCCGGTTGGCGAGCGCGCGGGCGATGGCGACCCGCTGCTGCTGTCCGCCGGAGAGCTCACCGGGGCGCTGCTGGGCGTGGTCACCGAGTCCGACCAGCGAGAGCATCAGCGCCACGCGCTCCTCGCGCTCCTGCGGGTCGGCCTTGCGCAGCCGCATCGGTACGCCGACGTTCTCGGCGGCGGTCAGGATCGGGAGCAGACCGAACGACTGGAAGATGAAGCCGATCCGGTCGCGGCGCAGTTCCAGGAGCCCGTTCTCGCCGAGCTCGGAGAGGTCCGTGCCGTCGACGACGATCCGGCCGCTGTCCGGCGAGTCCAGACCGCCGACCAGGTTGAGCAGCGTCGTCTTGCCCGATCCGGAGCGCCCCTTGAGTGCGACGAGCTCACCGCGCGGGATCTCGAAGGAGACACCGCGCAGCGCGTGGACGGCCGCGGCGCCGGTCCCGTACGAGCGGCGCAGATCCTCGATCCGCACCATGGGCCCGCGGCCCGGCTCCTCGGCCACCGCCGTGCCGCCGTGTGCGCTGATGCTCTCGGTCATGTCTCTCCCCGTACGTGCGCTTCCCCGCCGCGGCCAGTATGTGCATGAGGCACACGGCCGGGCAATGGTCAGATGCGGGAGATCGGTCCGGCGTACCGCACGGACACGGAAAGGCCGGTGGGCCGTACCCCTGGACTTGCGGGTACGGCCCACCGGCCGATGCTGCGGGGAGCGCCTCAGCGCACCTCGGTGATCTCGGGTCCGCGCTGGAGCTGACCCATTCCACCGGAGAACTTCGAGCCCTCCTGCTCCTCCTGCTGCACACCCTCCGGCACCATCTGGGCGTCGTTGGGGAGCTTCAGGACGATGGGGTCGCGCGGCGCCATCGGGCCCTCGCCACGGACGACCACGGTGTCCCGGAAGATCGTCTCCAGCAGTCCGGCGGCCTCGGGCTGCACGGCACCCTGGCCGGAGATGACTCCGCGCAGGAACCAGCGCGGCCCGTCGACTCCGACGAAACGCACGAGCTGTACGCCGTTCGTCCCGTCCGGAAGCTGTACGGGGACCTGGGCGCGCAGCTCCCAGCCCAGCGGACCCTCGACCTCGTCGATGATGCCGCCCTGCTGGGTGATGCCCGAGGCGATCTCCTCGCGGACCTCGCCCCAGATGCCCTCCTTCTTGGGGGCCGCGAATGCCTGGAGCTGAACCGCGCTGTCACGCAGGACCACGGTGGCGGCGACGATCGCGTCACCCGCGACCTCGACCCGCAGCTCCATGCCCTCGACTCCGGGCACGAAAATGCCGCCCAGGTCGACCCGGCCCTCGCCGGGCTGGGTCACCTCGTCGAAGTCCCACGGCCCGTCCGGCCTGGGGGCCGGCGGAAGGTTCATCCGGCGCGAACCGCTCGCGGCGCCGTCGGTGTCGAGCTCGTCGGCGACCTGCTCGGCCTCGCGCGCTTCGTCCGCCGCGTCCTCGGCGGAACCACTCTTCTTGCGACGTCCGAACACGTCACTGTCCTTCCCGGTCGGATACGACCGAAGCGTAGCTGTTCCCACCCTCGGTGATCCCGCCCCTGACGCCGTCCACCGCGGCATGACCGCCGGTGGACCCGAAGCCACCCTCGGCCCGCGCCGAACCGGGAAGTTCCGCCACCTCGTGGAAGCGCACCTTCTCGACCTGCTGGACGACCAGCTGGGCAATCCGGTCGAAACGTTCGAACCGCACGGTCTCGCGCGGGTCGAGGTTGACCACGATCACCTTGATCTCCCCACGGTACCCGGCATCAACCGTCCCTGGGGCATTCACGAGGGCCACTCCGCAGCGGGCCGCGAGGCCGGAACGCGGGTGCACGAACGCGGCGTACCCGTCGGGCAGCGCGATCGACACCCCGGTCGGCAGCACCACCCGTTCCCCGGGCGCGAGTTCGGCGGCCTCCGTGGTCACCAGGTCGACCCCGGCGTCGCCCGGATGTCCGTACGAGGGGATCGGCACCTCGGGGTCGATCAGGCGGATCAGTACGTCGAGAGGAGGGCGCATCAGGGGTTCACCTCGAAGGCGCGGGCGCGCTTGACCTGGTCGGGGTCGGCCATGGCCGCCTGGATCTCGGCGGGACGGCCGTTCTCGATGAAGTGGTCGACCTTGACCTCGATGAAGAGGGCGTCGGCGCGGACCGCGACGGGCCCGTCCGGGCCACCGATCCGGCCGGTCGCCCTCGAGTAGATCTTGCGGCGGTGGACGGCGGTGATCTCGGCGTCCAGGAAGAGGACGGTGTCCACCGGTACCGGACGGACGAAGTCGGTCTCCAGCCGTCCGGTCACCGCGATCACCCGCAGCAGCCAGTTCAGCGAGCCGAGCGTCTCGTCCAGCGCCGTGGCCAGTACGCCGCCGTGCGCGAGACCTGGGGCACCCTGGTGGGCGGCCTTCACCGTGAACTCGGCGGTGACGCGTACGCCCTCTCCGGCGCGGGCCTGGAGGTGCAGCCCGTGCGGCTGTCCCCCGCCGCAGCCGAAACAGTGTTCGTAGTGCGCGCCGAGGAGTTCTCCCGGCGCCGGGGCTTCGGGGTGCCGGACCGGCGCCACCGCGTCGGCCGGAGGCGTCAGAGTCTTAGATGTTCCACTCACAGGCGCAGACCTTACCCGCGCGGCCGACCGCAGGTCGCGCCGTGCCAAGCTGGGTTTCATGCAGCCTTCCGCAACGCCCTTCGACGAACGTCTCACTGCCCCCCGTTCGTGGTGGGTCATCGCCTTCGGGGTCGGCATCGCCTGTGCCCTCATGCTCCTGCCGCTCGGCACGGTGCCCCTGCTCGGCGGACTGGTCGGCGGCACGGCGGCCTCGGCGGTGGTCGTGAGTTCGTACGGCTCCGCGCGCATCCGCGTGGTGGCGGGCGCCCTCGTAGCGGGCGACGCGCGGATTCCGCTGTCCGCGCTCGGCGAGGCCGAGGTGCTGGACGCGGAGGAGGCGCGCGCCTGGCGCTCGCACAAGGCCGACATGCGCGCGTTCATGCTGCTGCGCAGCTACATCCCGACGGCGGTGCGGGTCGAGGTCACGGACCCGGCCGACCCGACTCCGTACGTCTTCCTGTCGACCCGCGAGCCGCAGGCCCTGGTGGCGGCGCTGACGGCGGTACGGGCGGCCTGAGCCGAACGAGAGGCCCTAGCTCTTCGGCGCCCCGGGCAGTTGCTTGGGGTTCGCGGGCTGTTCCAGCGCGGGCAGGTCGGGGAGCCGGTCCCAGGTCACCTGGTCCTTGCGCAGGTCCTTCCTGACCCGTTCGGCGAGCTTCCGGGTGTCGCGCCTGTTCATCATCGCGCCGACCGCGGCGCCGATCATGAACGGGATCAGATTCGGCAGATCGCGCGCCATGCGCTTCATGATCTGCTGGCGCAGCTCGCGTTTCATCTGGCCGCCGAGCGCCGCGTTCAGCGTGGTGGGCCGTGAGACGTCGATACCGCGCTCCTCCGTCCAGGACGTCAGATACGCGGTGCTGCGCTGGCTGATGTTGCCGGGCGGGCGCCGGCCGTAGACCTCGTGGAGCTCGGCGACGAGCTTCAGCTCGATCGCGGCGACGCCGGTGATCTCCGCGGCCAGCTCGGCGAGCATGGCGGGCGGTACGGGCATCATGGCCGCCGCCCCGATTCCCGCGCCGACGGCGGCGGTGGCCTTGCTCGCGCCCGCGATGAGCTTGTCGGCGAGCTCTTCGGGGCCGAGCCCCGGGAACTGCCTGCGCAGGGTGGCGAGATCGCGCACAGGGACGCGGGGAGCCGTGTCGATGATCCGGTCGGCCAACTGGCCGGCTACGGCTCTGGCGCTCTCCCCGCTCTTGCGTACGCCCCGTTTCAGTGTGTTCAGACGGCCTGCCCCGGTCACGGGCTCCGTCCTGCCGGCCTCTCCGGCCTTTTCCGTGGCGCCTGATGCGCCTTCCGTCCGGACTGCTTCGAGCGAGGCCGATCGGCCTCGCTCGTCGTCAGGTGCGCCGACGGAGGGCGGCAGGGCGGCGGAACGCTCGGCAGACGGGCTTGCGCCTGCTGCCGGGCCTGTGCCGCCCTGATGCGCCTCCGCGGTCTTCTTGTGCCACAAGCGCCGCTTCCGGAACGGTGTGTCGCCTGCCACGGCCGACCCGACCTAGTCGCAGTCGCGGCAGATCGGCTGGCCGTTCTTCTCGCGGGCCAGCTGGCTCCTGTGGTGCACGAGGAAGCAGCTCATGCAGGTGAACTCGTCGGCCTGCTTGGGCAGGACCCGTACGGCGAGTTCCTCGTTGGACAGGTCTGCGCCGGGCAGCTCCAGTCCTTCGGCCGCGTCGAATTCATCGACGTCGACGGCGGATGCCGTCTTGTCGCTCCGACGAGCCTTGAGCTCTTCGAGGCTGTCCTGGTCCACGTCGTCGTCGGTCTTGCGCGGGGTGTCGTAATCCGTTGCCATGTCGCTCTCCCCCTCATGGGTGTCTGCGGTGTCTCCAGCGCACGTAACGCGTGAGAGGCCGGACTTGTGCCCGACCTGAGGCGGAGATTTTGCCTCACATCAAGGTCTGTTACTCAATCGACACCCAATCGGGCCCCTCGGGAGAGGTCGGCTTGGGTGGCGATGGGGACCGTACACGGTCCTGGTACTGCAGTTCACGGGCGCCACCCCGTGTACTTCCCGTGATATCGACCCCCGGAAACCCGGACGTTTCCCGGCTTTCCGACGGAGGTGCGATCACGGAGAGTAGAGGACGGAGTTTTCGCATCTGTGATCGATCACACACGGACTCGCCGGGAACGGGTCCCGAAAATTCCGCCTAAAGCGAACAGTGCGATCCATTGCGGCCTCGCACCACGAACCCTCTCAGACCGGCAGGGTGACGCGCATCACAAGACCACCGCCCTCGCGAGGCTCCGCGATGATACGGCCTCCATGGGCCCGCGCGACGGACCGCGCGATCGACAGGCCGAGTCCGACCCCCTTGTCGCTGCCCGTCCGCTCCGTACGCAGCCGCCTGAAGGGCTCGAAGAGGTTGTCGATCTCGTACGCGGGCACCACGGGACCCGTATTCGAGACGACGAGAAGCGCCTGCCCGGGCTGGAGCTCGGTGGTGACCTCCACCCAGCCATTTTCGGCCACGTTGTAGCGGACGGCGTTCTGTACGAGGTTCAGCGCGATCCGCTCCAGCAGGACACCGTTGCCCTGGATCACGGCAGGGGCCCGCTCGCCGCGGATCTGCACGCCCTTCGCCACGGCCTCCGCGTGCGCCTGGTCGATGGCACGCTCCGCGACCTCGGCCAGATCCACGGGTTTGCGTTCGACGATCTGGTTGTCGCTGCGGGCGAGCAGCAGGAGTCCTTCGACCAGCTGCTCACTGCGCTCGTTGGTGGCCAGCAGGGTCTTGCCGAGCTGCTGGAGCTCCGGCGGGGCCTCCGGGTCGGAGAGGTGGACCTCCAGCAGCGTGCGGTTGATGGCGAGCGGGGTACGCAGCTCGTGCGAGGCGTTCCCGACGAACCGCTGCTGGGCCGTGAAGGCGCGCTCCAGGCGGTCCAGCATGTCGTCGAAGGTGTCGGCGAGCTCCTTCAGCTCGTCGTCCGGGCCGTCCAGCTCGATCCGGCGGGACAGATCGGTTCCGGCCACCCTGCGGGCGGTGCGGGTGATCCGGCCGAGCGGGGACAGCACCCGGCCCGCCATGGCGTACCCGAAGGCGAAGGCGATGATGCTGAGGCCCACGAGGGCCAGGAGCGAACGGTTCAGCAGGGTGTCGAGTGCCTGCTTGCGCTGGTGGTTTACGCAGGCGTTCATGGCCGCGTTGAAGGCATCGGGCGTGGCCTTCTTGGGAAGGTCGCACACCTCACTGGTGACCTCGCCGTTCACGATCTGGAACGGCAGCTCACTGCCCACGTGCAGGGCCTGCGCGGCGAGCATGTAGATGATCGAGAGCAGCAGAATGCCCGCGATCAGGAACATGCCCCCGTAAAGCAGCGTGAGCCGTATGCGAATGGTCGGGCGCAGCCAGGGATACGGGGGCTCCTGCTGTTTGGGCTCCCAGGTCGGCTTCGGAGGCGCTGTCACGGGCGCCGGGGCGGCTGGCACGGCGTCCTCAGATCCGGTATCCGGAACCGGGCACCGTGACGATGACGGGCGGTTCGCCGAGCTTGCGGCGCAGGGTCATCACCGTCACGCGCACCACGTTGGTGAACGGGTCGGTGTTCTCGTCCCACGCCTTCTCCAGCAGCTGCTCGGCCGAGACGACCGCGCCCTCGCTGCGCATCAGGACCTCCAGTACGGCGAACTCCTTCGGCGCGAGCTGGATCTCCTGCTCGTCCCGGAAGACCTCGCGGCGGTTGGGGTCGAGCTTGATCCCTGCGCGCTCCAGGACGGGCGGCAGTGCGACCGTCGTGCGGCGCCCCAGGGCCCGTACCCGCGCGGTCAGCTCGCTGAAGGCGAAGGGCTTGGGGAGGTAGTCGTCCGCGCCGAGCTCCAGTCCCTCCACCCGGTCGCTGACGTCACCGGACGCGGTGAGCATGAGCACCCGGGTGGGCATGCCGAGCTCGACGATCCTGCGGCAGACGTCGTCGCCGTGGACCAGCGGGAGATCCCGGTCCAGCACCACCACGTCGTAGTCATTGACCCCGACACGCTCCAGGGCCGCGGCACCGTCGTAGACGACGTCGACGGCCATGGCCTCCCGGCGCAGTCCGGTGGCCACCGCATCGGCGAGCAGCTGCTCGTCCTCGACGACGAGTACGCGCACGGCGCTGTCCTTCCATAGATATTTCGGTACATCGAAACGGCGAACGGCCCTGGTCCGGGCCGCTCGGCCGCACGGTCAGCAGAGTGACTGTGCGCGTCCATCCTGCCCGCAACGCGCATAAACCGGCGGTAAGACGACGTGGTGCCGATTGCGGCTCCGACTGCGGCTCCGGGGAATGCGGAGGATTTGCGGGCCAGTTGAGGTTTCTGGCGAAGCCGGGCTGGGGAGGACGACTTCACACCCGAGATCACCCTGCACGTGGCATGCCACTGCCCGTTCTGTCCCCCTGAGGGGGAACGCGTGATCACCCGCCCTCCGGTCCCCGGCCGGAGGAACCCCGGGCACACCCCCGTGCCACCGACCCACGATGAAGGGGCGCTCCATGGACGCTTTCACCGCAGGTCTGCTGCAACGCATCAGGAGCACCGAGTCCGACCTCACGAGGGCTCGCGAGACAGGTGACGACTTCCTCGCGGATGTCGAGCAGGGAGAGCTGGACGACCTGCGCCGCCTCGCGGCCGAACACGGCGTCGAAGTCAGCACCACAAGCGTCTGAGCCGCTACGAGAGGGCCCCGGCTGCCATGACCGGCAGCCGGGGCCCTCCTCTGTGTCCGCGCGCCCGCAGGGGTCTCGTCAGGGGCTCGGGCGGGCCCTCGGTCAGTCGTGCCAGGCGCCCAGCTTTTCCAGAAGCGCCTGGAGGGGCTCGAAGACGCCGGGGGTGGCGGCCACCGTCAGTCCGCCGTCGGCGGGCCGTCCGGGACGCCCGCCGGTGAGTGCGCCCGCCTCCCGGGCGATGAGATCGCCGGCCGCGAGGTCCCACGGGTGCAGTCCGCGCTCGTAGTAGCCGTCGAGACGGCCCGCCGCGACATCGCACAGGTCGACGGCGGCCGAGCCGCTGCGCCGGATGTCGCGCAGCCGCGGGATGAGCTGCGCGGCGACGGCCGCCTGGTGGGTGCGGACGTCGGTGACGTAGTTGAAGCCCGTCGACACGAGCGCCTGGTCGAGCGGGGGTGCGGGACGGCAGCGCAGGGCGGCACCGTTCACGTACGCACCGCCGCCGAGCACCGCGTGGTAGGTCTCACGGCGCATCGGGGCCTCGACCACACCCACGATCCGCTCGCCCTCGCGTTCCACCGCGATGGAGACCGCCCAGGTGGGCAGGCCGTAGAGGTAGTTCACCGTGCCGTCGAGCGGATCGATGACCCAGCGGATGCCGGTGCTGCCCTCGGCGCTCGCGCCCTCCTCGCCGAGGAAGCCGTCGCCGGGGCGGCGCTCGGAGAGGAAGCCGGTGATCAGCTCCTCGGCGGCGATGTCCATCTCGGTGACGACGTCGATGGGGCTGGACTTGGTCGCGGCCACCCCCAGATCGGCCGGACGGCCGTCGCGCAGCAGGGCGCCGGCGCGGCGGGCCGCTTCCAGGGCGAGGTCGAGGAGTTCGGTCAGGAAGGGGTCGGTCACAGTGCTCCCAGGAGGATTGCGGTCGGACAGGCCCTAGGCGTACGGGCTGTCGGCGCCCGCTGCGGCGGGCTTCGGGGTCCGGGCCGGACAGCAGCCGACCGGGCACAGGTCGTGACCGGGGCCGAGCGCGCCGAGGGCGCACCGCTCCACCGCGCGTCCCCGCTCGGTCGCCGTGCGTTCCATGATCAGCTCGCGGACAGCCGCGGCGAACCGGGGGTCGGCGCCGACGGTCGGAGACCTGCGTACGGGCAGACCGAGCTCGGCGGCCTTCGCGGTCGCCTCGGTGTCGAGGTCGTACAGGACTTCCATGTGGTCCGAGACGAAGCCGATGGGGACCATCACGACCGCGGGGGTGCCCGTGCCGTGGACGGCCTCCAGGTGGTCGCAGATGTCGGGCTCCAGCCACGGGATGTGCGGGGCGCCGCTGCGCGACTGGTAGACGAGCTGCCACGGGTACTCGATGCCGGTCCGCTCACGCACCGCCTCGACGATCACCCGGGCGACGTCGAGGTGTTGGGCGACGTAGGCCCCACCATCACCGTGGGCCTCCTCGGGGCCCGAGGCGTCGGCGGCGGAGGTGGGGATGGAGTGCGTCGTGAAGGCGAGGTGCGCGCGCGCCCTGACGTCCTCGGGCAGATCGGCCAGCGCGGCCAGCACGCCGTCCGCCATGGGCTCCACGAAACCGGGATGGTTGAAGTAGTGCCGCAGCTTGTCGACGCGCGGTACGGGCAGCCCCTCGGCCTCCAGGACCGCGAGCGACTCGGCGAGATTCTCGCGGTACTGGCGGCAGCCGGAGTACGAGGCGTAGGCGCTGGTGGCCAGCACGGCGATCCGGCGGTGTCCGGCCGTGGCCATCTCGCGCAGGGTGTCGGTGAGGTACGGCGCCCAGTTGCGGTTGCCCCAGTACACCGGGAGGTCCAGGCCGTGCTCCGCGAAATCCTTGCGCAGGGCGTCGAGCAGAGCCCTGTTCTGCTCGTTGATGGGGCTGACGCCGCCGAACAGGAAGTAGTGCTTGCCGACTTCCTTCAGGCGCTCCTCGGGGATGCCCCGGCCACGGGTCACGTTCGCCAGGAACGGGACCACGTCGTCCGGGCCTTCGGGGCCACCGAAGGAGAGCAGCAGCAGGGCGTCGTAGAGAGCGGGATCGCGCAGATCGGACATGAACCCGATCCTGCCACCCGGGTCCGACAGCGCGGCAACCGACATCCGTCCAGGTATCGGCAGCCCGGCAACCGACATCCCTCCAGGTATAGGACACCCGTCGGTTCCGCCCGTAAGCTGTATCGGCCATCTTCACGCGTGACAGGCTCGACCGGAGTGCCCCTTGCACAGCCCCTACCGCGCCATCTTCGCCGCCCCCGGATCCAAGTGGTTCTCGACTGCCGGATTCATCGGCCGGATGCCGTTGTCCATGATGGGGATCGGCGTCGTGACCATGATCTCCCAGATCACCGGCCGGTACGGCCTGGCCGGCGCACTGTCGGCCACGCTGGCCATGGCGGCGGCGGTCTTCGGTCCGCAGATCTCCCGGCTGGTCGACCGGTACGGGCAGCGCCGGGTGCTGCGCCCGGCCACGCTGGTCTCCGTGGCGGCGGTCGCCGGACTGCTCGTCTGCGCCCAGCAGCGGTGGCCCGACTGGACCCTGTTCGTCTTCGCCGCGGGCGTCGGCTGCGTACCCAGTGTGGGTTCGATGATCCGGGCCCGCTGGGCGGAGATCTACCGCGGCTCGGCCCGTGAACTGCACACCGCGTACGCGTGGGAGTCGATCGTCGACGAGGTGTGCTTCATCTTCGGGCCGATCATCTCGATCGGGCTCTCCACCGCGTGGTTCCCGGAAGCCGGTCCGCTGCTGGCCGGTGTGTTCCTGGCGGTCGGTGTCTTCTGGCTGACCGCGCAGCGCGCCACCGAGCCGGTCCCGCAGCCCAGGTCGCAGCAGTCCCGCGGCTCCGCACTCCGCTCCCCCGGGCTCCAGGTCCTGGTGGTCACCTTCGTGGCGACCGGAACGATCTTCGGGGCCGTGGATGTGGTCACCGTGGCCTTCGCCGAGGAGCAGGGCCACAAGGCGGCGGCCAGTCTCGTGCTGGCGGTCTACGCCCTGGGTTCCTGCCTCGCCGGGGCGGTGTTCGGGCTGATGCACCTCAAGGGCAAGCCATCCACCAGGTGGCTGGTGGGAGTCTGTGTGATGGCCGTGAGTATGATCCCCCTCCAACTGGCCGGGAACCTGCCGTTTCTGGCCGTGGCGCTCTTTGTCGCGGGCCTCTCCATCGCACCGACGATGGTGACCACCATGGCCCTCGTCGAGCAGCACGTACCGCGCGCCGAACTGACCGAGGGCATGAGCTGGACCGGTACCGGGCTCGCGGTCGGAGTGGCGCTCGGCTCCTCGGCCGCCGGCTGGGTGGTCGACGCCTCCGGAGCGGAGGCGGGGTACGCGGTGCCCACCGTGGCGGGAGCGCTCGCGGCCGCGGTGGCGTTCCTGGGGTATCGCCGGCTGACCAAGCCGGTGCCTACGGGAGGGCGCGGGGAAGATGAGCGACACCTACGCACGGACGACGACAAGCGCGTGGCGTAACTGGGCGGGGAACGTCACGGCCCGGCCTGTTCGGGCGGTGTCACCCGCGTCCGTGGACGAGCTCGCCGACGTGCTCCGCAGGGCGTCCGAGGACGGCCTGAAGGTCAAGCCGGTCGGCACGGGCCATTCGTTCACGTCGACCGCGGCCACCGACGGCGTTCTCATACGTCCTGATCTGCTCACCGGCATCCGGGAGATCGACCGTACGGCGATGACGGTGACGGTCGAGGCCGGCACCCCGCTGAAGCGGCTCAATCTGGCGCTCGCCCGTGAGGGACTCTCCCTCACCAACATGGGCGACATCATGGAGCAGACGGTCGCCGGGGCCACGTCGACCGGCACGCACGGCACCGGCCGCGAATCGGCGTCCCTGTCCGCCCAGATCCGTGCCCTCGAACTGGTCACGGCGGACGGCACGGTGCTGCGCTGCTCGGAGGCGGAGAATCCGGATGTCTTCGCCGTCGCCCGTCTGGGGCTCGGCGCACTCGGCGTGATCACCGCGATCACCTTCGCCGTGGAGCCGGTCTTCCTGCTGACGGCCCGTGAGGAGCCGATGACCTTCGACAGGGTCACCACCGACTTCGACCGGCTCTTCACCGAGAACGAGCACTTCGAGTTCTACTGGTTCCCGCACACGGGCAACTGCAACACCAAGCGCAACAACCGCAGCGCGGGCCCGGCCGCCCCGCCCGGCAAGGTCGGCGCCTGGGTGGACGACGAGCTGCTGTCGAACGGCGTCTTCCAGGTCGCCTGCTCGCTCGGCCGGGCGGTCCCCGCGACCATCCCCTCGATCGCCAGGCTCTCCAGCCGGGCCCTGTCGGCCCGTACGTACACCGACATCCCGTACAAGGTCTTCACCAGCCCGCGCCGGGTCCGCTTCATGGAGATGGAGTACGCGCTGCCGCGGGAGAGCGCCGTCGAGGCGTTGCGCGAGGTCAAGGCGATGATCGACCGCTCGTCCCTGCGGATCAGCTTCCCGGTGGAGGTCAGGACCGCGCCCGCCGACGACATCGCGCTCTCCACGGCCTCGGGCCGGGAGAGCGCGTACATCGCCGTGCATCTGTACCGGGGGACGCCCTACCAGGCGTACTTCACCGCGGTGGAACAGATCATGACCGCTCATGGCGGGCGCCCGCACTGGGGCAAGATCCACACCCGTGACGCCGGCTATCTGGCCGGGGTCTACCCGCGGTTCGGTGAGTTCACCGCCGTACGCGACCGGCTCGACCCGGACCGGCTGTTCGGCAACGACTACCTGCGCCGCGTACTCGGCGACTGAACGGGCCGGCACCGGGCGAGGCGGGGGCGCCCGTCGTCAGCCGGCGGTTTCCGTGTCCGTGGCCGCCTCGTCCTGCTGCACCGGCGCCTCGGCCGTACCGGTCGGGTCCGGGGTGGACGTGGCGCCTTCCTCCGGCACGGTCGGGGTGGGCGTGGGAGTGGGGGCTGTCTCGCCGGAGCCGGACGGCGTGGGCGTCGGCTCGGTTGCCGCGCCGTCACCTTCCTGGCCGGGGTCCGGATCGGTGCTCGCGCCTTCGCCCTGATCCGTTCCCGGTGCCGTGCTGTTGCCGGACCCCGGTTCCTGGTCCCTGCCCTGCTCCTGGTCCGTGCTGCTGGAGGGCGCGGGGTCGGCCGGTCCCGAGCCCTGGTCCCCGCCGCGTACGACGGAGCCGAAGGTCGTTCCCCGGCCGCCGCTCAGATCGTTGCCGGAGACGAGCTCGAACGTGGTGATCCCGATCATCGCCAGCGCGAAGACCGCGACGGCCGCGAGCGCCGGCTTCTTCCAGCCCCGGATGCGCGTGCCGTGCGTGGTGGCGCCGGAGAACGCGTCATCGGGCTTCAGCACCTGCGTACGATCCGGGTCGGACTTCAGCACCTGCGTACGATCCGGGTCGGACTTCAGCACCTGCGTACGGTCGGGCTTCAGGAGCTGGGTGCGGTCCAGGTCGAGCATCTGCGTGCGGTCGAGGTCGGTCCGCACGGTCCGCAGTACGGTCGTCGCGTCGTCCGCCGACTGCTGCCCCGCCGGAGTCGTCTCTCTCGTCCGTACGGTCACCTGGCGGCCCGCCGGGTGCTTCACCTGGACCGTGACCTCGCGGATCTGCTCGCCCGTGCGGCGGAAGAAGTGCTGGAAGACGGAGCCTCCGCAGGTGGCGACGACGCTCATCACACCCGCCCCGAGAATCGTTCCGTACACGCCCAGTTGCGAGGCCATCACGGCTGCGGCGACCGCCGCCACAGCACTGCCGGCAACCTGCGGCAGACTCAGATCGATGCGCCTTCCCTTAGGTTCTATGTCGCTTTCCGGCTTATCGGCCATTACCTGCCCCTGCTTGACAACTCTCCCACCATGCAACAAGAAGGGACCTTTGAGCGAAGTGAATAGTTCCGCTTCTGGTGATTCTGTGAAGCAGGACACGCATTGCGCACATATGACCGGCCGACGCGCGAGCCAACTCCCGCGCCCCGGGAGAACTTCGGCGGCGCGCCGGTCCACCCGCGTGGCCCGAATGGAGTACTGTGGCGAGCCCTGGGGCCGGACTCCCGCATGGGTATCCGAGCTTTACGGGAGGGGGCCGAAGACGGCACTCGAACCGGCGGCGCCGCGGCATCGCACGGCGCCTGTGACACGGAGTGACCATTCGGTCACTGTGCGTCGCGCACAGGTAACCGTGCCATCCCGGCGCTCAAGGGCCAAGGCCCGACACGCCGGGTAACTTGGCAAGGTTGTGGCAGGCTGCACCCGGGCAGGCCACACTCGACTAGCGGAAGCAGCGACGCACGTGACGTCGGCAGGCACCACCCGGGAGGTTCCCATGCCCGAACTGCGTGTCGTGGCCGTCTCAAACGACGGCACACGACTGGTGCTCAAGGCTGCGGACAGCACGGAGTACACGCTTCCGATCGATGAGCGGCTGCGTGCCGCCGTGCGCAACGACCGCGCCCGGCTCGGCCAGATCGAGATCGAGGTGGAGAGCCACCTCCGCCCCCGCGACATCCAGGCTCGGATACGTGCCGGTGCCTCCGCGGAGGAGGTCGCTCAGTTCGCCGGAATCCCCGTCGACCGTGTACGCCGCTTCGAGGGCCCCGTGCTCGCGGAGCGCGCCTTCATGGCCGAGCGGGCCCGGAAGACTCCCGTGCGCCGTCCCGGCGAGAACACCGGCCCCCAGCTCGGCGAGGCGGTGCAGGAGCGCCTCCTGATGCGGGGGGCGGACAAGGAAACAGCCCAGTGGGACTCCTGGCGCCGCGACGACGGCACCTGGGAAGTCCTCCTGGTCTACCGGGTCGCGGGCGAACCCCACTCGGCGAGCTGGACGTACGACCCGCCCCGGCGGCTCGTACAGGCCGTGGACGACGAAGCGCGCTCGCTGATCGGCGAGACCGACGACGTCGCCGCGCCGGAACCCAGCTTCCCCTTCGTACCCCGGATCGCACGGCTGCCGCGCGACCGGCCGCTGGACCGTGCCCTGGACCGTCAGATGGAGCGGCCTGCTCCGCCGCCGCCTCCCGAGCCCGATGAGCACATCGGCGGGGTGTCGGCCAACGAGCGCGATTCGCTGACCAGCCTGCTGGAGGCCGTACCGAGCTTCCGTGGCGACATGGTCGTACCGGAACGGCCCTCGCCGCCCGAGCCGCCCGCCATCGAGCCCGCGGTCCAGGAGCCCGAAGCGGACGAGCCGCCCGCCGCGGCGGCTTCCGCGGGGGCCGGCTCGGCGTACGCGGACGTGTTGATGCCGCGTGCGGTGGCCGGCCATCGCGACCGGCTCACCGGGACGACGGACCGGCAGGCCGAGGCGGACGGTGTCCGTCCGGGCCGTCGGGCAGCGGTACCCAGCTGGGACGAGATCGTGTTCGGTACGCGCCGGAAGAAGCAGGACTGAGCCGGTGATCGCCGCATGACGAGGGCCCGTACGCAGTCGCGTATGGGCCCTTGCCGTGTCCGGCTGCCGGAACCGGCCCGTCCCGGGGTGTTACTGCGGGTCCGGGCCCGTCGCGACCGGCCGGGACGCGTCGGAGGACCACTCGGACCAGGAGCCCGCGTACAGAGCTGCCCGGTATCCGGCGAGCTCCAGCGCCAGCACCTCGTGGGCGCCGGAGACGCCCGAGCCGCAGTAGACACCGACCGCACCGGCGTCCCCGTCGGCTCCCAGCCCACTGAACCGGTCGGCCAGCAGCTCGGCGGCCAGGAATCGTCCGTCCTTGCCGACGTTCTCCGTGGTCGGCGCCGAGACGGCGCCCGGGATATGGCCGCCGACCCGGTCGATCGGCTCCACGTCACCCCGGTAGCGCTCCGCGGCCCGCGCGTCGAGCAGCAGCCCGGAACGGGCGAGTGCGGCCGCCGCGTCCGCGTCGAGCAGCGGCAGCGCACCCGGCTCCGGCCGGAAATCGCCCTCGGCCGGTGCCGGCTTACCGGTCGAGAGCTCGCCGGTCCAGGCCGCGAGACCGCCGTCCAGCACCCTGACGTCGGGATGCCCGGTCCAGCGCAGCAGCCACCAGGTGCGGGCCGCCGCCCAGCCCTGACCGCCGTCGTACGCCACCACGGGGGTGTCGCGGGAGACCCCGGCGCGGCGCATCACCGCCCCGAACTCCTCCGGGTCGGGCAGCGGGTGCCGGCCGCCCTTGCCCGCCGGGCCCGCGAGCTCCGCGTCGAGATCGACGAAGACCGCACCGGGCAGGTGCCCGGCCTCGTAGTCGGGGCGGCCGTGCGGACCACCCAGTTGCCAGCGGACGTCCAGGAGCACCGGCGGACGTGGCCCCGCCGACTCGCTCGCACATTCGGATGCGGTGATGATGGGCTTCATGAGTGCCATCCTCGCGCAGGAGCCACCCGGCCTGCAGTGATGTCGATGCGGATATTCCATTCCAAATCGGACCCCCGGTGTCGAGAAGCCGTCGAAAGGCGGCGCGGCCGGGGCGCGTCACGCGTCAGGGGGTGCAAGCATCTGCACGGACGTACATCACCTCCCCCATCCCGGGCCGGTGTACCGGTCCTGTCCTTTCGTACGGCCACACAACGGTCCGAGGAGAGAGAAGACGATGACCGAGGCTGCCGAGCGGCGCACACCCGGAACGCCGTGCTGGGTAAGTCTGATGGTGCACGGCCTGACGGCCACCCAGGAGTTCTACGCAGCCCTGTTCGGCTGGGAGTTCCGGCCGGGGCCCGATCAACTGGGGCCCTACGTCCGTGCACTGCTCGACGGCAAGGAGGTCGCGGGGCTCGGACAGCTGGCACCCGACCGGCACCTGCCGATCGCCTGGACGACCTATTTCGCCACCGACGACGCCGACCTCACCGCGGAGACGATCCGCTCCTGCGGGGGCACGGTCGCGGTCGGGCCCCTCGACGCGGGTGAGGCCGGCCGTCTGGTCATCGCCTCCGACCCAAGCGGGGCGGTCTTCGGTCTCTGGCAGGCCGCCGCCCACCTCGGTACGGCCCTGGCGGGCGCCCCGGGGACACCGGTCTGGAACGAGCTGGTGACCCGGGAGACCACGACGGTCGCCAAGTTCTACCAGGCGGTCTTCGGCTTCGAGACGGAGGCAGTGGTCTCCGCCGACTTCGACTACCAGACGCTGCACGTGGACGGCCGCCCCGTGGCCTCGATGCACGGCGTGGGGCACGCGCTGCCGCGCGACCGGGGACCGCACTGGATGACTCACTTCGAGGTCGCCGACAGCGATGAGGCCGCGGCCCGGGTGGTCGAGCTCGGCGGGCATGTCCTTCAGCCGCCGAGGGACGGCACGACGGGCCGGCTGGCGACCGTCTCGGACCCGGAGGGAGCGGTCTTCACGATCGTACGGTCGGCCGCTCGCTGAGCCGGTCGCTCACCGGCCCGGCGCGCGCACCGGGGGTGCGACATCTGGGCGCCTTGGCGGTGACCATCAGGCCGGCGGTCAGGCCCGCGATGAGCATGCCGCCGATCGCCCACCAGAGGGTGTCGGTGTAGCCGCCGAGCAGTTGTCCGGTGAACGCGTCGTCCGACGCGTTCACATGACGCAGGCGGGCGGTGAGGACAGTGCCGAACAGCGCCAGGCCGAGTGTGACACCCATGTGCTGGGCAGCCGTGGTTGTCGCGGACCTCACTCCGGAGCACTGTGGCCCAGGATCAGGCCGATGCCGCCGAGCAGGCCGCCGACGAAGACGACCGAGGTGCTCAAGCTGATAGTGCCCAGCACCATGGCAGCCCGGCCAGGCCGTTCCTGCCGGCCGGAGGCCGCATGCCGTAGCCGTGGCCGGAGCCCTGGGGCTGGGGAAATACGGGCCTGCCTCAGCCGGCGCCTTGTGATTCGGCGACATATCTATCCCCTGCGAGTTCATCAACCGTCCTCCCGTCAACTGGTCAGGGCACGATCCTGGTCTGCGGGTCTCGGGTGCGCATCGCGGTAAGTCGGGAGAAAGTGCTCCCTCGATCGGGGGAGGCTCCCGGTGAACGGCCCGGTCATAATGGCCGAATCGTGATCAAGGGAATCCTGCCGCTGCTGCACGGCTCCACGTATTCGGGCATGTTGTTCGCCTATTGCGGAGCGTTGGCGAGCCTTCCATTGCTGCCTTTCGCGCTCCTGCCGGTAGCGGCGGGGGCTGACCGCGGTCGCCCGTCGAGTGCTGAGGGTGCCGTTGCCGGACCCGGTGGCCTCCGCGGCCCCCGCCGTGCCGTCCGGTGCCGACCGTTGGCGGACTCCTCTCTGGCTGCTGCTGCACGTGGCCCTGGGGTGGATGGGGGCGCTGGTGAGCGGCGTGCTGGTCCTCGCGGGCCTGACCCTGCCAGGGGGTTGGCTCCGCGCCGAGGCGAAGCTGAGTCTGTTCGGCCGGTCGGCCCGGACGGGCCGCAGCACTGGCGGTTGGCGGTCCGGCTGCCGGTGCGGCTGCCGGCATGACCGACTCCGACGCGAGCGAAGCCGTCACACTCCTGATCGCGGACGACGACGAGGTGACCCGCAGCGGTCTGCGCACGTTGCTCGCGGCACGGCCGGGATCGCGGTGGTCGGGGAGGCCGCCGACGGCGTCGAGCCGGTCGAGCAGGTCCGCCGACTGCGGCCGGACGTGGTCCTGATGGATGTGCGGATGCCGCGTCGCAACGGGATCGAGGCCACCCGGCAACTCCTTGCCGAGTCGGCCGAACCGCCGAAGGTCGTGGTGATCACCGCCTTCGAGAACGACGGCTACGTCACCGCCGCGCTCAGCGCGGGGGCCAGCGGGTTCGTACTCAAGCGGCTTCCGGTCCCGCAGATCGCGGAGGCGGTGCGGGTGGTGGCGGCGGGCGAGACGATCCTCTTCCCGGCGGCACTGCGCCGGATGGTCGCTGCCCGCCCGCTGGGCTCCGCCGAGGCGTTGCCGAAGGCGGCGCTGACGGGGCGGGAGGAGGAGGTGCTGCGGCTGATGGCCACCGGCCTGTCCAACCCGGAGATCGCAGAGTCGCTCAGGGTGAGCCTGGAGACGGTGAAGACGCACGTCGGGAACGTGCTGGCCAAGCTCGGCGCGCAGAACCGGACCCACGCGGCTGTGATCGCGTACGAGTCGGGTCTGGTGGTGCCGGGGTTCGCCGGCTGACGCGGCCGCCATCCCAGAAACGACCATGGGACAGGCAAAGCGGAGGCCTGTCAGGCGGAATTGACCGGAAGGACGTCCGGGGAGAGGGCACCCGCGTGGGCCGCGGCCGATGTCATGCGGCGGCGGTGATGGCGGCGGCAGAGGACCTCGTAACCGATCTCTTCCGCCGGACGGTTGACGTCGCCGACGACCACCTGGGCACCCTCGACGACCATCTCCCCGTCCACCGTACGGGCGTTGTGGGTGGCCCGGGCTCCGCACCAGCACAGGGCCTCGACCTGAAGGGCCTCTATCCGGTCGGCCAGCTCGATGAGCCGCTGCGAACCGGGGAAGAGCCTGTTACGGAAGTCCGTGGTGATCCCGAAGGCGAACACGTCCATGTCGAGGTCGTCGACGACCCGGGCGAGCTGGTCGATCTGCTCGGGGGCGAGGAACTGGGCCTCGCCGACGATCACGTAGTCCGCCTTGCCGCCCTTGGACAGCTGTGCGACGAGGTACGCCTACAGGTCCATGCCCTCCGGCGCCTCGACCGCCTCCGTCACCACGCCGAGCCGGGACGACAGCTTGCCCTCCCCCGCACGGTCATCACGGGTGAAGATCACGCTCTGCAGGCCCCCGCGCATCGCGGTTGTGGGCAATCTGGAGCGCCGGTGTCCTTTTGCTGGACCATCCACCAACTACCCCCAGGCCGACGCAGATTCGGTGCACCGACCGGCTCGCCTCCATCGGTGCCGCCGCCTCCGTCGGCTTGGCCGCGCACTCGTATGACAACGCGACGGCCGAGACGCTGAACGGCACGTTCAAGGCCGAGCTGATCGAGATGCAGGACCCCTGGAAGGACGTCGCCCAGGCCGAGCGGGCGATCCCGCCGCCGAGTACGAACGCGACTTCTGGCGGAGCCAGGAGCGCACCCCGCAGTCCGCAGTCCGCCTGAAACAAGACCACCGGACTCCACAAAACCCAGGGCCGCTCAAACCGGCCGCTACGAAACTCAGGGCAGTTCACCTTTCCCCTCGACGACATTGCCGACGCCCACCGCCACCTCAAAGGTGGCGGACAAGTCGGCAAAATCGTCGCCACCGTCCCCCGCTGACCTCAGCACTGAGCTCGATGCGGATCCAGATTCAGGTGTACCGACGCCCTGGCCGAATGAGTGCGGACGTTTCCGTGCTGCCGCTACCTTTCGCGTCCGGTGGTCACCACGCCCTGTGAAGATCGACCACGCAGCCGCCCGCAACGCCGAGATGCCCGTGGGCCCTTCGGGGCTCACGCACTCGGGCGTACGCTCCGTTCGGCGATGCGGATCAGGGGGCGCTCCGGTGCCAGGCGGCTGACGACGCGTGACACCAGGGCATTGCCGGCGCCGTCGACGACGGTCGCCTTGCGTCCGCCCAGCGCCGCGAGTGCTGTGGCGACGACCTGCTGCGGTGTGCGCCGGGCGCCGACCGACGCGTTGTCACCGGCCACGTCGAAGAACGGGGTGTCGGTGGCGCCCGGGCAGATCCCGAGGACGGTCACACCGGTGCCGCGGGTCTCGCCCCAGAGGGAACGCGTGAAGGACAGGACGAATGCCTTCGTCGCGGAGTAGACCGCCATGTGCGGTACCGCCTGGAATCCAGCCGTGCTGGCGACGTTGATGACGGTGCCGCGCCCGCGCTCGACCATGCCGGGCAGGAGCCGGGTGGTGTTGCCGACGAGCGTGCCGACGTTCAGCTGCACCTGGGACGCCATGTGGCCGGGGTCGGCCTCGGCGAGGTCGCCGTGCGAAGCGAAGCCGGCGTTGTTGATGAGGATGTCCACGACGGCGCCCTGCTCGTCGAGTGTGCGCGCGAGGGTCTCGGAGGAGTCGGGCCGGGAGAGGTCGAGGGTGAGGGGTGTGACGGTCACGCCGTGCCTGGTCCGCAGGGTCGAGGCGAGCTCATCCAGCTTGTCTTTCGAACGGGCGACGAGGACCAGGTCCACACCGCGGGCGGCCAACTGCCGGGCGAACTCGGCGCCGATCCCTGAGGAAGCGCCGGTGACGACGGCAAGCTGGGAGGTGAGGGTGTCCGAATAGTTCATGTCTGTCTCCATACCGACTTGAAGGTTTTTTTCTTTGCGATGAGGAGGCCGAGGTGACCGACGTGCGTGGCGTCAGGCCTGCCCGGCGTTCAGTGAGCTTCGATGGTCGCCTCAATGACTTCGGCGAGCACGGCCGCTGCACGGCGCAGCTCTTCGGGGGTGGCGCGCCCCGTGGCCTCGAGGACGCCCTTCAAGCCGTCGAACGCGCCTACGAATACGGTCGCCAGCGCGTGGGCGTCGGCCGAAAGATGCAGGTCGCCTGCGCGGGCGCCTGCGAGGAGGAGTTCTTCGACCAGGCCGACCCACTCCGCGAGAACGGACGCCTCGGCATGGCCCTGCGGCGACTCGGTGGTGAGCTCGCGGTCGAGCCGTACGACGGACCATCCCGCGGGTTCGGCAATGACGAGGTCCACGAGGATGGGGACGAGTCCGCGTACCTGTGCGGCCGGCCCCCCAAGCCCCCCGAGCTGCCTGCGCACATGCGCAAGCATCCCCTGCTTCTGATCGTCGACGACCGCATGGGCGAGGGCGGCCTTGCTCTTGAAGTGGAAGTACACGGCACCCTTGGTGAGGCCGGTCTCCCGCACCACGTCGTCCATCCGGGCCAAGGAGTACCCCTTGGCGTCGAACACACGGGCGGCGGCGCGCAGAATGTCCCGGCGCGTCGCCGCGCCCTTCGGTGTCAGTTGATCCACTGGCCTTCCCATGACCCGATAATAAATACCTTCGAGTCGGTTTTGCAAGTTGATCAGGAGCCGCATTGCCCGGAGGGGCCGGGGCCGTAGACCGTCGCAAGCAATGACCGAATCGCGTGGGGCTCGCTCACGACGAGTTCGGTGGTGAAGGCCCGCCTCCCCGGATGGCGGCGCGCCGCTCCGCGCTATCGCCAGGCGAGTTGCACGTCCTCAACGCCCTGATGCTCTTCAACACCCGGCACATGGACGCCGCCGTCACGCAACTGCGCGAGGACGGGTTCGACGTCCGTAACGAGGACGTGGCCCGCCTCTCCCCGTGCGTCCGCCATCACATCAACATGCTGGGCCGGTACTCCTTCCAGCTTCCGGACCTGCCCGGCGGCCTGCGGCCCCTGCGCGATCCGGACGCCGTCGACGAGGAGTGACGAGGGCGTGCGGCCCGTAGGCTGCCCGCCCCCACCGCCCCGCGTCCGTAGGTCAGGCGCAGCAGTCGCAACCCCGACCTACCCCAGATCCACTTCACCACCTTGGCCGAGGCTGCCTAGACGACGCGGCCCTGCGGAACCCTGTCGCACGAGTGAGTTCACAGGTCAGCCGTACGGGAGCCCATCCCTCATTCACTTTACCGTCCGGATGGTAAAGTGAAGTCATGGCAACCAAGACAAAGCTCCGGATTCTGGATGGGGCTCTCGATCTGCTCCGTGCGGAGGGGGGCGGAACGATCACCCTGGAGGCCACGGCCAAGCAGGCCGGACTGACCAAGCCGGGGCTGATGTACCACTTCCCGACCAAGGAAGCGCTGATGCTCGCAGTCGTCGACCATGTCGCCGACCGGTGGGAGCGGGAGATGCTGGGCTATCTGGGCGGGCCGCTCCGGACGGCCTCGCCGTACCGGCGGATCCGCGCCTACGTCGAAGCTGCGCTGTCCGGGCAGTTCGACCGTGCGGACTTCGCGATCTTCTCCGACGCCCTGTACCGCGACGCCCTCACCGCCGCCTGGACGGACCGCTTCGAGCCCTGGCTGGCCCTGCCCGACGACCTACCGGGCCCGGCCCGCGGCAGGCTGACAGCCGCCCGGCTCCTGGCCGACGGCTACTGGACCGCTGCCGCCACCGGCGTCTTCCCCGCCCCGGAACGGGACCGCGAACACCTGGTCGCGGTCGCCGAAGAACTCCTGAAAGACGAGACACCCTCATGAGGAAATGGTTGCTGCTCATGGCGGCGATCCTGCTCGAAGTCACCGCCACGATCTCCCTGCGGGCGGCCCTGGACCACCCGGCCTGGTACGCCGTCGTGGCCGTCGGCTACCTCGGCGCGTTCATCGCCCTCTCCTTCGTCCTGCGCCAGGGCATGGCCCTCGGTGTCGCCTACGGCATCTGGGGCGCCACCGGCGTCGCGCTCACCGCCGTCCTGGCGACCGTCATCTTCGGCGATGCGCTGACCGCCATGATGGGCCTGGGGATCGCCCTGGTCATCGGCGGAGTCCTGTGTGTGGAACTCGGCTCCCAGGCCGCGCGCGCCCGCGAGGAAGGAGCCACTTCATGAACTGGATCTTCCTGGCCGGCGCGATCCTCTCCGAAGTCGCCGCCACCCTGTCGCTCCGCATGGCCTCGCAGGACACCGGCAGCAAGAAATGGTTCCCCGCCGTGGGCGCCGGCTATCTGGCCGCCTTCGCCTTCCTCACCCTCGCCCTACAGGGCGGACTGGCCCTCGGCGTCGCCTACGGCATCTGGGCCGCCACCGGCGTCGCCCTGACCGCCCTCGCCTCCCGGGTCCTGTTCAAGGAACCCCTCACCAAGGTCATGGGGCTGGGCATCGCCCTCATCGTCACCGGCGTCCTGTTCATCGAACTCGGCGCCGCCCACTGACCATCCGGTCGGCAGCCCGGCAGAAGACCACCGGGCACCGTCGGCCGTCCACTCGCAGTGCACGGGGAACCTCGCGAGCCCAATATTTCCGGATTTTCTATCCTGGCCAAGGAGTTGCCCATCATGAGCATCGTCGTCACCGGAGCCCCCGGAAAGCTTGGCCGCCACGTCGTGGAGCAGCTGCTGGAGAAGGTCCCGTCGGACCAGATCACCGCCGTCGTGCGCGACCGGGAGAAGGCCGCCGCCTTCGCGGCCCGCGGCGTGAAGATATCGGTCGCCGACTACAACGCCCCCGAAACGTTCGACGGTGTCTTCACCGCCGGCGACAAGGTGCTCCTCATCTCCGGTAACGAGGAAGACCGTGTGATCCAGCACAAGACCGTCATTGACGCCGCAAAGATCGCCGGGGTCGCCCTCCTCGCCTACACCAGCGCTCCGGGCAGTCTGCGCTCCACCCTGACCGACGACCACCGGAGCACCGAGCAGGTGGTACTCGCCTCCGGTCTGCCGTACGTGGTACTGCGCAACGCCTGGTACAACGAGAACTACACCGAGCAGCTCGCCCCCGTCCTGGAGCACGGCGCCGTCGTCCAGGCCGCCGGCCAGGGCCGGGTCGCTTCCGCCGCCCGCACCGACTACGCAGCCGCCGCCGTCGCCGCACTGACCGGCGAGGGCCACGCGTACAAGACGTACGAACTGAGCGGCGACACCGCGTGGAGCTTCGCCGAGTACGCGGACGAGATCGGCACGCAGACCGGCAAGGAGATCACCTACACCCCGATCGCCGTCGGGACCTACAGGGCCATGCTGATCGGCCTCGAGATGCCCGAGCCCCTGGCGGCGATGGTGGCAGGAGTGGACCAGGCCATCGCGCAGGGCGAACTGGGCTTCACCAACGGTGTTCTGTCCAAGCTGATCGGCCGCCCGACAACGCCGATCGCCGACTCGATCGCCGCAGCGCTCAAGGGCTGACCTCCCGGTCGCGTCCCTGCGGGTGAGCTCCCGACCGGATCGGCCGGGAGCTCACTCCTGGTCTAAGGGGGTTGAGGAAGTCGGAACTGCGCTCGACGACCCAGCGGTAGATACCCAGTCCTGTGCCGTGGAGGGTGCCGCGGCGGGCAACGGCGGAGATGATGCGGCGTTGTCGGACTTGGTCACGGTAGATGTCGTGGTCGTACCCGCGGTCGACGAAGAGCGGGTCCGGCCTGCGTCGTGGGTGCCCCATCCGGCCCCTGATCGGCGGGATGGCGTCGATCAGGGGCATGAGCTGGGTGACGTCGTTACGGTTGCCGCCGGTGAGGATCACGGCGAGCGGGGTGCCGTGTCCATCGGTGATCAGGTGGTGTTTCGATCCGGTTCGGCCACGATCGACCGGACTCGGTCACGTCCGGCTTCCCCTTATATGGCCCTCACGTGGCTGGACTCGACCACCGCACGCAACCAGTCGAGACGGGCCGCCGCATTGAGCTCGGCCAGAACCACTTCGTGCAGTTGCTGCCAGACGCCGGTCCCAATCCTCGACACCTACGAAGTGGGCGCGCCGCCCCGACGACCGAGAGGCGTCGCTGCCGCGCGGCATGCGCTGGGCAACAGCCGCCGTCGGGCATCCAGGCGGCGGGGTCGCCGGCACACCACACGGGATACCGGGTGCAGGCGGAGAGCGAGAGGCTCTGCAGACCACGGCAACAGTGAACCACGGCCTATTCGGCCGACAACCCTCAGTCAGACGCCACCGGCAGGACGTCCGGCGAGAGCGCGCCGGCGTGGACAGAACCGCTCGTCATCCGGCGACGATGGTGACGCCGGCACAACACCTCGTAGCCGACCTCCGCAGCGGGGCTGCTCACGTCACCGACAACGACCTGCTCACCTTCCACCACCATCTCGCCGCCCACCGTGCGAGCATTGTGCGTAGCACGCGCCCCACACCAACACAGCGCCTCGACCTGCAGCGTCTCAACGCGGTCCGCCAGCTCGAACAGCCGCCGCGAGCCAGGGAAGAGCTTCGTGCGGAAGTCGGTGGTGATACCGAAGGAAAAGACATCCAGGCCCAAGTCATCCACGACCCGCGCCAATTGATCGATCTGCACCGGCTCCAGGAACTGCGCCTCGTCCACGATCAAGTAGTCGACCCTGCCGCCCTGCGACACCCGGTCGACGACATAGGCATACAGATTCATGCCCTGCACCGCCTCGACCGCCTCGGTCACCAGCCCGAGCCGTGAAGAGAGCTTCCCCTCCCCCGCACGGTCATCCCGAGTGAAATTCAGACCCTGCAACCCCCTCGCCGACCGGTTGTGCGCAATTTGGAGCGCCAGCGTGCTCTTTCCGCAGTCCATCGTTCCGGAGAAGAACACAAGCTCGGGCATGAGGGGTTGAGCACCTTTCGGGCGGGCGTGACGGGGGGGGCGAACGGGATTACGAGCGTACTTCGAACAGCGGGACGAGCTGTTCGACGGGGGTCATCGAGCCGTGCATGCCGACCATCGCCGACTCGTGCGGCTCCTGGACGGAGGCGGTGATCACCACGTCGTCGTGGGCGGCCGCCACCACGTCGCCGATCCTGCCGTAGACCCGCTCGTCGATCCGGGGGCCGAACCAGCCCGCTGCGATGGCCTCGTCCCGGCTCGCCACCCAGAACTGCTCGCCGAGCACTTCCTGCCAGACGGTCAGCACATCGGCCTGGGCGCCGGGGACCGCGTACACATGGCGGGCCCTGCCCTCGCCGCCGAGCAGGGCGACTCCCGCGCGCAGCTCCCAGTCCTCGTCGAAATCGATCCTGGACTGCTCGTCGAAGGGAATGTCGATCATGCCGTGGTCGGCCGTGATGTACAGCGCCGAGCGGGGCGGGAGCTGTTCCGCCAGGCGCCGGGCGAGACCGTCGACGTACATCAGCTGGCCGCGCCAGGCGTCGGAGTCGACGCCGAAGCGGTGCCCCTTGCCGTCGACCTCGCTGTAGTACGTGTAGACGAGGGAGCGGTCGCCCGCGGCCAGCCGTTCGGCGGCGATGTCCATGCGTTCCTCGCCGGAGAGCCGGCCGAGGAAGGAGCCGCCGCTGAGCGCGACCTTGGTGAGCGGGGTCTGCTCGAAGGTGGGCGCGGACACCTGTGCGGTGCGCACACCCGCCGCGTCGGCGAGCTTGAAGACGGTGGGGTTCGGCTGCCAGACCTTCGGCTCGGTCCAGGGGCGCCAGCGGAGCTGGTTCATCAGCGCGCCGGTCTCCGGATTACGGACCGTGTAGCCGGGAAGACCGTGCTCTCCGGGCGGCAGCCCCGTACCGACCGAGGCGAGGGAGGTCGCGGTGGTGGACGGGAAACCGGCCGTGAGCGGGCGGCCCGTGCCGCCGCGCGAGGAGGGCAGCAGGGAGTGCAGGAAGGGGGCCTCGTCGGGGTGGGACTTGATCTGCTCCCAGCCGAGCCCGTCGATCAGGAACACGCAGTTCCGGTCGGCGGGGGTGAGCTCCGGGATCGTGGCCTCGAATCCCGGTACGCCCTGGCCTGCGACGAGCGTCGGCAGCAGGTCGGAGAGCGAGCCGCTTCCGTACTCGGGGACCGGGGCGGAGTCGAGAGGGAGCAGAACAGGGTCCTGCCACGCGGGCTGGACCATCAGCGGCCGGTCGCCGCAGTCGCGGCCGTGGCCTCGGAGAGAGCCTGGGCGAAGGCGAGGGTCTCGCGCACGGTGTCCGGGCCGTCACCGGCCTCGCTGACCCGCAGGCTCAGGTCGTCCGCGGTGGAGCTGCCGGTGTAGCCGTGGTCGGCCTCGCAGTTGGGGTCGCCACAGGCGGCCGGCTCCAGGTCGATACGGGAGACGGCGCCCCAGCCGATGGTGAGGACGACCTCGCGGGGCAGGGTCCCCGGCACGTACTTCTCCGGGTTGGCCACGACGCGGCTGAGCACGACGGACGAGATCCTGTCGAGCTTGACCGACTCGGTGGAGGTGGTGGCGAACGGCGTGGGCGAATCCGTGTCCGCGGTCTGCTCGTCGGTGTGGCTGACGATGAAACGGTTGTCCGTCAGGACCAGCACCGTGACATGGCGGCGCACCTCGTTGGAGTCGAAGGTGGTCTCCTGGTGCACCAGGTACGAAGCGACCGGCTCCCCGCCGACGGCGGCCTCCACCGCCTCGGCCACGAGGGCCGGGTAGTAGCCGCTGCGCTCGATCGCCGCGCGCAGCCCCTGGGTCGTCGTACCGGTCTTTGCCATAGGGACCATCCTACGGGGGCCCGGTGGCTGCCGGGCACGCTGTGCGGCAGGTGTGCGGCGGACCGGGCACGGGACGGACAGGTGGGCATCGGAGCCGGGGCCGGGGACGCTCAGTAGCTGGGGAGGCGGCGGGGGCCGAGGTCGCCGCGGACGGGGGGCGGGGCGAGCCGGACGCTCGCCCCGAGGACGGTCAGCCCCTGAGTGGCGACGACCACGGGTTCGAGGGCGACGGAGACCACCTCCGGGTGGTCGTCGACCAGCCGCGACATCCGCAGCAGCAGCTCTTCGAGCGCCGGGGTGTCGACGGGTGCGGAACCGCGCCAGCCGAAGAGCACCGGGGCCGCCTTGATGGATCTGATCAGTTCGGCGGCGTCCCGGTCGGTGGCCGGGACCAGCCGGTGGGCGGTGTCGCCGAGCAGTTCGGAGGGGGCGCCCGCGAGGCCGAAGGAGAGCACGGCGCCCGCTGCCGCGTCGATCGAGGCGCGGACGACGGTGTCGACCCCGCGCGGCGCCATGGCCTGCACGACCGGCTGGAGCTCGGCCGGCTTGCCGAGGAGCTCGGTCAGCTCGCCGTATGCGCGCCGCAGCTCGCTCTCGTTGGCGAGGTCGAGCCGGACGCCTCCGAGGTCGGCGCGGTGGCGCAGGTGGGGGGCGGTGGTCTTGAGCGCCACGGGGTAGCCGAGCCGCGCGGCGGCGGCGGCCGCTGCCTCCGGGTCCGGCGCGGGGAGCGTGGGCCGGACGGTGATGCCGTAGGACCCGAGCAGTTCGCGGGCCTCGTCGTGCGCGAGGGGGCGGCCCCGCGGGTCGGGGTCGGGGCCGAGCAGGGCGCCGATCAGGCGGGCTGCCCGGGCCTCGTCGACGGTGTCGCCGAAGTCGGGCACTTTGCCGGGGACGGCCGCCTGGCGGCGCCACTGCGCGTACTTCACCGCTTCGGCGAGCGCCCGGACGGCCCGCTCGGCGGCCGGGTAGGCGGGGATGCGCCCGACTCGGGCGGGGACGGTCGTGGCGGGTTCCGGCGCGGACTCGCCGGGGGACGGGGTGACCGCGGCGTCCCGCGCGGGGGGCGCCGTACGAGGCCCGGTGCGGGCGGGAGCGACCGTGCCGGCGGCCGCGGCCAGGGCCTCGGCCAGGCCGCCGATCTCCACGTGGACCACCGCGACGGGCTTGGCGGGACCGGTGGCCGCCGCTTCGCGCAGGGCCGCGGCCAGGACCTCGCCGTCGCCCGTCTCCGCCTCGCCGTTCTCCCCCACCCAGGGGATCGCGGTCACGATCACGGCGTCGCAGGTCTGGTCGCCGAGTGCCTCGGCCAGCGCGTCCCGGAAGTCCTGCGGAGTCGCCGCGGTGGTCAGGTCCCGGGGCGGACGCGGACGTAGTCCCTCCGCGAGGCAGGCGTCGTACGTGAGCAGGCCCAGCGACTCCGAGTTCCCGAGGATCGCGACCCGGGGGCCGGCCGGGAGCGGCTGGCCGGCGAGGAGCAGGCCCGCGTCGACCATCTCCGTCACCGTGTCGACGCGGATCACGCCCGCCTGTCGCATCAGCGCGGAGACCGTCGCGTCGGGAATCCGGCTGACCGGCACGGCGTGACCGGGCGGGTTGGAACCGCTGTGCCGGGCGCCCTTCACCACGACGACGGGCTTCACGGCCGCGGTCCGCCGTGCGAGGCGGGTGAACTTGCGCGGGTTGCCCAGCGATTCGAGGTAGAGGAGGGCGACATCGGTGTCCTGGTCCTCGTACCAGTACTGGAGGAAGTCGTTCCCGGAGACATCGGCCCGGTTGCCCGCCGAGATGAACGTGGACAGGCCTGCGCCGCGCCGGTGGAGTCCGGCGAGCAGCGCGATCCCGATCGCGCCCGACTGCGTGAAGAGCCCGATGCGGCCGTGGGCGGGCGACTCGGGGGCGAGGGAGGCGTTCAGCCGGACGGCTTCGGAGGTGTTGATGATGCCGAAGGCGTTCGGGCCGATGATCCGCATGCCGTACGAGCGTGCCTGGCGGACGAGTTCGCGCTGCCGCTCACGCCCTTCGGCGCCCTGCTCGGCGTATCCGGCGGAGAGGACGACAAGTCCCCGGACGCCGTGCTCACCGCAGTCGGCGACAGCCTCTGGCACCCGGTCTGCGGGCACGGCGAGGACCGCGAGGTCGACCCGCTCGTCGATCTCGCCGACGGACCGGTGCGCGGGGACCCCGTCGATCTCGGTCAGGCCGGCGTCGAAGGCCCGGTTCACGGCGTACGTACGTCCGGTGTAGCCGGAACCGAGGAGGTTGCGCAGCACGGTGCGGCCGACCCCGCCGGGGGTGCGGCCGGTGCCGACGACGGCGACGGAGCCGGGGGCGAGGAGCCGCTGCACCGACCGCGATTCGGCGCGCTGTTCGCGGCCGCGCTGGACGGCGAGGGATTCGGCGGTCGGTTCGAGGTCGAGCGTGAGGTGGACGGAGCCGTCCTCGAAGCTGCGCCGCTGGGTGTAGCCGGCGTCCCGGAACACTTTGATCATCTTGTTGTTGGCGGGCAGCACCTCGGCGGCGAAGCGGCGGATGCCCCGCTCGCGGGCGACCGCGGCGATGTGTTCGAGGAGCGCGGAGGCCACCCCGCGGCCCTGGTGGGCGTCCTGGACGAGGAAGGCGACCTCGGCCTCGTCGGCGGGGGCGGTGGCGGGCCGGCCCTGTGCGTCGATGCGGTCGTAGCGCACGGTGGCGATGAACTCGCCGCCGGTCGTGACGGCGAGACCGACCCGGTCGACGTAGTCGTGATGGGTGAAGCGGTGCACGTCCTTGGCGGAGAGACGCGGGTACGGAGCGAAGAAGCGGTAGTACTTCGACTCGTCGGAGACCTGCTCGTAGAAGCTGACCAGCCGCTCGGCGTCGTCGGTCGTGATCGGCCTGATGCGCGCGGTGCCACCGTCGCGGAGCACCACGTCCGCTTCCCAGTGGTCGGGGTACGCGTGATGCGGACTCTGCTCCGGCGTGGGCTGCATGGGCAAAGCCTACGGCTGACGCACCGGTCGCGGAGGGATCGGGGCCGGGGCAGTCTGAGGGTGCTCGACCGGCCGCCGCGGCCGGGCCCTGGACCGGGCACAGCAGTGCGCACTGCATGAGAGACTGGTCTAGACAACCATTGATTCGTGAAGGGCAGAACCATGGCTGAGCGCCGCGTCAACGTCGGTTGGGCCGAGGGCCTGCACGCCCGCCCCGCTTCCATCTTCGTCCGTGCCGCCACGGCCTCCGGCGTCCCTGTGACGATCGCCAAGGCCGACGGCAACCCGGTGAACGCCGCGTCGATGCTCGCGGTGCTCGGCCTGGGCGCCACCGGCGGCGAGGAGATCGTGCTCGCATCCGAGGCGGACAACGCCGAAGTCGCCCTTGACCGCCTGGCCAAGCTGGTCACCGAGGGGCTCGAGGAGCTTCCGGAGACGGTCTGATTCCGGTCGGATCCGACCGGAATCAATTCTGCGACCGAGTCGCGGCACCCCTGAACGGGTGCCGCGACTTTTTCGTTTCCGAAAAGGCGCCGGACCGACTTCAATTCAGGCAGCACAAAGAAAGCCCTGCGGAATTACCTTCTTTGTATACGGCGTAATTGTTAATGACGGACGCCCGCGATGTTTACGGCGTGTTGCGAAGTGCTCACCCGGGACGGCACTGGACTGCGTCCCGGCCGGTCGGGGCGGGCGTCCGGACGGCGCAGCCGATGGGCCGCGACCGCACGCTCGGCGTGCTGGACGGCCAGCGCCCTGGCCCGGTCCGCGTCACCGCGGGCGACCGCGTCCACGATCGCCCCGTGCTCGGCCCAGGACTCCGCGGGCCGTACGGGCTGCTCGACCGCGTACATCCAGGTGATCTTGTGCCTGAGCTGGGTGAGCAGCGCGATGAGGCCGGGGCTGCCCGACGCCTGCGCGAGCGTCTCGTGGAACCAGCCGCCCAGGGAGCGCAGATCCTCGCCCTCGCCCCGCCGCACCCGCTCCTGGCCCAGCCTGACCAGGCCGCGCAGCACCTTGAGGTGCGCCTCGGTGCGCCGCTGCGCGGCCCGCGCCGCGCCGAGCGGCTCCAGCAGCATCCGAACCTCCAGGAGGTCGGCGGCCTCCTGCTCGGTGGGCTCGGCCACGCACGCGCCGGCATGGCGCCTCGTGACGACGAACCCCTCGGACTCCAGCGTGCGCAGGGCCTCGCGCACCGGGACGCGCGAGACCCCGTATCGACGCGCGAGCAACTCCTCGGTGAGGCGGCTGCCGCGATCGAAGACACCGGAGACGATGTCGTCACGGATTGCCGTGCATACCGAATGCGCGGGAATGCGCATATCCGAACCTCCGCCTTAATCCCCGCGAAACGCGGCCGATCGACGCCTGTTCTGCGACTCTATTGCAATGAGCCCGAATTTCCGACGGCAGAGCGGAATCCAGGGATATCTTCTGGCCACGGAAGGCTTCGGCGGACAGACTCCGGGCGATACGCCGAAGGCCCCGGCGGGGAGCCGAGGCCTTCGGGAAGCGCTGTGGTGCGACGCGTGGTCAGACGTTCAGACCGTGCGAGCGCAGGTACGCGACGGGGTCCATGTCGGAGCCGTACTCGGGGCTGGTCCGGGCCTCGAAGTGCAGGTGCGGTCCGGTGGAGTTGCCGGTCGAGCCGGAGATGCCTATCTGCTGCCCGGAGGTGACGCTCTGACCGACGGAGACACCGATCGAGGAGAGGTGGCCGTACTGGGTGTACGTGCCGTCCGTCATCCGGAGCACGATGTTGTTGCCGTACGCCCCGCCCCAGCCGGCCTCGACGACCGTGCCTGCACCGACGGCGACGACGGAGGAGCCGGACGCGGCGCGGAAGTCGACACCCGAGTGGCTGCCCGAGGACCACAGGGAGCCGCTGGACTTGTAGCCGGTGGTGACGAACGAACCGGCGACCGGGAGGTGGAAGGAGTTCAGCCGCTTGCGCTCGGCCGCGCGGGCGGCGCGGGCCTCGGCCTCACGGATCTCCTTGGCGCGGGCCTCCGCCTTGCGCTTCGCTTCCGCCTTCGCCCTGGCTTCCGCCTTGGCCTTGGCCTCGGCGACAGCCTTGGCCTTCGCGGCGGCCTCGGCCTGCTGCTCCTGGGCCTCGGCCTGGGCGGCGATCTGGTCGGCAAGGGTGCCGTCGATGGCAACCGCCTGGGTCAGGCCGGTGTCGCTGACGGTACGGGCCTCGTCGGCGGCGAGGGCCGGAGAGGCCATCCCGCCGATGACGCCTGTGGTGGCCAGAGCCGCGATGCCGGCGACCCGAGCACTCTTGCGCGTCAGGCGGCTCGGAGCACGGTGCTTCCCGGTGGCACGGGTGAACGCCATGGAGGGGCTGATCCTTTCCTTCCTTCTCGCCTACCGGGTTAGCTGACGGGTTCGGAGCAGGAAGGTCTCCTACGGGCCTCTCCGCCCCGAAGGAGCGCAGACGTCCGATTCACCCCAGGGACTTCATGGGTCCCCGGCTCCCCAGGCTCGCGCCTGACGGGGACTCGGCGATGGCTGCCCGGCGCCACGGATGCGGCATACACATGACGGACAGCCGAGCCGACGCTAAACGGGGTCACTTTCAATCACCAAACGGACAGGCTGATTTGTAGTACATCCCACAGGGCAGACAGGTAACCTCCGCATCAAAGTCGGACAAAAGGGAAGGACCCCGAGGGGAACTTGCCCATCGGGGTCCTCTTTGTGTGCATTTGTGAGTACGTCGGAGAGCAGACCGCTCGTCAGCCGCTGACGACCGACACCTCGCCGATTCCCAGTGCGCGGACGGGGTCCGCGATCTGGGAGGCGTCACCGACGAGCACCGTGACCAGCCGGTCCACCGGGAACGCGTTGACCACCGCGGCCGTCGCCTCGACCGTGCCCGTCTCGGCCAGCCGCGCGTACAGCTGGGCCTGGTAGTCGTCCGGGAGGTGCTGCTCGACCTGGTCGGCGAGGGTGCCCGCCACGGAGGCCGCCGTCTCGAACTTCAGCGGGGCGACGCCCACGAGGTTCTGCACGGCCGTCTCGCGCTCGGCGTCGGTGAGCCCGTCGGCCGCCAGCGTCCGCAACACCTTCCAGAGGTCGTCCAGCGCCGGCCCCGTGGACTCCGTGTCCACCGAGCCGCTGATGGCGAGCATCGCCGCTCCGGTGCGCCCGGACGAGGAGCCGGGAGCCGTCGAGCGCAGCACCTGCCCGAAGGCGCGTACGCCGTAGGTGTAGCCCTTCTCCTCGCGCAGCACGCGGTCCAGCCGCGAGGTGAGGGTGCCGCCCAGGCAGTACGTGCCGAGGACCTGGGCCGGCCAGACGCTGTCGTGCCGGTCGGCGCCGATGCGGCCGATCAGCAGCTGCGTCTGCACCGCTCCGGGACGGTCCACGATCACCACGCGGCCGCGGTCGTCGGCGGTGATGGGCGGGACCGGGCGGGGCTCGGCGGAGTTGCCCGACCAGTCACCGACGGTGTCGGCGAGGAGCGCGTCCACGTCGACCCCGGTGAGGTCGCCGACGACGACCGCCGTCGCGGTGGACGGACGGACGTGTGCGTCGTAGAAGGCGCGCACGGCCGCTGCGTCGATCCGCGCCACCGTCTCCTCGGTGCCCTGCCGCGGACGCGACATCCGCGCCGTGGCGGGGAAGAGCTCCTTGGAGAGCTGCTTGGCCGCCCGGCGGGCGGGGTTGGCCTGCTCGTGCGGGATCTCGTCGAGGCGGTTGCCCACCAGACGCTCGATCTCGCTCTCGGAGAAGGCGGGCGCCCGCAGCGCTTCGGCGACCAGCCCGAGCGCCTTGGTCAGCCGGGAGACCGGGACCTCCAGCGAGACCCGGAGACCGGGGTGGTCGGCGTGCGCGTCGAGAGTCGCGCCGCAGCGCTCCAGCTCGGCGGCGAACTCCTCGGCGGAGCGCTTGTCCGTGCCCTCGGACAGGGCGCGCGCCATGATCGTGGCCACACCGTCGAGGCCCTCGGGCTCCGCGTCCAGCGGCGCGTCCAGGAAGATCTCCACCGCGACCACCTGCTGGCCGGGGCGGTGACAGCGCAGCACGGTGAGGCCGTTGGGCAGGGCGCCACGCTCAGGTGCGGGGAAGGCCCAGGGCCTGGCCACGCCCGCGGTCGGCTGCGGGTGGTACTCCATCGCTACTCCAGTCACAGCGGCGTCGCTCACTGCTCCGCCCCTTCCTGCGTGTCGGTGCCGGCTTCGGCATCGGCGTCGGCCGGCGCTTCGACCGGTTCGTAGACCAGGACCGCGCGGTTGTCGGGGCGCAGGCAGGCCTTGGCGGCCGCCTGGACCTCCTCCGCAGTGACGTCGAGCACCCGCTGCACGGCCGTCAGGGCCAGCTGCGGGTCGCCGAACAGCACGGCGTACCGGCACAGTTCATCGGCGCGGCCCTCGACCGTACCGAGCCGGTCCAGCCACTCGCGCTCCAACTGCGCCTGGGCCCGCTCCATTTCCTCGGGCGTGGGGCCCTCGGCTGCGAACCTGGCCAGCTCCTCGTCGACCGCGGCCTCGATCTCCGGCACCTCGACCCCGCCGGACGTCTTGACGTCCAGCCAGCCGAGCGAAGGCGCCCCGGACAGCCTCAGCAGCCCGAACCCGGCCGCCACCGCCGTACGGTCGCGGCGGACCAGCCGGTTGTGCAGCCGGGAGGACTCGCCGCCGCCGAGCACGGTCAGCGCCAGATCCGCCGCGTCGCACTCCCGGGTGCCGTCGTGCGGCAGCCGGTAGGCGGCCATCAGCGCGCGCGCCGGGACCTCCGCGTGGACCACTTCGCGCAGCTGCTCACCGATGATGCCGGGCAGCGTGCCGTCACGCGGCGGCTGCTTGCCGTCGTGGGCCGGGATGGAACCGAAGTACTTCTCGACCCAGGCGAGCGTCTCCTCCGGGTCGATGTCGCCGACCACCGAGAGCACCGCGTTGTTGGGCGCGTAGTACGTACGGAAGAACGTACGCGCGTCCTCGAGGGTCGCCGCGTCCAGGTCGGTCATCGAACCGATGGGGGTGTGGTGGTACGGGTGGCCCTCCGGGTAGGCGAGGGCCGTCAGCTTCTCGAAGGCCGTGCCGTACGGAACGTTGTCGTACCGCTGGCGGCGCTCGTTCTTCACGACGTCGCGCTGGTTCTCCATGGACTCCTCGTCGAGCGCGGCGAGGAGCGAGCCCATGCGGTCGGCCTCCAGCCAGAGCGCGAGCTCCAGCTGGTGCGTGGGCATGACCTCGAAGTAGTTGGTCCGCTCGAAACTGGTCGTGCCGTTCAGCGAACCACCGGCTCCCTGTACGAGCTCGAAGTGCCCGTTCCCCTTGACCTGGCCCGAGCCCTGGAACATCAGGTGCTCGAAGAGGTGAGCCAGACCGGTACGCCCCTTGACCTCGTGGCGTGAACCGACGTCGTACCAGAGACAGACCGCGGCGACCGGGGTCAGATGGTCCTCCGAGAGCACCACACGCAGGCCGTTGGCCAGGCGGTGCTCGGTCGCTGTTCTGCCGCCGGAGCCGGCCTGAGCTGTGGCCGTGTGACCCATGGGCATGTACGTCCCTTCGATCGCGATACAGGTTTTCCTGCCAGACCTGCCACTCTAAGCAAGCGCACCGGCACCTGGCGAAGTTCCCGATCCGTGGATGTTGTCGTAGATGCTGCCGTAAACGGTGCCTCCCGCGGGGCCCGCAGGACCGCTTCGGACGGGTCGAGGTCGGCGTTGTCAGTGCGGCGGTCCACAATGGTCCGCGTCAGAACCTGAGGTTGCCGAACAGAATCCGTGAAGGAGTCGCAGCAGCGATGGCCCGCCGCAGCACGAAGACCCCGCCGCCGGACGACTTCGAGGAGAGAATCCTCGATATCGACGTCGTCGACGAAATGCAGGGCTCCTTCCTCGAGTACGCCTACTCGGTGATCTACTCCAGGGCCCTGCCCGACGCCCGCGACGGCATGAAGCCGGTGCACCGCCGCATCGTGTCCCAGATGAACGAGATGGGGCTCCGCCCCGACCGCGGCTATGTGAAGTGCGCCCGCGTCGTCGGCGAAGTGATGGGTAAGCTGCACCCGCACGGCGACGCGTCGATCTACGACGCGCTGGTACGCATGGCACAGCCGTTCTCGATGCGCCTCCCGCTCGTCGACGGACACGGCAACTTCGGCTCGCTCGGTAACGACGACCCGCCCGCCGCCATGCGGTACACCGAGTGCCGTATGGCCGACGCCACCTCGCTGATGACGGAGTCGATCGACGAGGACACCGTCGACTACCAGTCGAACTACGACGGCCAGGAGCGCGAGCCGGTCGTCCTCCCCGCGGCGTACCCGAACCTCCTGGTCAACGGCACGACCGGGATCGCGGTCGGTATGGCGACCAACATGCCGCCGCACAACCTGGGCGAGGTCATCGCCGCCGCCCGCCACCTCATCAGGCACCCGGGCGCGGACCTGGAGACCCTGATGCGGTTCGTCCCGGGTCCGGACCTGCCGACCGGGGGCCGGATCGTCGGCCTCGGCGGGATCAAGGACGCGTACGCGGCAGGCCGCGGCACGTTCAAGATCCGTGCCACGGTCGCCGTGGAGGACGTCACGGCCCGCCGCAAGGGCCTCGTCGTCACCGAACTGCCCTTCACCGTCGGCCCGGAGAAGGTGATCGCCAAGATCAAGGATCTCGTCTCGGCGAAGAAGCTCCAGGGCATCGCGGACGTCAAGGACCTCACCGACCGGTCGCACGGCCTGCGTCTGGTCATCGAGGTCAAGAACGGCTTCGTACCGGAGGCGGTGCTGGAGCAGCTCTACAAGCTGACGCCGATGGAGGAGTCCTTCGGCATCAACAACGTGGCGCTGGTCGACGGCCAGCCGCTCACCCTGGGGCTCAAGGAGCTCCTGGAGGTCTACCTCGACCACCGTTTCGAGGTGGTGCGCAGGCGCAGCGAGTTCCGCCGCACCAAGCGCCGCGACCGGCTGCACCTGGTCGAGGGGCTGCTCGTCGCCCTGGTCGACATCGACGAGGTCATCCGCCTCATCCGGGACAGCGACAACTCGGCTCAGGCGAAGGAGCGGCTCATCGAGCGCTTCTCGCTGAGCGAGATCCAGACGCAGTACATCCTGGACACTCCGCTGCGCAGGCTCACCCGGTTCGACCGGATCGAGCTGGAGAGCGAGCGCGACCGGCTCAACGCCGAGATCGGCGAGCTGACCGCCATCCTCGACTCGGACACGGAGCTGCGCAAGCTCGTCTCCACCGAACTGGCCGCGGTCGCCAAGAAGTTCGGCACCGACCGCCGCACGGTGCTGCTGGAGTCGGCGGGTTCGCAGGTCGCTGCCGTACCGCTGGAGGTGGCGGACGACCCGTGCCGGGTGCTCCTCTCCTCCACCGGGCTGCTCGCCCGTACGGCCAACGCGGACCCGATCGTCATCGGCGAGGACGCCAAGCGCGCGAAGCACGACGTGATCGTGTCGTCGGTTCCCGCGACGGCGCGGGGCGACGTGGGCGCGATCACCTCGACCGGCCGGCTGCTGCGGCTCGCGGTGATCGATCTGCCGCGGCTTCCGGACACGCACGCCGCCCCCAACCTGTCGGGAGGGGCGCCGGTCTCGGAGTTCCTCTCGCTGGAGACGGACGAGGAGCTGGTCTGTCTCACCACGCTGGACGAGGCGTCGCCCGGTCTGGCGATCGGCACCCTGCAGGGGGTGGTGAAGCGCGTGGTGCCCGACTACCCGGCCAACAAGGACGAGTTGGAGGTCATCTCGCTCAAGGACGGTGACCGGATCGTCGGCGCGACCGAGTTGCGTACGGGTGAGGAGGACCTGGTCTTCATCACGTCCGACGCCCAGCTGCTGCGCTATCCGGCCGCTCAGGTGCGGCCCCAGGGCCGCCCGGCGGGCGGTATGGCGGGCGTCAAACTCGCGGCGGGGGCCGAGGTGCTCTCGTTCACCGCGCTGGACCCGGCGGCGGACGCGGTGGTGTTCACGGTGGCGGGGTCGCACGGCACGCTGGACGATTCGGAGCTGACGTCGAAACTCACCCCGTTCGACCAGTACCCGCGCAAGGGCAGGGCCACCGGTGGGGTGCGCTGCCAGCGCTTCCTCAAGGGCGAGGACGTCCTCGTCTTCGCCTGGGCCGGCACGATCCCGGCACGGGCGGCGCAGAAGAACGGGACGCCGGCGCAACTGCCGGAGCCCGACCCGCGCCGTGACGGTTCGGGCACACCGCTGACGAGCCCGGTCGCGGTGATCGCCGGACCTGTGTAGACGAAGGCCGGACGACGGCGCCGCGGCTACGGCCGCGCGTCGTCGTCGGGCTGCTCTACGTCGGGCTGCTGTACGTCGGGCTGCTCTACGTCGGGCTGCTCTACGTCGGGCTGCTGTACGTCCGGTTGCTGTACGTCCGGTTGTTGTACGTAGCGCAGGACGCCCCACATGCTCCGCTCCGGGTCATGGGTGGCGTCCTGTGTGGCATCCGCGTCCGGTGCGGGCGCACCGCTTTCGCGGCAGTCGGAGAGCTCCTTGTGCAGTGCCTCCGCGTCGATGCCCGAACCGATCAGCACGAGCTGGGTGAGCCGCTGCTCGTCCCGTCCCCACTGCTGCGGAACGAAGCGCAGGAACCGGCCGACCGCGTGCAGGGCGTACCGGTTGTCCCGGTCCCCCGTACCGAAGTCGGCGAACCCCTTGATCCGGTAGAGCCCCTCGGGCCTGGTGTCGAGAAAGCTCATGAAGCGGCGGGGGTCCAGGGGGACGTCGGCGGTGAAGGAGACACTCTCGTACGCGGTGTGGAGATGGCCCGCGTGCTCGTCACCGGCCTGGGCCGCCCGCTCCTCCAGGAACAGATCCTCGAAGGTGAGCTGACGGATCTTCTCGTCCTCGTCGGGCCGCAGGACGGGGTCGAAGAGCAGTCCGGGATCGATCCGTCCGTACGTGGCGGAGACGACGGCCGCCCGGCTGCCCGCCGCCGCAACGGCCTCGCGCAGCCTCGCGTGCTCCGCTTCGCCGACCCGGTCGGTCTTGTTCAGCACGACGAGGTCGGCGACCGCGAGATGGCGGTCGATCTCCGGGTGGCGGTCCCGGGTGCCTTCGAATTCGGCCGCGTCGACGACCTCGACCAGTCCCCCGTACCGGATGCGCGGGTTGTCGCTGGCCAGGAGCATGCGTACGAGCTCCTGCGGCTCCGCCAGGCCGCTCGCCTCGATGACGATCACGTCGAGGCGGGCGGCGGGCCTGGTCAGGGTGTCCAGATAGGTGTCGAGTTCGCTCGCGTCGACGGCGCAGCACAGACAGCCGTTGCCCAGTGAGACCGTCGAGCCGACCTGCCCCGCGACGGTCATGGCGTCGATCTCGATGGAACCGAAGTCGTTGACGATCACACCGATCCGGTTGCCCGCGCGGTGCTGGAGAAGGTGGTTGAGCAGCGTTGTCTTTCCGGAGCCGAGGAAGCCCGCCAGGACGACGACCGGGATCTGCGGGGTGCGGGGCGGGGTCAACGGGGGCCCTTCTCGTGGATCGTCAGGGTGCCGGGACCGGCTGGGGCGGAGGCGTACCGATGTAGCGGGCCGCCGGGCGGATGATCTTCGAGTCCTCCGCCTGCTCAAGGATATTGGCGCTCCAGCCGATCACACGCGCCGCACAGAAGGTGGGCGTGAACATCTCGCGCGGCAGTCCGCAGAGCTCCATGACGACACCCGCGTAGAACTCCACGTTGGTGTGCAGCTCGCGCCCCGGCTTGAGTTCGGCGAGGATCGCCTCCACCTGCCGTTCGACCTCGACCGCGAAGTCGACGAGCGGTCCGCCGAAGCTCTGGGCGATGGAGCGCAGCATCCGCGAGCGCGGGTCCTCGGTGCGGTACACGGGGTGTCCGAAGCCCATGATGCGTTCGCCCGCGAGGACCCGCTCCCGGATCCAGCCGTCGACGCGGTCGGGGGTGCCGATCGCGTCCAGCGTGTCCAGGGCGCGGCTGGGGGCGCCGCCGTGCAGCGGTCCGGAGAGCGCGCCGACCGAGGCGACCAGGCAGGCGGCCACGTCGGCGCCGGTGGAGGCGACGACCCGGCCGGTGAACGTCGAGGCGTTGAAGCCGTGGTCGATGGTCGAGATGAGGTACTGCTCGACGGCCCTGACCCGCGCGGCGTCCGGTTCCGAGCCGGTGAGCATGTACAGGTAGTTCGCGGCGTTCGGCAGGTCGTCGCGCGGCTCGACGGGTTCCAGCCCCTTGCCGAGCCGGTGCAGGGCGGTGAGGACGGTCGGGACGGCGGCGCAGGCCGCGAGGGCGTCGTCGCGGCGGCGCTCGGCGCCGATGTCGTACACCGGACGGAATCCGGCCGAGGCCCCGAGCAGCGAGAGGGCCGTACGCAGCCCGGCGAGCGGACCGGACACGGCGCCCGCCCTGGCGATGGCGGGCAGGGCTTCCGTGACCTCGTGGGGCAGGCGGCGCAGCGCCGCCGTCCGGGCCGTGAAGTCGGCGCGGGCGGCCCGGTCGGGCAGCTCGCCGTGGAACATCAGGTACCAGACGTCCTCGAAGCTGCGGCTCTGCGCCAGCTCGATCGCCGAGTACTGCCGGTAGTGGTAGAAGCCCTCGCGCCCCCGGACGTCCCCGAGAGCGGTATCGGTGACGACAACGCCCGCGAGGCCACGGGGTACGTCGAGCGGTGCGGGGTCAGTGGTCATGGCCGTCATGTCGGGACTCTCTTCCGTGATGCATGGGGTCTCCATGTATTGATTCGACTGTCCATGCTTGACTTTGATTCTGTCAATATTGATTGAATCAATGCATGTCGATGGATACGGTGGGCACCATGACGGATCAAGCAGCGCGGACCTCCGGCACGGACGACGCGGCGGAGGACCCACGGCTCACGACACGGGAGACGGCAGAGCTGCTGGGCGTGAAGCCCGAAACCGTGTACGCGTATGTCAGCCGGGGCCAGCTGAGCAGCAGGCGCGCCCCCGGCGGACGCGGCAGCACCTTTGACGCCGCCGAGGTGAAAGCCCTGGTCAGGCGTACGGGACGGAGGGAGCCCGCATCCGCCGACGGCGGCCTCGTCTTCCGTACCGGCATCACGCTCATCGACCGCGACCGGTACTACTTCCGGGGCGTCGACGCGACGGAGCTGGCCCGCCATCACGGCTACGAGGAAGTCGCCGAGTGGATCTGGACCGGCGAGATCCGGCCCGGCATCCGCTTCACCGCACCGCCCGAATCGCTCGCGGCAGCAAGGCACGCCGTCGACGCGCTGCCCGCGCACAGCGGCTCCACGGATCGCTTGCGAGTCGCGCTCGTCGCGGCGGCGGCCGCCGATCCCCTGCGTTTCGACCTCAGCCCGCAGGGCGTCCTCAACAGTGCGCGCGGCCTGATCCCCACCCTGGTGAGCGCCCTGCCGATGGCCGGAGGACGGGAGCTCCCGGCCCAGGTCGGCGACACGGGAATCGCCCGTCAGCTGTGGCCGAAACTCACCGCGCAACCGGCCGACGCGGCGTCGCTCACCGTCCTGGACACCGCCCTCGCCCTGCTGACCGACCACGACCTGGCGGCGTCCACGCTGGCCGCCCGGGTCGCCGCGTCCGCCCACGCCCATCCGTACGCCGTGGTCTCCGCGGGCCTCGGTGTCCTGGAGGGACCGCTGCACGGCGCCGCGAGCGGGCTGGCCCACCGCATGCTCGCCGAGGTCGTGGAGCGGGGCAGCGCGTCCCCCGTCGTCGCCGACCACCTCCGTACCGGCCGCGGGGTCCCGGGCCTGGGCCACCCCCTCTACGCGGGCGAGGACCCCCGTGCGACGGCCCTGTTCGCCCTGCTCGCGGACGTACCGCAGGCGGCCCCGGTGCTGGCGGCAGCCCGTGACGTGGTCACCACCACCGCCCGCCACGCCCCGCTGCACGCCAACGTCGACCTCGCGCTCGCGGTGTTCTCGGTCGCGTGCCGCATGCCGGCGGAAGCCGGCGAGACGGTGTTCGCCGTGTCCCGCACGGCGGGCTGGATCGCCCACGCCCTGGAGGAGTACGCGGAACGCCCCCTGCGCATGCGGCCCAGCGGGCAGTACGAAGGCCCCCGTCCCCCGCAGCCGCTCCCCTCCCCGACGCCCGCCTCATAGCTGATCCACCACCGGAGATTTCAGAAAGGGCCCGGATGCCCTTTACCGTTCGTAAGGTGAACGCCCCGCCGACCACCGCCCGGGGACCCCGCCGGCTCGGCTGGCCGCAACGGGTCTTCTCCCAGGTCCTCCTGATCCAGCTGACCATCATCACCGGAGTCACGGTGCTGGTCACCGGCCTCTTCCTGGCCCCTCTGAGCGCCCAGCTCGACGACCAGGCGATGCGGCGCGCCCTGGCCATAGCCCAGAGCACCGCCGCCCAGTCCCAGATCACGACGTCCTTGCTGACCACGGAGCCGACCCCCGCCGGACCCGTGCAGACCGCGGCCGAGCGGATCAGAAAGGCCACCGGCGCGGAGTACGTCGTGGTGATGGACCGGCGCGGAGTGCGCTGGTCGCACACCGACAGCCGGCAGATCGGCAGAGTCGTCTCCACGGACCCCAGCCAGGCGCTCGCGGGCAGGGACGTCATGGAGATCGACAGCGGTACGCTCGGCCGCTCGGCACGCGGCAAGGTGCCGCTCCACGACGCGGCGGACCGGATCGTGGGGGCGGTCTCCGTCGGCATCGCGTACGACAGTGTCCGTGCCCGGCTGCTGGCGGCGATTCCCGGGCTGCTCGCCTACGCGGGCGGAGCGCTGGCCGTCGGTGCGCTCGCCGCGTATCTGATCTCCCGCCGCCTCCAGCGGCAGACCCATGACCTGGCCTTCTCCGATATCTCGGCGCTGCTGACCGAGCGCGAGGCGATGCTCCACAGCATTCGCGAAGGGGTCGTCGCCCTCGACAGGACCGGACGCATCCGGCTGCTGAACGACGAGGCGCAGCGCCTGCTCGGCCTCGGTCCGGACGCCGCGGGCCGCCCGCTCGACGAGGCGCTGGGCGAGGGCCGGACCGCGGATGTGCTGGCCGGCCGGGTGGTCGGTGACGACCTGCTGACCGTGCGCGGCAACCGGGTCCTGCTCGCCAACCGGATGCCGACCGACGACGGTGGCGCCGTAGCCACCCTCCGCGACCGCACGGAGCTCGAACACCTCGGCCGCGAGCTCGACTCCACCCGCGGTCTGATCGACGCCCTGCGCGCCCAGGACCACGAACACGCCAACCGGCTGCACACCCTCCTGGGGCTGCTGGAGCTGGAGATGCACGACGACGCGATGGAGTTCGTCACCGAGGTCGTCGGGGTCCACCGCGCGACCGCGGAGCAGGTGACGGAGCGGGTCAACGATCCGCTGCTGGCCGCGCTCCTCGTCGGCAAGGCCACGGTCTCCGCCGAACGCGGGGTGTCGCTGCGGATGGCGCCGGGCACCCTGCTCCCGGACCGGTTGGTGGACCCGCGCGGCCTGGTCACGGTCCTCGGCAATCTCGTCGACAACGCGCTGGACGCGGCGGCCGGGTCGGCGGACGCCCTCATCGAGGTGGGGCTTTGGGCGGAGGGGCGTACGGTGGTTCTCCGAGTACGGGACAGCGGCGCCGGCGTACCGTCCGACCAGCGTGAATCCATCTTTACGGAGGGCTGGTCCACCAAGGAGCTCCCGGCGCACGGCAAACGCGGTCTGGGGCTCGCGCTGGTACGACGGCTGGCGGAGCGCCAGGGCGGAAGCGTGGACGTCGCGACGGCCGCGGAAGGCGGGGCCGTGTTCACGGTCGTCCTCCCGGAAGCCCTGCGCCAGCCCGAAGCCCCGGACGCGAAGACTCCGGGCACCCCGCTCGCGACGACGGGAGAGGCCCCGTGATCGAGGTGCTGATCGTCGACGACGACGTTCGCGTCGCGCAGATCAACGCGGCCTACGTCGCCAAGGTGCCCGGCTTCCGGGTGGCAGCCCAGGCCCACACCGCCTCCGAAGCGCTCGCCAGGATCGCGGAGGTCCCTGTCGACCTCGTCCTGCTCGACCACTACCTGCCCGACCGCAACGGCCTCTCCGTGGTCCAGGAACTCCGTGCACTCGGCCACCACACGGACGTGATCATGGTGACCGCGGCCCGCGATGTCGCCACCGTCCAGGCCGCGATGCGCTACGGCGCGCTCCAGTACCTGGTGAAGCCGTTCACGTATGCGGGCCTGCGCAGCAAACTGGAGGCGTACGCGGCCCTGCACCGCACGCTGGAAGGCGGCGGGGAGGCCGAGCAGACCGAGGTGGACCGGCTCTTCGGTGCCCTGTGGACCGTCGGCGAGCCCGACCTCCCCAAGGGACATTCACCGACCACCGCGGAGCTCGTCCGGCAGGCGCTGCGGACCGCTGAGCAGCCGCTCTCCGCGCAGGAGATCGCGGACAGCGCCGGGATGAGCCGGCAGACCGCGCAGCGCTATCTGAAGCTGCTGGAGCGGACCGGGCGGGTCCGGCTGACCCTGAGGTACGGCGAGACGGGCCGCCCGGAACACCGCTACACCTGGGCCGCCGCCAGCTGACACGGCCCGTTCACACCGCTCCCGCCCCGGTCAGGGAGCGGACCTCGGTCTCCGCGTGCTTGGCCTCGTCGGGCGGTTCCGGGGAGGTCACCGTGCCCAGCCAGCCGGCCAGGAAGCCCAGCGGGATGGAGACGAGTCCGGGGTTCTCCAGCGGGAAGAGCTGGAAGTCCACGCCGGGGAACAGCGAGCTGGGACTGCCCGAGACGACCGGTGAGAGCAACACGAGCAGGATGGCGGGGATCAGACCACCGTAGACCGCCCAGACGGCTCCCCGCGTGGTGAAGTTCCGCCAGAACAGCGAGTAGAGCAGCGCCGGGAGGTTGGCCGACGCCGCCACGGCGAAGGCCAGTCCGACCAGGAACGCCACGTTCAGGTTCTGGGCGAGAAGACCCAGCGCGATGGCGACCACCCCGACCCCCGCAGCGGCGACCCGAGCCACCGCCACCTCGCTGTGCTGCTTGGCGCCGGGGCGCCTGAGCGAGGCGTAGAGGTCATGGGCCACGGACGCCGACGAGGCCAGCGTGATCCCGGCGACGACCGCGAGGATGGTCGCGAAGGCGATGGCCGCAACCACGGCGAAGAGAACCGTTCCGCCGGTGGAACCCTCACCACCGCCGAGGACCAGGGCCAGCAGCGGAACAGCCGTGTTCCCGGAGGCGTTCGACGCGCGTACCTCCACCGGGCCGACCAGCGCCGCCGCACCGAAGCCGAGCACGATCGTCATCAGATAGAAGCTGCCGATGAGGCCGATGGACCAGACGACGGAGCGGCGGGCGGCGCGGGCCGTGGGCACGGTGTAGAAGCGCGAGAGGATGTGGGGCAGACCGGCCGTACCGAGCACAAGTGCCAGGCCCAGGCTGATGAAGTCGAAGCGCGCCGTCCAGCTGCCGCCGTACCGGAGCCCGGGCGCGAGGAAGTCCTTGCCGTGGCCGCTGCGTTCGGCGGCGGAGTTGAGCAACGCGTTGACGTTGCCGTGGAAGTGCACCAGGACGAGCACCGTGAGCGCGACCGCTCCCGCCATCAGCAGGACGGCCTTGACGATCTGGATCCAGGTGGTGGCCCGCATGCCGCCGAGCGACACGTAGACGACCATCAGGGCCCCGACTCCCATGACGGTCCAGGAGCGTGCGGCATCGCTCGTACCGCCGAGCAGCAGCGCGACGAGGCTGCCCGCGCCGACCATCTGCGCCACCAGGTACAGCACGGAGACGGTGACGGACGAGGTGCCCACCGCGGTACGTACCGGTCGCTCCGCCATGCGCGCCGCGACCACGTCGGCGAGGGTGAACCGGCCGCAGTTGCGGACGAGTTCGGCCACGAGGAGCAGGACGACCAGCCAGGCGACGAGGAAGCCGACGGAGTAGAGCATGCCGTCGTAACCGAAGAGGGCGATCAGCCCGGAGATGCCGAGGAAGGACGCCGCCGACATGTAGTCGCCCGCGATGGCGAATCCATTCTCCATGGGCGAGAACAGCCGTCCGCCCGCGTAGAACTCCTCGGCCGAGCCCTGCCGGTTCCGGCCCACCCAGGTGGTGATGCCGAGAGTCACCGCGATGAACGCACTGAACAGCAGGAGTGCCAGCGTCTGGTGGTCGCCGCCCCACTCGTCCCCGCTCAACGCCCGATCCCTCTCGTCATCTCCTGGGTGTCCCACCGCAGATCGAGCGCCGCGCGGTCCCTGCGCAGCCGGGCATGCCGTGCGTACGCCCAGGTGAGGAGGAAGGTGGTGAAGAACTGGCCGAGCCCGGCGACCATCGCCACGTTGACGGCGCCGATCACCGGGCGGGCCATCAGCTCGTGCGCCGTCGTCGCCGCGACGACATAGCCGACGTACCAGAGGAGGAAGGCGCCAGCCGCCGGGACCACGAAGTGCCGGTAACGGCGGCGCACTTCGCGGAACGCCTCGCTGCGCTGCACTTCCAGGTAGATGTCCGCCGCGCTGTGGCCCTGTTGCGGCAGCGCGGGCCCGGGCGGCCCGGCTGGCACGCCGTTGCCCGTACCGTCCAGCTCGCCCCAGCCCGGGAGCGGCTCGTCGTACCACGGGTCGTCCAGCCGGACCGCTGCGGCCTCGCACCCTGCTTCCTTCTCCACCGAACAACTCCCTTGTCCACGGACCTTTTCGGCCGCATAGCCAAGAATGGGCAGATCGGGAAGATCCCGGGCACTTCATTCGCCGGACTTCACCTCTTCAGGTGATGTATGCCCCGGTCGGTTGTGCGGTGGCCCGAATGTGCGTGTAACGCATGCATCAGGGGCCCTCCCAGGTGCGGGAGGACCCCTGTGCGGAGGGCTTCCGAGCGTGAGCCCCTGAGCGTGTCAGACGTCGATGCGCGACCGGTCGAGCGTGGCGGCCGAGCTGGTGATGAACTCCTTGCGCGGCGCGACCTCGTTGCCCATCAGCAGATCGAACACCTGCTCCGAGGATTCGAGGTCGCCGATGTTGATCCGCCGCAGGGTGCGGTGGCGCGGGTCCATCGTGGTCTCCGCCAGCTGATCCGCGTCCATCTCGCCGAGACCCTTGTAACGCTGGATCGAGTCCTTGATCCGGACGTTCTTCCGCTGGAGCTCCATCAGCGTCTGCCGCAGCTCGCCGTCGGAGTACGTGTAGATGTACTTGTCCTGGCCCTTCTTGGGCTGGACGAGCTCGATCCGGTGCAGCGGGGGCACGGCGGCGAAGACGCGTCCCGCCTCGACCATGGGCCGCATGTACCGCTGGAAGAGCGTCAGCAGGAGGCACCGGATGTGGGCACCGTCGACATCGGCGTCCACCAGCAGGACGATCTTGCCGTAGCGGGCGGCGTCGATGTCGAAGGTCCGCCCGGACCCGGCTCCTATGACCTGGATGATGGCGCCGCACTCGGCGTTCTTCAGCATGTCCGAGACGGACGACTTCTGAACGTTGAGGATCTTGCCCCGGATCGGCAGCAGAGCCTGGAATTCGCTGTTCCGGGCCAGCTTGGCCGTACCGAGCGCCGAGTCGCCCTCCACGATGAAGAGCTCGCTGCGGCCCACGTCGTCGCTGCGGCAGTCGGCGAGCTTAGCGGGCAGCGAGGAGGACTCGAGCGCGGTCTTGCGACGCTGTGCGTCCTTGTGCTGACGGGCTGCGATCCGCGTACGGGCCGCGGCCACCGCCTTGTCCAGCACCGCCCTGGCCTGCGCCTTGGCGTCTCGCTTGGTGTCGGTCAGGAAAGCCTTGAGCTCCTTGGCCACCACGTTGGAGACGATCCGGTTGGCCGCCGAGGTGCCGAGCACCTCCTTGGTCTGCCCCTCGAACTGCGGCTCCGCCAGCCGTACGGTGACGACCGCCGTGAGGCCCTCCAGGGCGTCGTCCTTGACGATGTCGTCCTCGGCGACGCGCAGCACCTTGGCGGAGCGGAGCACCTCGTTGACCGTCTTGGTCACGGAGCGTTCGAATCCGCTGACGTGCGTGCCGCCCTTGGGAGTGGCGATGATGTTCACGAAGGACTTGACGTTGGTGTCGTACCCGGTGCCCCAGCGCAGCGCGATGTCCACACCGAGTTCCCGGGTCACCTCGGTGGGCGTCATGTGGCCGCGCTCGTCGAGAACCGGCACGGTCTCCTTGAACGTGCCCGTCCCCGTCAGGCGCTGGATGTCGCAGACCGCCTTGTCCTGGGCGAGGTACTCACAGAACTCGCTGATGCCGCCGTCGAAGCGGAACGTCTCTTCCGTCTTCCCCTCGCCGTCGACGCCGCGCTCGTCGCGGACGACGATGGTGAGGCCGGGGACGAGGAAGGCCGTCTGGCGGGCCCGCTGGTAGAGCGTCTCCAGGTTGAGCTTGGCGTCCTTGAGGAAGATCTGCCGGTCCGCCCAGTACCGCACACGGGTACCCGTACGGTTCTTCGGGACGCGCTTCCCCTTGCGCAGCCCGTTGGCCGGATCGAACGGGCTGTCCGGGCCCTGCTCCGTGAACATCCCGGGGACCCCGCGCCGGAAGCTGATCGAGTGGGTCGAGCTGTTCCGGTCGACCTCGACGTCGAGGCGGGCGGAGAGGGCGTTGACGACGGACGCGCCCACGCCGTGCAGACCGCCCGACGCCGCGTACGAGCCGCCGCCGAACTTGCCGCCGGCGTGCAGCTTGGTCATGACGACCTCGATGCCGGAGAGCCCCGTCTTGGGCTCGACGTCGACCGGGATGCCTCGGCCGTTGTCCCGGACCTCGACGGAACCGTCGTCGTGGAGGATGACCTCGATGGCGTCGCAGTGGCCACCGAGGGCCTCGTCGACCGAGTTGTCGATGATCTCCCAGACGCAGTGCATGAGACCGCGGCTGTCGGTGGACCCGATGTACATCCCCGGGCGCTTGCGAACCGCCTCCAGACCCTCAAGGACCAGAAGGTGCCGCGCGGTGTAGTTGGAGCTGTCCCTGTCTACGACGCCGCCTGCTCCGGTCAGCAGCGCAGTGGACGGCACGGACGTATCGGCGGTCACGCGGTTCGCTCCTCGCTGAATTTCATTTGGGGCCCACTGGGTAACGGGCTCGGCTTCGGTAGCCGCTGAGAGCCTACAGAGCCCTGGTAGAGCGGTTGTAACGCCACCCACGGGGAATCCTTATGCTAGTGCAGCGTCGCATACACGTTCGATCATTCGTTGGAGTGACGTGGACATCACGTTCCCTTCGAGGCATGAACCATTTAGGCTCCGGGCACGTCCTCATCAACAACCCGGCAAGCCGGCCGGGCGGACGGACCCACCGAGACAAGCAACGCGAAACCGTAGCGCTACGCAATACGGCACATTCGCCGCCAACCGGCAACAGACAGCCATCCTGAGAAGAAGTTTCGAAGAAAAGCCACGAGCGGGAACGTTTTCGGCCTGGTTGGATGTTGACCCTGGTACGACAGCTCGTCGAGCTAGAGAAGAGGCGACGTGACTACTGTTCTGACCCCCGCGAGCCCGCTGACCGCAGCAGACCGCTGTGACCGTTGCGGCGCCCAGGCATACCTGCGCGTCGTCCTCATCAGCGGCGGTGAACTGCTCTTCTGCGCCCACCACGGTCGCAAGTTCGAGCCGGAACTCAAGAAGATCGCCGCGGAAATACAGGATGAGACGGATCGGCTCACTGCCGTGCAGGCAAGTGCCGCCGACGAGGAACAACACTGACACCTCGCATCCACGACGAGCCAGGGTCCGGTTCCTGAATCGGCCGACGGGCGGCTTCCCCAAAGGGAAGCCGCCCGTTCTCATGCCCTCCGGCGGATGCCGTCAGCGACCGGCCATCCAGCCGACGGCCGCGGAAATCCGCGTGTACACCCCCGGGCTGGCCGCCTGCCCGCACCCGCTGCCCCAGGAGACCAGGCCCACAAGCCGCCCACGGGCCACCAGAGGCCCTCCGCTGTCCCCCTGGCACGCGTCGTGCCCGCCCTCGGGGTCGCCCGCACAGAGCATCGCCCCGGCGTCGTACGTGCCATCCAGGCCGCCCGGGTACGCCTGCTCGCACATGCCGTCCGGCAGCACCTGGACCGGGGCCGCGCGCAGAGCGGACGCGTAGGCCCCGCCTCCCGTGATGTCGCCCCACCCGTAGACCGCCGCATGCGTGCCTGGTTCGTAGGCCGCGTCGCCCGCCTTCGCCATCTGGATGACGCTGCTCTCCGGCAGCTTCCCGGACAGCGTGAGCACCGCCAGATCGCCCGCGTTCACGTCGGGGTCGTAACCGGGATTGATCCAGGCGTCCCGGACAGCGATCTCCTGTCCCCCCGACCCGAGCAGCTCGTCCCGGCCTGCGATGACGAGCAGGTCGCGGACCTCGCTCACGTCGGAGCCGAGGACCTCGCGCCCGAGGCAGTGCGCCGCCGTGAGGACCTTGGCCGGCGCGATCACCACACCACCGCAGAACTGACCCGCCCGGGTTCCTCCGAACCGGTCACGGCTCGACAGCGCCACGACCCAGGGGCTGTCCGCGACGTGTGCCGGCTGCCCACCGATGACGATGCTGTCCGCGGCCGCCGGAACCGGCGACCCCAGGGGCAGCACGGCGGCGGCAGCCGTCAGGGCGAACGCCCCGGTCACGGTACGGAGGACGGTACGGGACATGGGGACTCCTGACGCTGCGGTGAACAAGGTCCACTCAGGGTCATCCAGCCCGCCCCGGGCCGCATGCGCGCAAAAGGCCGAGGGCCCGGCTTCCCCCATGGGGTCCGGGCCCTCGGCCTGCGTACGCTGCGGCCTAGTCGAGATAGTCGCGCAGCACCTGCGAACGCGACGGGTGGCGCAGCTTCGACATGGTCTTCGACTCGATCTGACGGATGCGCTCACGCGTCACGCCGTAGACCTTGCCGATCTCGTCGAGCGTCTTCGGCTGACCGTCGGTGAGACCGAAGCGCATCGAGACCACGCCGGCCTCACGCTCGGAGAGCGTGTCGAGCACCGAGTGCAGCTGCTCCTGGAGCAGCGTGAAGCTGACCGCGTCGGCCGGAACGACCGCCTCGGAGTCCTCGATCAGGTCTCCGAACTCGCTGTCGCCGTCCTCACCCAGCGGGGTGTGGAGGGAGATCGGCTCACGGCCGTACTTCTGGACCTCGATGACCTTCTCAGGGGTCATGTCGAGCTCCTTGGCCAGCTCCTCCGGGGTGGGCTCACGGCCCAGGTCCTGGAGCATCTGGCGCTGCACGCGCGCGAGCTTGTTGATGACCTCGACCATGTGCACCGGGATACGGATGGTGCGGGCCTGGTCGGCCATGGCGCGCGTGATCGCCTGACGAATCCACCAGGTGGCGTACGTGGAGAACTTGTAGCCCTTGGTGTAGTCGAACTTCTCGACCGCGCGGATCAGACCCAGGTTGCCCTCCTGGATCAGGTCCAGGAAGAGCATGCCCCGGCCGGTGTAGCGCTTCGCCAGGGAGACCACGAGTCGGAGGTTGGCCTCCAGCAGGTGGTTCTTGGCGCGGCGGCCGTCCTCGGCGATGATCTCCAGCTCGCGCTTGAGCTTCGGAGCGAGCTTGTCGGAATTCGCCAGCTTGTCCTCTGCGAACAGGCCCGCCTCGATGCGCTTGGCGAGCTCGACCTCCTGCTCGGCGTTGAGGAGCGGGACCTTGCCGATCTGCTTCAGATAGTCCTTGACGGGGTCGGCCGTGGCGCCGGCGACGGCGACCTGCTGCGCAGGTGCGTCGTCCTCGTCGTCATCGGAGAGGACGAAGCCCTTGTTCTCGCCCTCGCCCTCCTCTTCCTCGCCCTTGCCGGCCTTGACGTCCTCGGCCGACTCGTCGCCGTCGAGGTGCTCGTCGTCCTGCTTGCCGGACTTCTTCGCTGCTGTCTTCTTGGCTGCCGTCTTCTTCGCGGCAGTCTTCTTGGCAACCGTCTTCTTGGCTGCGGCCTTCTTCGCCGGAGCGGTCGCGGTGGCGTCGTCGGCCGCCGCATCGCTCTCGGCCGACGGGGCGGCGGCGGCCGCGACGGTCCTCGTCACGGTCGTCTTGGCCGCGACAGTCTTGGTGGCGGTGCGCTTGACCGGGCTCTTCGCTGCGACGCTCTTGCGGGCGCGCTTCGGCGACTCCGCGGCACTGACCATCAGCGTCACACCCTCTTCCTCGAGGATCTGGTTGAGGCTGCGCAGAACATTCTTCCACTGGGTTGGCGGAATCTGGTCAGCCTCGAAGGCCCGACGCACGTCATCGCCGGCGATCTGCCCATCAGCCTTTCCCCGCTCGATGAGCGCCATCACAGACTCGGACTCGGCGATCTCCGGCGGGAGCGTACGGGATGTGCTGGCCGACACGAACAACCTCTCGGAACGATGGAAACGGCTTCCGGCCCGGCCCCTCAAAGGGCTGGAACCGACGACCGTCGGCTGGGAATGTTGCCGACGGCGCGGGTTTGGCCTCAGAACTGCACAGCGCACTGGGTAGCTGCTGTATTCCTTCCGCGACGGTCACCTCTTAAGTCATCGCACTGTTTCGAGGAGTGTTACGCCCAATCCGCGTGGCCCGAGTCACACCTCATGTGCGACGAACAGTGCCAGAGGTGACATCTCTCCACAATTGTGCCGCCGGATCGCGGTGATCCGGCGACACCTGGTCCATGCACCCCTGCCGTGCCGCGCTCAGTGCTCGCGCGGCGCGGGAACCCCCACTTCCGGGTGAACCATGAGCAACTGGCGCATCGCGGTCTCCGCAGCGACGGAGTCATCTGTCGCGAGGGCCTCGACGATTCGCGCGTGGTGACCGAGCGATGCCTCGGTCGGGCGGTCACAGCCGGTGACGGGTGCTCCGGAGACCTGGAGCGCGGCCGAGACAATGCCGGCGAGGTGCTCCAGCATGCGGTTGCCCGCGGCCTGGATCAGAAGGGCGTGGAACTCCGCGTCGGCGCGCGAGAAGGTGATCCCGTCACTCTGTGCCATCGCGTGGCCCATGATCTCGACCATGTCGCCGAGGCGCTGCTGAAGATCCTCGCGGCCGTGGCCCGCGGCGAGCCGGGCGGCAAGCGGCTCGATCGTCCACCGCAGCTCGCCGAGCTCCCTGCGCTGGTCGTCGCGCGACGGGCCGAACGCCCGCCATTCGATGATGTCGGGGTCCAGCAGATTCCAGTCGCTGACCGGACGGACCCTGGTGCCCACATTGGGACGGGCGCTGACCAGGCCCTTGGCCTCAAGAACACGCAGCGACTCGCGCACGACGGTGCGGGAGACCTCGAACCGCTGGCCGATCTCCTCCGGAACGAGCGGGCGGTCGGCACCCAGATCCCCGGAAACGATCATCTGGCCCAGTTGCTGAACGAGTTGGCCGTGGAGGCCACGGCCGCGGCTGGCCGCCCCCCGTCGGCTCGCCCGTCCCAACTCGGAATCGGTACCGCCCCAGGAACGCAGCGCGGCGCGTTCGCCGGCCGGCGCCTCCGCGTAGGGGTAGCGGTCGAGTTCGCCCGAGCCGGCGAGGCCGGATTCGACGGAGCGGGCGGCGGTCATCATGGTGTGCGCAAGGGTACTCACGCATCCTTTGTCGGCGCGGCCCGCTCACCCCTTGAGGTCTTTGGTGAAAAGCACACGAAAGGGTGATCGGCGCCTACCCCGCAATTGACGCCATATATGCATAAAGCGGGCACTTCCAAGAGAGTTACGGGCGGCCTGCCGCCATCTGATATTCCCGTGATCACCAACGAGTCCTTCCTCGAAGGCTGGTGATCACATACGTGCAGATCAGTGCCGACAACGACAGGGAAAGTGCCGTCCCCACGGGCTGCGCCACGACCTTCACGACACCGAGCACCCACCGGTCCGCTTCGTACGGCCACTGCAGCCAGGTCAGCTCGCGCAGCCTGCGCGGAAGCCCGGCGATCGAACGGGCGGACGGACCCGCCAGCACCGGCTGGACGAGCGGGACGACAAGAACGGGAACGGCCAGGACCGCGGCGATACCGGCTCCGGTCACCCGGAAGATGCCCGCGGCCAGCAGCCCCGCCCAAGCACAACCGACGGTGAGGCCGGCCCAACTCGCGGCGAGGGGCACGATGTTCGCCGGGACCTTGATCAAGTCTCCGCCGTACACGAGCCGCAGGAGCTGCGCGTCGGCCAGCACGACCAGAGCCGCGAGCAGGAGCCCGACTCCTGCGGAGACGGCCAGCTTGGCCAGGAGCAGGCCGATCCGGCGGGGGACGGTCCCACGGCCGGCGGCGAGCGCGGGATAGCGGAATTCGTCCCCGAAGGAGAGCGCGCCGAGCAGACCGGCACCGAGAGCGGCGGGAGGCAGCGGCAGCAGGGCCGGCCAGGCTCCAAGGAGCTTCGGCAGGGGCGTTCCGCCGGAGCGGGCGAGCAGAACGGACAGCCCGGCGGAGACCACCAGAATGGCCGCCATGATCACGATTGTTGTCCGCACACCGAGCAGCCGGCGGAGCTCGTAGCGGAGCGGACGAAGCGGGCCTCGCGCCGGGCGCACCGGGATCGGCGGGGGAAGTTCGGAGAGGGCGACGGACGAGTCCGGCCGCTGCCCGGCCTGCGCTTCGGGTGCGGCGGGGGGACCGGCGTCACCGACCTCGTCGACGAGTTGATGTACGGGGACGCCATGCCGGAACGCCGTGTCCCCGATCTCCGCGCAGCTGCTCCCGTACACCGACAGCCGGCAGCTCTCCTCGGCGACGACCTCCACGGAGCGCTGCGCGACGCGCGCCTCGCGGCTCACCACGGCAGCGAGGCGGGCGGCGTGCGGCGTGCGGACCGCCACGCGTGGACGCAGTCGCGTACGGGAAAAGTCGGCGACGTCCTGGTCGGCGACGAGGCGTCCTTCGTCGATGGTGACGACACGGTCGGCCGTGCGAGCGGCCTCCTTGGGGTCTCTGGTGGTGTGCAGGACCGTTCCGCCCTGCGCCGCGTGCGCGCGCAGCAGCCCGTACAACCAGCTGATCTCGCGCGGCGAAAGCCCTTCGGCGGGCTCGTCGAGAATGAGTGTGTGGGGGTCACCGAGGAGCGCGGAGGCGAGGCCGAGCCGGCGGTCCATGCCGACCGAGAGGGTCCCGATGCGCTGGTCCCCGAGTCCGGCCAGACCGACCACTTCGAGCACGTCGTCCGCTCGGGACGCCGGCACGCCCGCGGCGGCGCAGAGCATCCGGAGCTGACCGCGGGCCGTACGGGAAGGGTGGCCAGGCACGTCTCCGAGGAGCACCCCCACCTCGCGGGGCGGGTGGCCGATGCGGTGCAGCGGACGGCCCTGGAAGTAGGTGACGCCCCGCCCCGGTTCGAGTTCGAGCATCAGGCGCAGGGCGGTGGTCTTGCCGGAACCCGGGGCGCCGAGCAGGGCCGTGACACGGCCGGGACCGGCTTCGAAGGTCAGATCGGCCACGGCGGGCGGAAGGTCGCCGCGGGGGCTGCTGGTGAGTCCGATGGCCTGGAGCATCGCTTCTCTCGCGGGAGGTGAGACCGCTCGGCGGCTGGGTGGGTACCGCAGCAATATAACGCGACAATTCCGACTTTTTGCGCAGCGTGAATCTATGGGCGTTCCGCAGCTCCGGGCTCCGGACGTCCGCGAGACGTCCGCGACGTCAGACTTCGGGCCTCAGCATCGGCGGATTGAGCACAGTGGCCGCGCCCGCACGGAACAACTGGGCGGGACGGCCGCCCTGCCGCGTGGTCGTCCCTCCGGACGGAACCAGGAAGCCGGGAGTTCCGGTGACCTTGCGGTGGAAGTTACGGGGGTCGAGGACCACGCCCCACACCGCCTCGTAGACCCTGCGCAGCTCGCCGACCGTGAACTCCGGCGGGCAGAACGCCGTGGCCAGCGAGGAGTATTCGATCTTCGAACGGGCTCGCTCGACGCCGTCGGCGAGGATCTGGGCGTGATCGAAGGCCAGTGGCGCGGACTGTTCACCCTCACGGCCGAAGCCGCCCTCGGGACCGAGCAGGTCCTCGACGGGCGCCCAGCGGGCGCTGTGGGCATCACCGCCCGCGCGAGGTGCGGGCAGGTCGGGAGCCAGCGCGAGATGGGCCACGCTGACGACCCGCATCCGGGGATCGCGCCCGGGGTCTCCATAGGTCGCGAGCTGCTCGAGATGCGCGCCGTTTCCGACAGCCGGGGCCGACGGATCGTGGGCGCACAGCCCGGTCTCCTCGACGAGCTCACGGGCGGCCGCCGCCGCGAGATCCTCATCGGCCCTGACGAATCCGCCGGGCAGCGCCCATCTGCCCTGGAACGGCGTCTCACCACGGCGTACGACCAGCGCGCAGAGCGCGTGACGGCGCACGGTGAGCACAACCAGATCGACGGTGACAGCGAAGGGCGGGAAGGTCGACGGGTCGTAGGGCGGCATGCCGTGATCATAGTCGTCTGCCTGACGATAAACAGTCCCTTCGCCGTGCTCGTCGTTACCGGTTACTCCGTCCCGCACCGTCACCCCCATCGGCTTCGGGCCCCCGCCGCGTCACACTCCCCAGCTGAAGTCCGGCGGCCAGCGGGGCGCACCGGACCGGATACAGCGAAACCGTCGCCGCGGGCGCATCGGGGCGAATGCAGCCGAAGGCCTCGGCGGCGCCGAGGACCCCCCGCAACAGGCTGCTCGCCTCCTTCTCGTATCCTGCGGCGGCCAGCCCCGCGCAGGCGACCGCCGTCTCGTACACCCATACCGCACGGGAGCGGTGGCCGAACGGGTTGTGGCCGGGCTCTGTTCGCTGCTGACCAGCAGCGCCGCCCGGAGGTCACCGAGCCCCGTCCGCACAAGCGGTTTCGACCCGTGCGTCGTCCGCTTCGACCCGTGCGTCGGCGGACAGCCGGTTCGCGGGCTGTCCCGGAGTCCTTCCCCGGCGCTCGACGCGGATGCTCAGCTCGATGCCGTACGAGGCCCCGGGCGCGAGCACCACGTCCCAGCGCAGCAACCCTGCGGAGGCCACCGCGTCCTGGGGCGGCGGCTCGGCCGCGACGGTGCAGCCGAGGCCGTCGGCGGCTGTCCAGCGCAGTCCCGGGTCGTACACGCTGGCGACCCGGCCCGATCCCGGCGTGCCCATCGCGATGGCACCCAGCTCCACAAGGTCGGCGGCCAGGGAGATCTCGACGGAAAGCCGGCGGGTACGGGCCGACGCACTGTGCGGGCGGGACGGCGGCGCCGGGGGCCGCCGACGCGGGACGGCCGCGGTGGGGAGCGGGTGAGGGGACCGCGGCTTGTGGTCTCCGGGAGGGACGGGGAGGGCCATGGTGGTCTGTCTGCGCCGTCCGTGCGCTCCGGACAGCCGCTGTGTCTGCGACGCCACGGGTCGTGCGACTCCGCCACCCCCGTGAACGGCTCCATGTGCCGCCCGGTCATCGCTGTCATCGCTCGCTCCTGCTGCCGCGCCGGCCCTGGCGCTTGGATTCCCGCGCGCGGCGACGGACCACCACGGCTCCGGGACCGGTGTCGCCCGGCGCGGTCCGCCGCCGCTTCGGCACCTGCGAGGGAACCGTGTGGGCCCTCTGCCGCCGCCCCGTACGCCGCCCGTCGCGGCCTCCGTGGACTTTGCGGCTGTCATGACCGTCCGCACCCGCTCCCCCGCTGCGCTCGCCACGCAGACAACGGCGCAAGGTCTCCGGATTGAGACCCTCGTTGCACGCCTGGTGGAGCAACTGGGCAAATGTGTAGTCGGGGTCGGCGCGCAGAGCGAGCCCCAGAGCCACCCTGGCCGCCGGCTCGTCGCCGGTGGACCAGGAGACCCAGCCGGCCAGGGTGAGCGGCGCGGCCGCGTGTTCCACATAAGGGCCTACGCAGCGCCGGGCGAGAGCCCGCCACAGACGCAGCGCGGACGCCGCTTCGGGGCCTTCCATCCATTCCGCCGCCTTGTCCCTCGTCTCCCGGTCCTGGAGCCCGAGAATCATGGCGGCGGCCTCGTCGTGGCTGATCAGGCGGTCGTCGTTCGTGTCGGCCGCGGAGGGCGGACCGGTGGGGGCCCGGCCGAGGCGGTCCATGAGCGCGTGCGCGAGCTCCAGGGTCTCCCCTGCCACTTCGACCCGGCCCTCGGTGTCCAGAATCCTGGACACAAGCACGGCCCCCGCCGAGTCCAGTGCCTGTTGCTGACCGCTCGCTCCGGCGGCCTCCAGTGGTGCGAGCCGCGCCTCCATGTCGCGCAGCGATCCGCGTACATGAATGCCCGCATAGGCGGCTGCCGCCGCCATGACCGTCGTGCCCGGCAGGGCCAGTGGGTTCCCCTCCTCCGGACAGCACCTGCCGTCCGGGCAGCAGTACGACCAGTAGCGCCCACCGGAAATGCAGAGCGCTTCCAGTACGGGCACGTCGAGCGTCCCGCAGGCTGTGCGCAACAGCTGCGCGAACGGCCTCAGCCGCTCCATCGCCTGATGCCCCGTCACTCCGTCCGCCGGGTCCTGACAGAGGAAGACGACGATCGCATCGGGCCGGGAGCCGCGCCGTTCGCTGCCCGAGACCAGACATTCGGCGAGCTGGTCGGCGACGGGCTCCCACTCTTTCGGCGACTGCGGAATCCCGAGCCTGAGCCGCCCCCCGAAGCGCCCTCGTCCGCCGTGCAGGGCCACCATGACCACGCTGTCGCTGGGGTGGAAACCCATGAGATACGGAAGGGCGTCGGCGAGCTCGGCGGGACCGCGCAGGGTGATCTGCTGCTCGTCGTCAGGTCCGGTGGATTCGTGGTGCTTGTTCATGGCATGACCGTCCCGCGAGCGGCCGAATTCCGAAACCCCCTGTGGATAACTTATCCACAGGACGAAGCGGGAGCCATCCAGCTCAGCAGTTCGTCCAACGCCTGATAGAAGCCCTCGATCTCCGAGACCTCGTTGTACAAGTACGCCGAGACGCGGAGGACTTCGCCGCCGGCCAGCTCGGTGACCAGGGGCTGCGCGCACATGTGACCACTGCGCACCATGTAGCCGTAGGAGTCGCTCAACAGGCGGGCAACCTCACCTGCGGGGACGCCGTCGTCCAGGCGCAAGGCCGCGAGTGCGATCCGGTCGGTCTCGTCCGGGGGGCCGATCAGGCGTACCCCGGGACGGGCGAGTGCCCCGTCGACCAGGGCCGCAGAGAGCTCCTGGGCGTGCTGATGGCGTTGTGGAGTATCGAGTCCTTCGAGGTACCGGATCGCTGCGGCACAGCCGATGACGGAGGCGATGGCCGGCGTCCCCGTTTCGAACTTGAAAGGGATGCGCCGGTCGACACTGCCGTCGAGGTCGACCCAGTCGACCATGCCTCCGCCCACCGTCAGCGGGCGCAGCGCTGCGAGAAGCTCACTCCGGCCGAAGAGGCAGCCGACCCCGGTGGGGCCCAGCATCTTGTGCATCGAGAACGCCATGAAGTCGACGTCCAGGTCTCGTACGTTGATGCGCTGGTGCGGCAGGGACTGTGCGGCGTCGAGAACGACCGTCGCGTCGCAGGCGGCGCGGACCTCGGCGATCAGTTCCTCCACCGGGTGGATGACGCCGGTGACGTTGGAACAATGCGTGAGCACGACCACCTTCGGCCGGCCGCGCAGCAGCGTCCGGAAGTGATCGCGGTCGAGGCGGCCATGAGAGTCCACCCGTGTCAGGTCGAGGCGTCCGGCCCGCCGCCATGGCAGCAGTTGGGAATGGTGCACGTCCAGACAGCCCACGATGTAGGCGTCCGGGTCCAGGTCCAGACCGTGGGCGACCAGGTTCAGCGCCTCGCTCGCGTTCCGGAGCAGGACCACTTCGTTCGCCGCGGCGCTGATGTGCCGGGCGATCACCATGCGGGAGGACTCGTAGGCGTCGGATGCCTCTTCGGAGAGCCGATGCTTCCCACGGTGAATGTTCGCGCCGTTGGACTCGTAGTACGCGCTGACGGCCTGGATGACCGAGCGCGGCTTCAAGGTCGTGGCCGCGTTGTCCAGGTAGGAGATCGCCTGTCCGTCGATCTCTCGCCGCAGCGCCGGGAAATCGTCCCTGCAGGTATCCGGCATGGTCAAGACGCACCTTCTGCGGAGAGGTGGGAGACGCATGCCTGGAACTTCCCGCTGCGTTCGCAGGCGATGTAGTCCACAGGCTCGATGCGAACACGGTTCGGCGCCAGGGTTTCGGCCAGGCGGAGTCCGAGCGCTGTGGCGTCATCTGCTTGTGCCTTGCTGTTGGCGACGTACCGGAAGGTGCACGCACCGGTCAGGTCCTGCTCCAGTTTGTAGAGATCGATCCAGGGTGCGTCTCCGACCACGGCGTCCACAGCGCCCGGCGTGACGATGCGGCCGTCCTGCAATCGCACCGCCTGGGTGGCCCGGCCTTCGATCCGCACCACCGGCAGATCACTGCCACAGCCGCACGCATCTTCCAAGGGGGTGAAATAGTCCCCGGTGGCGTAACGAATACGCGGGACCAGACCGTCCTCCACCGTGGTGACGTACAACTCGCCCATCCGTCCGTCCTCGACGGGCTTGCCGTTCCGGACGAACTCCACGTAGAAGTCCTTGTTGTTGATGTGACGATGTCCCTGGTGGCATTCGAATCCCAGATACCCCAGCTCGGACATGCCGATCATGTCGCCGACCGGCATGTCCGCACCCATGAAATCGTCGATCTCGCGACGGGCGACACGGGTCATGAGGGTGTAGCCGCTCACCATGTGCAAGGTGCGCGGTGAGGTGATCCGGCGTCCTAGCCGCCGCGCCCACCTGGCCAGGAAGGCGAAGTGCGTCGAGTCCACCAGCAGCAGATCCGGCTGACAGATCTCGATCTCGTCGAGTGCCTTGACGATCTGCCACTCCGGTGTCGCCAGCAGATCGTGGGCGACGGACAGCACCACGGTGCCGTCCGGAAGCGTCCGGTCCTCCAGGGTCGAAAGACCGGTCGCGCATTCCACATCCGAGCAGTTCGGTGGCGCGAACCGGCACATCCTGGGTCGGCTGCCGGGACGCCAGAGATCGTCGAAGCGACGGTTGACCCCGAGCGCCGTCGCCTGCCGCCGCGCCAGATCGTAGGACAGGATGGCGCTGTTGAGCCGGTCGCCGGACGTACCGGAGCTCTGGAAACGCATGACGTGCGGCGAGTTGAGGGTGTACTCCTTGGCCAGTACACCCGCCGGGAAGTTACGCCGGTAGTCAGGCTTCGACGTCGGCGGAATCCGCACGAAGTCCTCCGCGTCCTGGATGTCCTCAGGGCGGAGGCCGTTGGCTTCCATGTGCTTGCGGAAGAAGGTGGTGTTCTCGAACGCGTAAGCGATCTCCTGTCTCACGGCTTCGAACATCATCGCGTCGGTCATGCTGCGGCCACCGGCACGTCACTCACCGGCTCCGCGCCGGTTCTCCATCCGTACACGCTCATCCAGCAGCTTCGCGAAGTCCATCCACGTCCCGGCGTAGTACCGGGCGAGGTCCAGTACCAGGGTTCCGCAGTGGCTCGGCACAGCAGCCATCAGGTCCTCGCACGCCCGCGTCACCACCGCGTTCTGCTGCAGCAGCCGGAGCAGCTGCCGCCCTTCCTCCTTGTGCCGCAGCGACGGGTCCCTCAGCAGCTTCTCCAGGGCAGCAGCAGGGTCCGCCTGGAGCTGGTTCCGCTTGTGCTCGACCCGCCGGTCGATGATGTCGGTCACCGGGGGCGGATCCGCGGGAGCTTCGGGGTCACGGGACGGCTCCACCACCGGGGCCTGTCCCGACTCGAGCCTCTTGCGGACATCGCTGACAGTCGCCGGAGAGATGCCGGCGAGGCGCGCCACCTCCCGCAACGATGCCTGGGGGCGCTCCGCTATCAGTTCCGCGGCCCTCAGCCGGCCGTCCACACTGTTGAGCGGGCGCGTCTTGCCGTCCCTGCCGATGCGGGCACCGAGCTGCGGCACCGCGCCGGCCGTACGGCGCCGAATCGCCGCGACAGCCTTGGCTCCGAGGCCGGCCGCGCGCGCGATCGCCCGGTCCGACATCTGGGGGTGCGAGGCGATGATCCGGCCAGCTGCGGCACGCCGGTCGGCCAATGACAGCGGAAGACCGTGGGAGACGTTTACTTCCACCGCACGCAGGAATGCTTCTTCTGACGTTCCGTCGAAGAGTTCGACTTCTATCGTCTCTTGGCCTCTTAGTTTCGCGGCCTTGAGTCTGTGCATCCCGTCGATCACACGCATGGTGCGACGGTCTACAAGAATTGCCGGGATCGGTGTGTCGATTTCGGCAAGCCTAGCTATGTGCTCTTCGTCCGGCCCCTGCGAACGTGGGGATTCTCCGGGCAGGAGTAACGCTATCGAAATCAGGGTGACGTTCCCGTGGCGAGCCACCGGGTGCCATGTAGCACTGCCTCCCCCAACAGCAAGGTTGTCTGAGTCTGATTCCAGCGTGCGAACTGACTGAATCAAGGCATTCACCTAATCCGGTTCCGATTCAGAATGTGCCATTCGAGTCAACCCGAAAGGCAATCCAAATACTGTTCGCCGAGCTACCTGACTTACCTTTCCCGACTTCGCCCCCGACGTCCCGACGTGCCAGCACCCTCCCGTGCCGGGGACGTACGGGAGGGCAGCAGAGCACCACGATCTCGGCCCCCCGCAACGCTCCTGTCTGCCGTGTCGTTCACTGCCCATCGTCACTTTTCCGGCCCCGTCGTGTCTACCGAATGGATCAACATTCCCCACACGCTGAACAAGACAGCCCGAGTCACGGCGCGGCCGGAACACACCGGAACCACAACTCCACCTACCGGAATCTTTGATTCTATTCCTCCAGGGCATCCACAACGCACTCACCAAAGCCGCCTTATGGACGCGTAGCACGATATAGATGTGTCCTGGCCAGGCGGTTACCGGTGTGTGGATTCGACTGTTCGTCAAGATGTAAGTACAACGCTGAACTACCGCCCTCGGTGTACGGCACCTCCTGCGGAGCGCGCCGTACACCGAGGGCGGGGCCGGCCGGTTGGCAACAGCGTTCAACTGCGGCATCGCGTCAATCGAACACCCGCTCCATCCATCAGCCCGATGCGGCGAACCGTCCCACTTTGTCGATGACGTCGGAGCTGTAGAGACGAAGCGCCTGCTGGTATGCGAACTCGGCCATATACGTCCGGAATTCGACCTGGGACTCCTCTGCCAGGTTCACCATGTGCCGGTTGGCAAGCACCGCAGAACCCCGCAGCCGCCCCAGAGCCCCCTCAACAGCCTCGTCCAGTGCCTCGCTCTCGTGGACCTCGTCGAACACGAACCGGGCGTCCGGCTCGCTCGCCCGCAGTCGCCGGCCGTCGAGAATCATCTGCCGGACCAGACGAGGACCGACGGCCCGGCCGAGGCGGAAGTTGGCGGCCCCCGGGATGATGCCCTCCTTGGCGGCCGGAAGGCTGAAGTAGGCGTCCGAGGCCGCGAGTACGTAGTCGAACACCAGCAGGATCTGGGCACCGCCACCGATGGCGAAGGTGTCCACGGCCGCGACCCAGGGCTTCTCCACCGTGGCCGGCAGTCCTCCCGGAGCGTTCTCGGTCAGGACACCGCGAAAAATCTTGTGAATATACCCGAGCTCACGCCGCAGCAGAAAGTCGACCAGCGAAATCCCGCCGCCGTGCAACGCCTTGAGGTTCACCCCCGCACTGAAGACGCGCCTGCCCCGGTAGCGGGGATGCGTCATCTCACCGCCGCGCAGCAGACAGACCTCCACCGCGGGGTCGAGAAGGGCGAGATCGACCGCGGTCTCCATGTCGTCGATCTGCTGGTTGTCCTCCGCGTTCAGACAGTCGTCGCGGCACATCGTCAGGCGTGCCGCTCCATCGGTCGTCCGCTCCATGCGCACCGAGCCCAGGTCGGCCTTGCCGGTGCGCATGAACTCCGGCAGCAGCCCGAGGGCCCGCGGGGTGGGGCGGAGCATCGCGTCGAGCAGATGCGGGCCCGCCGTCGGCGATCGCAGAACGGCCCGGAAGAAGAGGCCCTGGTCGATCTCGTCCCCTTCCTTGTCCGCTTGCGGCCGCGACCGCTCCGTCGCCAGCTGTTCGGAGGTCGGCACCAGACCGGGGAAGACCATCGCGGCGCCCTCGGCCAGCTCGGCGACGCGCACATAGCGGGTGCGGTCTGCGGTGAGCTCGTCGTACACGGCGTCGGCGTGCACTCCCAGGAAGGCGGCGCGCAGGGCCCGGGCCTCGGCCCTCGCGGCCTCTGCATCGGCACGCTGCGCGGGTGAGCGCAGCGCCGGTTCGGGCAGGGCCGCGACGAAGTCGTCGGTGCGTGCGGCCGCCTTCGCCAGTGCGACGCGCGCGTGCTCCAGTTCGCCGCACACGGCCCTGAGCTCGCCGTGTCCCTCTCCCTGCACGGGTTCGGCGTCGTTCACGACCGGCCCCCCACTCCTGCGGCACGGCGCAGGGCGCGGTCGCAGGCTGCGAGGTGGACACCGAGGGCCTCCTCGAAGCTCGTCGTGGGAGCGTCCAGCAACAGCTGCCGCCGGATGGCCAGTTCGGTTCCGGCAACGGCCCCCGCCCGCTCCGCTGCGATGGCCACGGCCTTCGCCGGGTCGTCGACCACTTCGTCCACGAGGTTCAGGGCCAGCCCGTCGGCTGCTTCGAGCGGGGTACCGAACAGCACGGCCCGGCGGATCGCGGCGGCGTTCGCCCCGTGCTTCGCGAGCCGGTAGAGAGCCATGCCCGGCCAGGTCGCACCATCCTCCACGGGCACCATCAGGCGTACCGAACGCGTCGCGATGCGGTAGTCCGCGGCGAGGAACGCGTCCAGGGCCACTCCCCCGCAGCCACCATCGGCGACCGCGATGGTGGCCGCCGGCAGCCGCTCCAGACGGCGTAGAACCTGTTCCCACTTGTTGACCAGCGACACGGTCAGGTCACCTGCCCGGGGCCCTTCGGGCTCGCCGGACACGTGCACGATCACTTTGGCGCGCCCGCCCTCGTCCTCGGCCCGGTCGCAGGCCGCCGCGACGGCCACGACCGTCTCCGCGGACAGGGCCTGCCGTCCGTCGATGCGCAGCAGGACATGGTCCGCCGCTTCGGCGAGGTGGGCGGTGGTGTCCGAATCCGTCGTTACGCTTTTCATCTGACTCTCCGTCACCACTGCACCAGGGCAGTCTCGATGGTCGAACCGGGGCCCATGACCATCAGGACGCCGTAGTCCCCGGCCCGAGTCACACGTTCCTGGAGCAGCCGTTCGTAGGAGAACAGGAAGGAGCCGCTCGACAGATTGCCGTAGTCACGCAGGACACCGGTGGTGTGTCGCACGTCGTGCCGGGTCAGGCCCAGGTTGACCCGGACCGCGTCGATGACCTTCTTGCCCCCCGAGTGCACCAGCCACTGGCTGATGTCGCTGCGGCGCAGTCCGGCGCCGTCCAGCAGGCGGTCGACGATCTGCTCCGCGTGGGCGCCCACCACATAGGGGACCTGTGGGTCCAGGAAGAAGCTGAACTTGCCTTGCGAGTCGTCCCAGTCGAAGCGCATCGCGTCGATCGCGTCGGTGATGAGGTGGCTGGCGAAGGACAGGATGCGGGGGCTGCCGGACCCGGTCGGGCCTTCGGGCGCGCCGTGGGCGGTGTCCTGGGTGTCGGTGACCAGGGCGATCGCGGCCGCACCGTCTCCGAACAGGCTGTTCACCACGGCAGTGCGCAGCGTCGAGTCGATGACGTACGCGGCCGAGCATGCCTCCACGCAGACCGCGACGGCGACCTTGCCCGGGTTGGCGACGGACCAGCCGGCCACGGCGTTGAGGGCGTTGAGGCCGGCGTTGCAGCCCATTCCCACCACGTCGACACGGCTGGTTCGCGGCGAGATTCCCATGTCCCGGATGAGCAGCGCGCTGAGCCCCGGGGTAAGGAAGCCGGTGGTGGTCACGCAGCAGAGGTAGTCGATGTCCGCGAGGTCGATGCCGGAGTTGTCCAGGCAGGCGCGCACGGCCCGGGCAGCCATGTCGAGCGCGAGTCTCCGGTGCTTGGCCAGCAGTTCGCCCTGGCTCTCCTCGATCAGGGCGCCGTCGGCGTCCAGTTCGGGGACGGCGAGGTAGCGCCGGTCGATGGCGCTGTTGAGGAAGACCGACCGGACCTTCGGGTCTTCGATGCCGAAGTGGTCGAGTAACTCCCGCTGGGAGTAGGAGTGTTCACTGTTCGCTGTGCCGACACCAACGATTCGGGCGGCGGCGGCACTGGCCTTCGTTTCGGGTGCCGGTGCGCCCATCACGTCGATCCCGGGCATCATCGTTCCAGCGGTCATCGGAATGTCCACCCCCACATACGGGTCTTACTGCGGATAAGGATCTTCACTGCCAACACCGCTTACCTTTCGGTGAGTTGCCGTTTGATGAGTGTTCAGTGCTCGGCACGCGGTTCCGCTGCAGCCGGAAACCGCTGTGCCGCTTGCGCCCGCACGAAGCGCGCCAGCCGTTCGACGCCGTCCGCGATCTCCGCATGGCTCAGGTAGCTGACGGACAGCCGCAGACTCGACTCGCCACCGCCCTGCGGATAGAAGTACGACATAGGCGTCCAGATGACCCCGAAATCCTCGGCGGAGCGCTCCAGAGCGGCGTTGTCCGCGCGGAACGGCACCGTGACGGCCAGAAAGAAGCCTCCGTCGGGCTCGTTCCAGCTGATGCCGAGCGCACTGCGGTCGTCCTCGGGGAAGCAACGGTCGAGTTCCCGGAGAGTCACCCGCATGGCGTCCCCGTAGTAGGCGGCTGTGCGGGTGTTGAGCTCCGAGGTCCGGCCGTCGACGGAGAGAAGCATCCCGGCCGTGACCGCCTGGCTCACGGGGGAGGTGTTCACCGTCAACATGCTCTTGATCCTGGCGAGTTCATCCGCGAGCAGCCCCGTGTTCCCCGCGCGGTCGACAACTTGCTGATCCGCGACGACGAAGCCCACCCGGGTACCGGGGAAGAGCGTCTTGGAGTACGAGCCCAGGTGCACGACCCTGCGTTCGCGGTCCAGGGACTTGAGAGTCGGCAGCTGCTCACCGGGGCTGACCATCCGGTACGGACTGTCCTCCAGGATCAGGAAGTCGTGCCGCTCCGCCAGAGCGAGCAGTTCCTGGCGGGTACGCAACGGCATCGTCGTACCGGAGGGGTTGGAATGGTCGGGGATCACGTAGAACGCGCGAGGCCGTCGGCCGCGAGCCCGCTCCGCGAGGAGGGCCGCTTCCAGGTCGGCGCAGCTGAACCCCTTCTCGCTCTCCTCGACCGCTCTCACCTCGACGTCGAGGAGCCGTGCGGCGCCGGTGATCCCCACGTAGCAGGGACTGGACACGAGCAGCACGTCGTCGGGGCCCGAGATGAGGGCCCGCACGGCGAGGAACATCGCCTCCTGGCAGCCCACGGTCACCACCACCGACTCAGGCGGCACCTCGATTCCCTCGTCCTTGCGCAGCGAGTCCGCGACGAGCTCGCGGATCTGGCCGGCGGTCGGGCCGTACTGGAAGATCGCGGAGCGAACCTGCTCAGGAGTGGCGCCCTCCGCTGCCAGGTGGTCCAGGTAGCGGCGCAGATACGTGAAGACGTCCTCGGTTTCGAAGAATCCGTCGTACGGGCGGCCAGGTGCGAACGAGACCGCGTCGGGATAGCGGTGGGTGACCTCGTTGAGGAAGTTCATGGTGTCGAGGACCGGGTCGGACACGCTGCCGTGCAGCTCTTCCTTGCGGAGCCCGGGCCCACCCGTGCGGCTCCGCAATGGCTCAGCGACCTGCCCGGCGGGCTCGGCCCCTCCGACGAGCGGGGGATTCGCCCGGTCGACGGATGCCGTGCCCGTGAACGCCATCGTCTCCGCCAATTCGTCGACGACGGTGGAGAGGACCCGCTCGACGCCTGCTTCGCCCCCGACAGCCAGGCCGTGCAGCACCGGACGTCCCAGGAGGACCGCGTCGGCGCCGAGCGCGAGGGCCGCCAGCACGTCCGAGCCGCGGCGGACGCCCCCGTCGATGAGTACCGGGCAGGCCCCCTGGAGTGCGCCCGCGATCTCCGGCAGTACGTCGAGGGTGGCGGGGACTCCGTCCAGTTGGCGGCCGCCGTGGTTGGACACGACGATGCCCGCGGCACCGGCCGCGACCGCCTGTCGTGCGTCGGCGGCCGTCAGGATGCCCTTGACCAGCACCGGCAAGGAGCTGATCGAGCGCAGCCATGCGATCACCGACCAGTCCAGGGCGGCGTCGAACTCGGCCAGCGCGTGATCCGCGGGTGAGGCGAATCCGTCGCCGGTGAGGTTGGCGGGCACGATGCCGTCCGGCAGACGGAAGCCGTTGCGCAGGTCCCGCAGTCGCCGGCCGAGCTGGGGCGCGTCCGCCGTCAGGACCAGGGCCTCGAAGCCGGCCAGCTCCGCACGTTCGATGAGGGCCCGCGTCGTATCACGGTCCCGGAAGCAGTACACCTGCAGCCAGAGCGGCGCCGCGGCGGCCTTCGCGATGTCCTCGAACGTCCGCCCGGCGAAGGTGCTCACGACGAACGGCAGACCAGCTCGTCCGGCGGCGCCGGCCGTGGCGACCTCGCCCGCCGGGTCCGCCAGCGTGTGGTAGGCGAGGGGTGCGATACCGACGGGCGCCGCCCAGGTGCGCCCCAGAATCCGGGTCGCGGTGTCGGGCCGCCCCACCCCGGTGAGCACGCGCGGGCGGAAGCGGACGCGGTCGAATGCCTCCACATTGGCCGCAAGGGTCCGCTCCTCCCCCGCGCCGCCCGCGCAGAAGTCCCACACGCCCTGGTCCATGCCCGCGCGGGCCAGGGTCGCGTAGTCGGCGAGGGTGTACGGACCCGGCGCGGCGCTCACCCCGCAGCCAGCCGGTCTCGCTCGACCGCTTCGTACAGGGCCCGGATGTTGGCGCTGCCGAATCCGCGTGAGCCCTGGCGCTGGATGAGTTCGAAGAACAGCGTGTTGCGCTCGTAGGGCGAGCGGCTGAACAGCTGGAGCAGGTAGCCCCATTCGTCACGGTCGGCGAGCACCTGGGCGGCCCGCAGTTCCGCGACCTCCTCGCGCATGCCGGTGATCCGCTCGGCGAGCACGTCGTAGTACGAGTCGGGCGTGCTGAGGAACTCGGCTCCGCCCTCCCGCAGTTGCTGCACGGCGGGGATGATCTCGTCGACCAGGAAGGCGAGGTGCTGGACGCCCGGCCCGCCGTTCCTGTCGAGGAACGCGTCGAGCTGTCCCGCTTCCTTCGCCGGGTCCGGGGCGACCAGGGTGAAGGTGACGCGCCCCGAGTCGCTGCGGACGACGATCGAGTCCATCGCCTGTGCTCCGACTGCCACGTACTCGGAGGAGTAGCGGGACATCCCGAAGGCGCTCTCGTAGAAGTCGGCGTGCTCCGTGAGCCGGTGCCCTTCGATGCAGACCGCGATGTGGTCGAGCAGCCGGACCGGGCCTTCCTGCCGGTCCTGCGGCTCCGGTGTGCTCACCCATCTGCGGCCCGGCAATGCTTGTGCCGTGCTCGCGGTGGCGTGCGGCAGCAGGGTGTGGGTGACGTCACCGAAGCCCGACACGACCGGGCAGCCGTGTGCGGTGCCCTGGGACCGGGCGCCGGCTGCCACCGCCGCGTCGTGGGTCGCCGCCACGTCGTCACAGGTGAACGCGATGTCGGCGATGCCGTCGCCGTGCTGGTCGAGGAACCGTGAGGTGCCCCGGCCCGAGGTCACGATCAGCCGGGTCTTCCCCTGCCGCAGCAGGATGGAACTCCGGTCGGCCTCCACGCAGTCGGCGACGCGTGTGAAGCCCATTCCCGAGACGAAGTAGTCGACGGCTGTCGGTGCGTGTCTCGTGTACAACTCGACGTGCGCTATGTCCTGCACTGTCATGAAGCTGTCTCCTCACGTGCCGTTGAGCTGACTGTCGTTGGGCTACCAGCGCCATTCCTGCTGGCCGTAGAGATGTCCTGCCTTGATGCCGCGGTCCTTGCACCAGGTCATGAACTCGTCGATCTGCTTGATCTGATACGTGTCCTCGGTGTAGGTCGTCGCCATGACGTGCCCGAGCCAGGGCTCCTCGCCCATGGCGTAGACGTACGCCTCCTTGGCGCCGAGCTCGACCATGATGTCGGCGGCCTGGGCAGCGTTGGAGCCGGACAGCTTGCGGGAGTTGCTCATCTTCTTGGTCACCGGCTTGGTGAGCAGCGCCTGGTAGAGCCAGGTGAGCGGGGCGCCGTCGCACTCCATGCCGAGGAAGGCGATGTCAGCCGTGCCCAGGTGACGCTTGACGTAGCGGTACAGCATCGGGTCGATGCCCGAGGAGTCCGCGCCGATGAAGACCTTCTTGCCCGCGAACTCCGCCCAGTACGTGGACTTTCCACGGATGTCGAGGTCACAGTGCTCGCCGAGGAACGGCGTCGCGGTGATCTTGCCGCCGGGGAACTCCACCTCGTCGAAGTCGTCGACCTCGACGACCGGGAAGCCCTGGTGCTTGAGCATGAGCGCCATGGACGGGTCGGCGAGGTTGCCGCGGGAGGCCCGCGGGACGACGATCCGGCCGACGCGGCCCCGCAGTTGGAGCAGCGTCTCCAGGACGATGTGGTCCTGGTGACCGTGCGTGATCAGCACGAGGTCGATGTAGTCGGGCAGGTCGTCAAGGGTGTACCGGTCGCCGGCGGTGTTGTCGGCGCTGATGAACGGGTCGGTCACGACGGCTGCCTCGGGCGTCTGGAGGACCAGACAGGCGTGCCCGAAGTAGCGGATGCGGCCGCCCGCGTCGATGTGCCGGTCCTCCGCCAGGCTCGGCCGGTCGCTCAGCATGCCGGACAGCTGCGTCGCCTGGGTGTCGTCGAGTTCGAGCGCCTCGCGAAGGTGTGCGAGCGTGGCGGGCCGGACCCGGGCTTTGAAAAGCTCTTCGAGCCCGGCGTGGCGGAACGGGATGTCCAGTTCCAGCACGTCGGGCGAGGTCAGGCGCGGCGTACTGAGGATGAACGGCCTCTCGACGCCGGTCTCGAAGGAGAGCTGCACCGACTGGCGTTCCTCCTGATAGATGTCGCTGTGGTAGGCCAGCGGCTCCATGAAGCGGATCTGCGCCTGGTTGTCGGTGTCGTACGCCAGCTCGACCAGGCCACCGAGTTCCGGGGGCAGCTTCGAATACAGCGGTGTCAGGTCGAATCCGGTGGCATTCGAGCGGAGCAGTTCCTGCCCCTCGGCGATCGCTTCGGCGAAGCGGAGCATGCCCGCCCGGTCGCGCTTGATGGTGGTCAGCAGATCGCGTACCTCGTCGGCGCGTTCCTCGGCGATGTTGATGAAGTAGCCGCCGCGCAGTTCAGGATTACTGCTGGCCGCTACGTGGACCTTCGGTGACTGGAGATACGACTCCAGGAGCGGCACCTGCAGAAATGCCAGGTTCATCGCGGCCTGAATGGGCGCCAGTGTGTGCGGCCAGACGTAGAACCGGTCCACCAATGGTTCGACTATGACCTTGGGTCGCAGAAACAACAGCTCGTCAGACATCGGTGCCCCGTCCTCCAGGGAATTCGGACCAGAAGTAATGTCGAAAGGTCGGTCGGCCGCAGGGAATCAACGGGCCCGCGCAGAGGGGGCAGCCGTTTACGGCGGTTCATCAACTGCGGTGCACGCGTGCCGAGTTCCCGGTCACGACCCACTCCAGTACCGCCATGGCACTGGTCAGCTTCATCTCGGCCTGCTGCCAGGCGAGCGAGCGCGGCCCGTCGAGAACCGCGCCGGAGACCTCCTCGCCGCGGTGCGCGGGCAGGTCGTGCATGAACTTCGCCTCCGGCCAGCGCCGCAGGAACTGCTCGTCGATGTGGAACGGACGGAATCTCTCCCGCCAGTCGGGGTCGGTCTTGATGGTGCCGGTCGTCTGCCAGCGCGTCGTGTAGACGACGTCCACATGCGCCGGCAGATCGTCCGTGTCGTGGACCTCGCGTACGCTGCCGCCCGACTCGGCCGCCCGCTTCGCGGCGTCGTCCAGTACCTGGGGGTTCAGTCCGTAGCCGGGCGGGGTCGCGAAGGTGACGTGGCAGTGCGGCAGGTGGGAGATCCCGTGGGCGAGGGCGGATGCCGTGTTGTTGCCCTCGCCGAGATAGAGCACGGAGAGACCCTCGAGCGACCCGAACTCCATGAGCATCGTCGCCAGGTCGCATATCCCCTGAGTGGGGTGCTCCTCGGCGGCCATCGCGTTGATCACGGGGAGCCGGCCGGCGCCGGCCATTTCCCGCAGCTCCTCAAGGGGTCCGGAGGTCCTCGCGACGAGCGCGTCCAGCATGGAGCCGAAGATGCGGCCGGTGTCCTTGACCGATTCGCCCGTCGCCGTCTGAAGATCGTTGGGTCCGTACGTGACAGGAAATCCGCCGAGCCGCACAATGCCGCTGGTGAAGGCGGTCCTGGTCCGTGTGGACGTCTTGGCGAAGAGAACCCCGACCACCTTGTCGCGCAGCGGGCCGTCATGCGCCTTCCGGTCGTGGAAGAGCTCGCGGGACCTGGCCACGAGGCCCTCCAGGTCTCCCCTGGTCAGTTCGGACAGCGTCAGCAGCCCGCGTGCCTCGGTGGACATCATTCTCCGCTCTCGCTCAGGCCGCTGTACGCGACGCCGCCGCCGATCCCGGCGGTAGTGATCCCCTGGGCGGTCCGCCAGTCGGCCGCGTAGATCGTGGTCCGGTAGCGGTCCGCTCCATCGGGGCAGAGGCACACCAGCTCCTCGGTCCCCGGGTCCTGCCGGAACATCCGCAGCGCGGCGGCCACGGTCGCCCCGGAGCTGCCCCCGACACCGATCCCCACTTCCTCGGACAGCCACAGGCAGGCCGATACCGCCTCGGCGACATCGACGTACAGCACGGTTGCGGCGGTGGGATCGAGGAAGCTCGACGGGCAGCTCGCCCCTATCCCGGACAGGACCCGCTGCCCGGAGGTCCGGCCGAGCGCCGCGGAGCCGTGTACGTCGACACCGATGAGGCGCCAGTCCGCGTCGGTCGCGTCGGCGAACCGGGTCAGGCCGGCGAGTGTGCCGCCGGTGGAGACGGGGACCAGCACCGTCGCCGGACCCGGCACCTGCCGCAGGAGTTCGGGCGCCGTGCTTTCGAAATGGGCGTTCGGGTTCGCCTCGCTCCGGTACTGATTCGTCCAGACGAGCCCGGGGCGGACCTTCAGCTGTTCCCTGACGTATTGAATGCGGTTCAGTAAATATCCGCCGGTGGCATCGGGTTCGTCAATGACGCGCACCTGGGCCCCGAGGCCACGCATTCGATCGATGAAGAATACACTGGTCCGCGGATCGACCACGGCGGTGAAGGGAATCCCCCGTGCGGCACATTCGGCCGACATGGCGACACCAAGATTCCCCGAAGTCGACTCGATGATGCCGATTTCTTTGTCGATACGGTCGGCCACATGGTCGATCAAAGAGGCGGAGATGCGATCCTTCAGCGAACCAAAGGGATTCTTGGATTCCAGCTTGAGTCGCAGCCGCCGCACCGTCCCGTGCACCTTCAGGGAAACATCCACGATCGGAGTGTTCCCGACCGGAGAGCGCACAGGGTCCGCAGATCTCACAGCCCTCGTCATCAGTAACATCCGATATTCTCGAGTAGCGCGGCGGGTCCGCTCACGGCCCCTGAAGCACCGGATGGAAATCCGTCAGGCGTCGGTCATTTCCACGAGCGCCAGTCGGCCGGTGCCCTGCAGCGTAGCCAGATCGATATCGGCAATACAGCGCACCGCATCGTCATTGAGCGTCAGGGTGCCCTCGACGTGGACGGTGCCCGTCCGGGCGTCGAAGTCGGCAGCACTGAGGTCCGAAGCCTCGCGATCCAGGCGTATCCCCAGGTCAGTGCCACCTCGGGTCTCGGTGAACTTCACGAAGACGGTCCCGATGTCCGTCAGTCGCGTGTGCAGTTCCTCAAGCGTGGGCTCGGGCCCGCCGACTTCCACACGCTGTTCGACACTCAGGCGCTCGGTCAATTCATCCATGGTTCACCTCTCTAATTGGAGCGGCTCTGATCGGAGCGGCCGGCTCAGCTCTGCTCGGACTCGACATAGGCGAATGCCAAGTCGTCAGGAATGCTGAATTTCAGAGTGGTCTCGCAAAACTCACGCCACTCCGGAGTGTCCTCCGTGAAGAGCCGCTTGTCCTTGTCAACGCCGACAGGACTGAGCATGACCGTGAATTCGTCACAGAGGAACACCGTGGTCTCATCGGCAAGATCGTGCTCCTCGGGCTGCACCCCGGCCGACCACCCTGGAAAGCCACGCAATTCACCCAGCTGGTACGACTTGCAGTACTTCCTCACCCGAACCTCCGAAAGCAGGCCGACAGCGGACAGTGCCACGCGCAGCACCGACGGAACCGTCCATGACGTTCCGTCGGAATGCCGCGAAACGCAATATCGCGTCGTTAGGCGTCCTCAGCGTACGACAACCGTGCCTGCTCATCCATAAGTCCAAGCACATAGAAATGGCGGCCTCGTGTTCAACCGGCGCCTTCGCGCAGTTGAACACGAGACCGCCTTACCCGCCCGGGGGATTGGCGGGTAGTCTCGTTTGCTTATGCGTCTCGCGCGCGAAGCATCGCGCCGCCGACGGCCAGCGCGCCGAGGGCCCACAGGGCCACCACTCCGAGACCTTCCCAGGGACCGATCGGGAGCTGATCGACACCGATGGTCGTCTGAACGGAGAGGCCGGCCGTCATGGGGGCGATCTGCTGGAGGAGCCGCTGCCAGTCCGGGTCGGTGATCACCTGGGTGAGGATCGGGAAGAAGAAGAGCAGTCCCAGAACGATCCCGATGGCCGTCGCCGAACTCCGCACGATCAGTGCGATGCCGAGGCTGAGCAGCCCGATCAGGGCGAGGTAGAGGACGGATCCGACGCCGGCGCGCAGCGTCGCGGAGTCGGCCAGCGACATCGCCTCGTACCCGTGCGCCTCGGTGAAGCCCCGGCCGGGCTGCACCATCCCTCCGATCAGCAGCGACCCGAAGACGCCGATGGCACCCGCCACCACCATCACCGCACTCAGGACGGCCGCCTTCGAGAGGAGGACGGTCAGCCGGCGCGGCACCGCGGCGATCGTGGTCTGCATCATGCCGGTGCTGTACTCGTTGCCGACCATCAGCACCGCGACGATCGCGACGACGACCTGGCCGACCATGACGCCGGTGAGGCTGAGCTTCGTGGCGTCCTCTCCACAGCCCATGGCGTCACACCGGGATGTCATCGCCACCGCGGCGCCGACCGCCAGGGTCAGGGCCACGACGCCGAGCAGCAACCAGCCATTACTGGCGTCCGTCCGCAGCTTCGTCCACTCCGAGCGTCCCGCGTACCTCATACGTCCCTCCGGCGGATCAGGACCAGTGCGGCGCCGAAGGCAACCGCGGCGTAGGCGCACAGGACGGCGAAGCCGCCCCACGGCGCCAGCGGGAAGTAGCCGTGCGCCGGCGAATAGACGGTGACGACCTGGTCGTAGTGTGTGACGGTCTGCTGGATGGCGAACCCGGCGGCCGGTGTGACCTTCAGGAGCCAGTCAGAGGCCGCGGGGGGCAGGACGGACGCGGTGGCGAGCAGGTAGGGCAGCACCATGCTGACGACCACCACGGTGATGGTCACGGCGCTGCGCCGCAGGATCGCGCCGACGGACAGGGCGAACACACTGGCGGCGGCGAGCAGCAGGCCCGTTCCCACGATGACCCGCAGCTCGGTCGACGACGGCACCGTCAGGACGGGAAAGCCGTTCGCGAGCGACCGTGCTCCCCCGAAGGGCACCATGAAAGCGGCCGCGATCGCTCCGGCGAGGAAGGCCGCGCAACCCACCACGAGGGCCTTCGTCACCAGTACGCGGCCTCTGCGCGGGCTGGCCGCGAAGGTGACGCCGATCAGTCCTCGCCGGTACTCGACGGTCACGTAACCCGCGGCCACGACCACCATCATGATCAGCCCTGCGAACGCGCCGACGAGGAAGTTCGAGATGATGCGCACGCCGCTCGCGGCCGGTCCGCCGACCACCGGCGCGATGTCGCCGGCCCCGGTGATGCTGTAGCCAGTGTCGGACGAGGTCACCTCGCCCTTCGTCGACTGGCTGTAGCTGCCATTCGTGCCGGCACCGTCGCTGACCTGCCGGTCCTGCCAGGCTTCACCGCTCCACTCGCCGCTCAGCGTGGGAGCGCTGAACGTGCCGGTGGCGACGGCGGGGTTGAACCCTGTTCCCGTACCGGTCTCCTCCGTGGCCGACGGCGAGGTCACGAACAGCCCGACCTGCGGGGACTCCGAGAGTCCGGAGAGGTGAGCGGTGCCCACTTCGGCCCACTTGCTGCCGTCCGTCGACTGATAGCCGGTGATGGTGTCGCCGGTGCGCTGCAGCCGGAGATAGCGCGGCGCATCCGTCGACACCGTGCCGGGCAGCCCGGCCATGTCGTGCGTGTAGTCGTACTGCATCCGCACACCGTGCTCGCCGGTGACCATCATCGACGCGTACGACGACCCCGGCTTCAGGGAGTCCTTCACGATGATTCCGGCCTTGGCCCAGGGTGCGAGACCCGGCTTGTTCTCCGTGGGCGACGTAGCGACCTGACCGGTCAGCGAGGACACGGACACCGTGATGGTGCCGTCGCCCTTCAGCGGCTGGTGCATGAAGTAGAAAGCGTCGTTGACCGCCTCGCCGCCGGGACCGACGGGCAGCTTCGACGCATTGACGCCGCCGTCGTTGCTCTGTGCGGTGGCGAGCAGTCCGACCAGGCAGATGACCACCAGCGCACCGACCGTGCTGAGCACCCAGCCGCGCACCGTGCGGAACTTCGTCCACTCCGCGTGCAGTACGCGTCCGAAGCCGCCCCGTTCCGACCGGTCGGTGGCCGGCGGAGGCGAGATCGTGGCGGTCATCGTCCGGCCTCCTTGGTGACGACCCCGCGGTACTGCACGGAGTCCCGGGTGAGTTCCATGTACGCCTCTTCGAGCGACGCGCGGTGCGAGGACACTTCGGAGAACGGCACCGCGTTCGCACCGAGCACGGACACGACGTGCTCGGCCGGCAGGTCGGTGACGCTGATCGTGTCGCTTCCCATGGAACTCACCGTCGCACCGGCGCGTGCGAGCACATCCATCGCCTGCGTACGAGCCGACGTGCGCAGCGTCACGCGCCCCTCGGACACGGAGGCGAGCAGCTCGCGCACACTCATGTCGGCGACAACCTTGCCGCGCCCGACGACGATCACGTGGTCGGCGGAGTCCTGCAGCTCGCTCATCAGGTGACTGGACACCAGCACGGCGCGGCCCTGCTCGGCGAGTGACGCCAGGAAGCCGCGCATCCACATGAACCCCTCGGGGTCCAGGCCGTTGAACGGCTCGTCCAGCATGAGCATCGGCGGGTCGCCGAGCAGCGCGGCCGCGATACCCAGCCGCTGCCGCATCCCCAAGGAGAAGCCGCCCGCCTTGCGCCCGGCCACGTCCTGGAGGCCCACCCTTCGGATCACCTCGTCGACCGCGGCAGTGCCGAGCCCCTGCGAGTGGGCCAACCACAGCAGATGATGGCGGGCAGTCCGGCTCGGCTGTACGGCAGCCGCGTCGAGCAGCGCACCGACGTGCTTGAGAGGGGTGCGCAGCGTTGGGTACGGGCGCCCGCCGACCAGCGCGGTCCCCTTGTCCGGCTTGTCCAGACCGAGGATGACACGCATCGTCGTGGACTTCCCCGCACCGTTCGGGCCGACGAAGCCGGTGATCTGCCCCGGCCTGACGGCGAACGTCATGCCGTCCAGCGCCTGAGTGCTGCCGAAGCGCTTGTAGACGTCCCTGACCTCGATCACAGCTTGCGACCCATCGATCGTCTTCTCCATGCAAGAAGACTAGGGAGAAGGAGGGGTACGGGTCGTCACGGCAAGGAGCGAAGTCCCACGGTGCTCGCGTGAGGGACGAAGCAGACCGCCCCTCCCTCGTGCGAGGGAGGGGCGGTCTCCTACCTGAGGATGAGGCCTAGATATCGAACTCCTCGTACTCCGCGTCGTCCGCAACCGCCGCGTTCTCACCGCTTCCGACGATCGTGGCGATCGCCGCGATCGTCGGACGGTCGAAGACGGCCGAGAGCGGCAGATCGACGTCGAACACCGCCCGGATACGGGACACCACCTGGGTGGCGAGCAGTGAATGACCGCCCAGGTCGAAGAAGTTGTCGTCGACCCCGACCCGTTCCACGCCCAGGAGCTCGGCCCACATCTCCGCCAGGACGCGCTCTGTCTCGCTACGGGGCGCCACATATCCCTGCCCCGTTCCGGCCGGGGTCACGCCGTCGAACGCCCGGAGTGCGGCCCGGTCGATCTTTCCGTTCAGGGTGAGGGGCAGCGCGGCCAGCTCCACGAACACCGACGGAACCATGAACCCGGGCAGCCGCTCCCCCGCGAAGGAACGCAACTCACCCACCGCAGGTATCCCCTCACCCTGATCAGCCGGCACCACATGCGCCACCAACCTGCGATCCCCGTCCATACCCTCAACGGTCACCACCACCGACCGCACCCCAGGATGCACACTCAGCACCGATTCGATCTCACCCAGCTCGATCCGGAACCCACGCACCTTGACCTGATCGTCGGCGCGCCCGACGAACTCCAACCGCCCATCCGGCAGCCACCGCACCTGGTCACCCGAGCGATACATCCGCCTGCCGTCCCCGGCGAACGGATCTGCCACGAAGCGCTCGGCGCTCAGAGCCGG
>NZ_JBHUUV010000036.1:0-82441 GCF_042670885.1 Streptomyces sp. NPDC057136
CCCCTGGAATCCGGGGGTGCGCGGCCCGTTGCTCCCGAAAACGGGATCAGACCTTGATGACTGTGACGCGTCCACCACACAGCACGGTGAGGTCCTCAGGGTCCGAGCTGAGTACGGTGACGGGACTGGGGGCGGCCAGCGCCGCGGCACTGAGCATGGCGTCGATGGCGTACTTGTGTCCGTGCAGACCGGCGTCGGCGAGGAGCCCTGCGGCGTGGCGGGCCAGAGGTTCGGTGACCGGTTCCACGACGATGCGGGACAGGGTCCACTCCAGGGCCGGGCGGTTGATCCGGGGATGGACCACTTCCACGAGCGTGGCCGCGGACGTGATGACGCGCATGTCGTCGGCGCGGGCGAGGGCCAGCCAGCCGGTGACCGTGCGGTCGCGCAGAACGGCCTTGGCCAGCCCCTCGCTGTCCAGGACCAGGGTGCCGCCGGGCGTGGCGGGGGCACGGGTCACGCGGCGTCCGCCTCGCTCCGCGCCTGCTGCTGACGGGCCTGGTGGAGCTGGTCCCGCAGCGCCTGGATCTCCTCGTCGGCGATGGGCCCGTGCTCTGCCTCGGCGACCTGGATGAGCTCGTTGAGGTTGTCTCGTTCGATCTGGCGGGCGACAGCGGCGGCGACATAGGCCGACAGGCCGGAGGGGCCACTTCGAGTGCGGGCGGCCTCGGCGATGTCGCGAGGCATGGTGATCGAGTACTTGCCGGTAGGCTCGCTCATGCTACCTATCCTACCTCTGATCCTCCCTGACCGCCCGGGAATCCATACCTGCATCGGCGAAGGCCAGAGCAGGTAAGCATTCCTGCAGCAGCAAGAGCGGGCAGTACGTGCACAGCGCGTCCTCCGAGCCTTCGGGGGCGGCGAGTTGGACGTGGTCGAGTGCGGCGATCATCACGCCCCCTTGCGCGCCACCGCGAAGATGCGGCGGAACGGGAACACCGTGCCGTGCGGGCCCGTCGGGTAGGCGGTGCGCAGGAGGTCGCGGTATTCGGTGAGGAAGGCGTCGCGGGCTTCCGGGTCGTCGGCGAGAGCCGTGAGGGCCGGGCGCAGTGCGGTGCCCTTGACCCAGTCGAGGACCGGGTCCTCGCCCTGGAGGGTCTGGAGGTAGGTGGTTTCCCAGACGTCCGCCTCGCAGCCGAGGGAGCGCAGGCGGGTCAGGTAGTCGGCGGGGCCGAGAACCGCTGCGGTGCGGTCGCCTGCGCCGTGCAGGCGGGAGCGCCAGCGGGGGGAGTCGCGGAGTGCGGCCAGCAGGGTGTGGCTGGGGGCGGTGAAGTTGCCGGGGACCTGGAAGGCGAACGTGCCGCCGGGGGCGAGTGCGTCCAGCCAGACGGGGAAGCGGTCGGCGTGGCCGGGGACCCACTGGAGCAGGGCGTTGGAGACGATCAGGTCGTACGGCTCCGACGGCTCCCAGGTCGCGGCGTCGGCCGTGGCGAAGTCCAGGCCCGGCCGGGCGTGGGCGGCGGCGCGGGACAGCATCTCCGGGGAGTTGTCGTAACCGGTGATACGGGCCTGCGGCCAGCGGTCGGCGAGCACGGTGGTGACGTTGCCCGCCCCGCAGCCGAGGTCGGCGATACGGGGCGCGGGGAGGCCCGGGAGCTCGCCGATGCGGGCCAGGAGGTCGCGGAAGGGGCGGGTGCGGTGGTCCGCGTGGCGCAGATACTGCTGCGGATCCCAGAGGGGTGCGGTCATGGGAGCCAGGATCATCCCAAAGTATCTTGATGTCAAGAGACTCGAATTCAAGAGACTCTATGTCGACAGACCCTCTACACTGATCCACATGGAGGACGAGGTCGACCGACTGGTCGCTGCATGGCGCCGAGAGCGCCCCGACCTCGACGTGGAACCACTCGAGGTGCTGAGCCGCGTCTCCCGCCTGGCCCGCCACCTCGACCGGGCCCGCAGGATCGCCTTCGCCGAGCACAACCTGGAGCCGTGGGAGTTCGACGTACTGACGTCGCTGCGGCGCGCGGGCGCCCCGTATCAGCTCTCCCCCGGTCAGCTCCTGACCCAGACGCTGGTCACCTCGGGCACGATGACCAACCGCATCGACCGGCTGACCAAGAAGAATCTCGTCGAGCGCCTCCCCGACCCGAGCGACCGGCGCGGCGTACTCGTGCGGCTGACCGCCGAGGGCCAGGACAAGGCCGACCAGTCACTGGCCGGCCTCCTCGATCAGGAACGCGCCATCCTGGGACAGCTCTCCCGCCAGCAGCGCGGCGAACTGGCCGGACTGCTACGCGAGTTGACCGCCCCGTTCGACAACGTGCCCGGCTAGGACAGGCCCTAGGGCCTGTCCGGACAGCGGGCCGACCGACAGATCGGCCGGTCCGACACCCGCCCGCCGCGCCAGCGCCACCGCGGCCAGCGTGGAGTGCACGCCCAGCTTCCCCAGCACGTTCTGCATATGCGTACGCACCGTGTGCGGGGACAGGAAGAGCCGCTCCGCGACCGCCTTGCGGCCCAGCCCCGCCACCATGCACCGCAGCACCTCGCACTCGCGCGGGGTCAGCGACTCGATGAGCCGCTCGCCCTCCGTACGGTGCTTGCGCGCCGCCGTCAGCTCCCGCAGGACACCGGTCAGCAGCGCGGGCGGCAGATGGGTCTCGTCGCGCAGGACACCCCGGATGACCGCGAGCAGCCGTTGCAGCGAGCAGTCCTTGGCCACCCAGCCGGACGCACCGGCCTGGAGCGCCGCCGCCGCGCGGCGCGGATCGTCCCGCTCGGCGAGCACCACCGTACGGACGGACGGCTGGCCGGTACGGACTCCGGCGACCAGCGAGATGCCGTCGACCAGGCCGTTCTCCCCGTTGTTCGGTACGGGGACGGCGCGGGCACCGCCCGTTGCCAGAATGCCCAGTTCGGCATCGATCAGCAGGACGTCGTACGAACGGCCCTCGGCGGCCGCGCGCTCCAGACAGCGCAGCGCGGCCGGGCCACTGCCCGCCGCCGACACGTCGACGTCCGGTTCGGCCGCGAGGGCCGCCGCGAGCGACTCGGCGAAGATGCGATGGTCGTCGACCACCAGAACCCGGATACGAGCCACAGACACCCCCATCGTGGGGACCGACAGCTACGGGTACGACGTCCGGAACGTTCCGGCGGTCCCCGGTACACGGCCGCCGCCGTACGCCGACTGCCACCCGTCCCGGGCGTCGTACCCGACTGTCTCGCTCCCCTGAATCGGCACCGGCCCCCACCGGTGCTGAGCATCAGCGTACGGGCGGGGGCCGGGAGCGGAAGCGAATTCGCAGAACTGGTCGCCCAGGGTGTTTAGGGTGTGCTTCATGTTCCGTCTTGAGACAGAAGTAGACAAAGAACGTCGCATTCTGCTGAGCGGTCGACTGCGTGATGACAACAGAGCCGCGTCACCCGAGCTCCGCGCACTGCTCTCCACCCCGGCCGAACACGAAGTGCCCCTGGAGGTCTGGGCGTTGGACGAGGAGGGAGGCATCATCGGTGGTCTGTGCGGGCGAACCTGGGCGTACTGGCTCCACGTCCATCTGATCTGGGTGGAGGCGAGCCACCGCGGACTCGGCCTCGGTTCACGACTGCTGACCGAAGCCGAACGGGTGGCCCGCACCGAGCGGTTCTGCACCGACTCCCGGCTGGAGACCTGGGACTTCCAGGCCCCCGCCTTCTACAAGAAACAGGGGTACGAGGTGGTCGGGCAGATCGACAACTACCCGCCGGGCGTCACCGAGTTCATCCTGGTGAAACGAATCGTCAGCTGAGCCTGCGCGCTCCGTCGGACGGCACGGCGGGGAAGACCCCCGGCGCGGCGTAACCGGCCGAAGTGAACGCCTCCCGCACCGACTTGGTGATTGCCTCGGCGTCCGCCTCCTCCACCAGCACGATCACCGAGCCGCCGAAACCGCCGCCGGTCATCCGCGCACCGAGCGCCCCGGCCGCGTTCGCCGTGGCGACCACCAGGTCCAGCTCCGGGCAGGAGACCCGCAGATCGTCGCGGAGCGAGACATGGCCCTCGTTGAGGACCGGGCCCGCCGCACGCACCCCGCCCGCGTCGAGCAGTGCGATGACCTGCTCGACCCGGTGGTTGTCGCCGACCACATGGCGTACGTAGCGCACGACGGACTCGTCGGCGCCGGCCGCGGCCAGGGCGTCGAGCGCGGCGCCGAGACCGTCGTACGGGAGCTCGCGCAGCGTCCGAATGCCGAGCAGCCGGGCGCCCTCCTCGCAGCCGGCGCGCCGCTCCGCGTACGCCCCGTCGCCCAGGGCGTGCTTGACCCGGGTGTCGACGACCAGGAGCTGCAGGCCATGGGCGGCCAGATCGAAGGGCACCTGGCGCTGGGTGAGGTCGCGGGTGTCGAGGTACAGGGCGTGGCCGTCGGTGCAGCACGCCGAGGCCATCTGGTCCATGACGCCGCAGGGGACGCCGACGAACGCGTTCTCGGCGCGCTGGCCGAGCACCGCCAGCTCGGCGGGGCTCAGGCCCAGCTCGAACAGGTCGTTCAGGGCGAGCGCGGTGACCACTTCGAGGGCGGCGGACGAGGAGAGCCCGGCGCCGGTCGGGACCGTGGAGGTGACCTGGATGTCCGCGCCGGTGACCGGGTGACCGGCCTCGCGCAGGGCCCAGACCACGCCGGCCGGGTAGGCCGCCCAGCCGTGGCCCTCGTGCGGGGCCAGCTCGTCGACGCGGAGCTGGACGACGCCGCCGGGCACGTCGGTGGAGTGCAGCCGCAGCTCGCCGTCGGTGCGGCGGGCGACCGCCGCGAGCGCGGTGTGCGGGAGGGCGAGCGGCATCACGAAGCCGTCGTTGAAGTCGGTGTACTCACCGATCAGGTTCACCCGTCCGGGTGCGGCCCACACCCCTTCGGGAGCGCTCCCGTACAGCTCGGTGAAGGTGGCCTCGATGTCTGCGGGTCCGGATGTCATGAGGCGGATTCCTCCCTGCGGGCGAAGGCCCAGGCGTCGGCGACGATGCCGGCCAGATCTGCGCGGGACGGCTGCCAGCCGAGGCGCTCCCTGGCGGTGGCGGCGGAGGCGACGAGGACGGCCGGGTCGCCGGCGCGGCGGGGGGCCGCGGTCTCGGGGACGGGGTGGCCGGTGACCTGCCGGACGGTTTCGATGACCTCGCGTACGGAGAAGCCGTTGCCGTTGCCCAGGTTGCAGATCAGGTGCTCGCCGGGGGCGGCGGCCTCCAGTGCGAGGAGGTGGGCCTCGGCGAGGTCGGCGACGTGGATGTAGTCGCGGACGCAGGTGCCGTCGGGGGTCGGGTAGTCGTCCCCGTACACGGAGATCGTTTCGCGCTGTCCGAGGGCGACCTGGAGGACGAGCGGGATGAGGTGCGACTCGGGGTGGTGCCGCTCGCCCGAACTGCCGTACGCGCCCGCCACGTTGAAGTAGCGCAGCGAGACGGCGGCCAGGCCGTGTGCGGCGGCCTCGCCGGTGATCATGTGGTCGACAGCGAGCTTGCTCGCGCCGTACGGGTTGGTCGGCGCGGTCGGGAACGCCTCGGTGATGGGGCTGGAGGCGGGCTCGCCGTAGGTCGCCGCGGTGGAGGAGAAGACCAGGGTCCGCACTCCGGCGTCGCGCATCGCGGCGAGCAGGGCGGTGGTCCCGCCGACGTTGTTCACCCAGTACTTCTCCGGGTCGACGACGGACTCGCCGACCTGGGAGTACGCGGCGAAGTGCAGCACGCCGTCGTAGGAGGGGTCCAGCCACTTGGCGGCGTCCTGGATGCGGCCCTCGATGAACTTGGCCCCCTCCGGGACGCCCTCCCGGAATCCGGTCGAGAGGTCGTCCAGCACGGTCACCGCGTGACCGGCCTCCAGCAGATGCGCGGCGACCACACTGCCGACGTATCCCGCCCCGCCGGTCACCAGGTACTTCTTCCGGGAGTTGCTCACTCGCTCGCTACCTCTCGCAGTCTCTGGGCCGCGGCCTCCGGCGGCACGTCATTGATGAATGCGCTCATACCGGATTCGGAGCCCGCGAGGAACTTCAGCTTGCCCGAGGTCCGCCGAATGGTGAAAAGCTCCAGATGGAGCGCGAAGTCCTCGCGGCCGGCCACCCTGAACGGTGCCTGGTGCCAGGCCGAGATGTACGGGGTCGGCGGCTCGCCGGGGCCGAAGATCCGGTCGAATCGCCTCAAGAGTTCCAGATAGATCTGTGGGAACTCTGTGCGGGCCGCTTCGTCGAGGTCCCGCAGGTCGGCGACGCGGCGGCGCGGGTACAGGTGCACCTCGTACGGCCAGTGCGCCGCGTACGGCACGAAGGCCACCCAGTGTTCGCCGGACAGCACCACGCGGGCACCGTCGGCGAGCTCACGGGCCACCACGTCGTCGAAGAGGTTGCGGCCGGTCTCCTCGCGGTGCTTGTGCGCCGAGCGCAGCATCAGCTCGGTGCGCGGGGTGACGAAGGGGTAGCCGTAGATCTGCCCGTGCGGGTGGCCGAGGGTGACGCCGATCTCGGCGCCCCGGTTCTCGAAGCAGAACACCTGGGTGACCTGGTCGAGCTCGGCGAGCTCGGCGGTGCGGTCGGTCCACGCCTCCAGCACCAGGGCCGCCTGCTCCTCTGTGAGGTCGGCGAACGAGGCGTCGTGGTCGGAGGTGAAGCAGACGACCTCGCAGCGGCCCGCGTCCCCGGCGAGGGACGGGAAGCGGTTCTCGAAGACGGCCACGTCGTAGTGGCTGTCGGGGATCTCGCTCAGCCGGTCGCCCTGGGAGGGACAGAGCGGGCACTCGTTCGCCGGCGGGTGGTACGTGCGCCCCTGACGGTGCGAGGCGATGGCGACGCTGTCGCCGAGCAGCGGATCGCGGCGGACCTCGGACGAGGTCGAAACGGCGTCGAGCGGTCGGCGGTCGATGGCATCGCGGACGGTGTCGTCCGCGGAGTCGTAATAGATCAGCTCACGGCCGTCGGCGAGGCTCGTAACCGTCTTCTTCACCAGGTTCCTCCAAACATAACCGCACACAATGAATCACAACCCAACAGACACGTCAACGGGCCTGCGGAAATGGGCACACGTGTGCCGTGCGTGGCCATGCGTGGGTGGTGTGCGGCGCGTGCCTGAGCGAAGACGGCTCGATGCGTCGCAGTCGTCAGTGGGTCACAGTCGTGAGTACGTGGCGGTCGCCAGTGCGCGCGGCTGTCCGCGAACCAGTGCGCGGCTCACCGCGAAACGGCGCCATGCCGGCGCCCGGGCTGTTCTTCGTGATCAGGCGAGGAGGTCCGGCGCCTGCCTCGTATCCAGGACCGCCCGGTCCAGCAGCCCGGTACGGGCGGCGAGCGCCGCCGCCTCCAGGCGGGAACCGACACCCAGCTTCATCAGTACCCGCTGCACATGCGTACGCGCGGTGCTCGACGCGATCCCCATGCCGGCCGCGATCAGCCGGGTGTCCTCGCCCTCCGCGACCCGCACCAGCACCTCGACCTCGCGCGGGGTGAGCATCCGCAGCAGCCGCTGTCCCTCGTCGTCGGGCTGCACCGCCGGGTTGAGCAGTTCCGTGAACGCCGCCCTGAGCAGTTGCGGCGCGACCGCCGCCTCACCGGCCCTGGCCTTGATGATCGCCCGCTCGACGCCCTCTATCCGCTCGTCGTGACGCACGTACCCGGCGGCCCCCGCCGCGAACGCCGCCGCGATCCCGCGCGGGCTCGACACGGGGCCGAGCACTACGACCGCCACTTGGGGACGCTCCCGCCCGATCCGGGCGATCGGGTCGAACGTCCCCGGTTCCGCGGGCGTCGCGGTACCGAACAAACAGACCTCGGGCGCCCTGCTGACGACGAGTTCGGCCGCACCGGACGTCGGCGCGGCCGCGGCAAGCACCCGGTGTCCGCGCAGTTTCAGCGCCGAGGCAAGTGCCTCGGCGAGCAGTCTGTGATCGTCGACCACCATGAGCCGCACGCTCATCGAGCAACCCCCATGTACCCCTGTATGCCCCTGCGAGCCCGGCCCCCCGGCCGTGACCCGGCAAGCTACACGCTTGTTCGACCTTGCGCGCCCCTTACCCCTCAGAAGCGTCCGGGAATGCCGAATTCTGCTTGGTTGAAGGGCATTTGACGGTCAGAAAACGACCGGCCCTGCCGGTCGGTTGATCGACCGGCAGGGCCGTGTGCGTGCATCCGCTGGGTCAGCGCGTCAGTTGGGTCAGCTGGTGCGGAAGGAAACGACGAGGTACTCCTTGTCGTCCAGTGAGCTCTCGCGCGGCTCACTGATCATCGTCTCGGACAGGAACAGCTGTCCCTTCGAGTAGATGACCTCGGCGTAGTCCCCGGAGAAGCTGCTCTCCGCGTCGCGCACCGCCTCGTCGCTCGGATTCTCCATCAGCAGCGTCTCCTTGAAGGTGCCACCGTCGATGGAGACGATCTGGCCGCCCTTGTCGTACGGGGGCGCCTTGTACGCGATGACGTTGGTGCCGTCCATGCGCAGCGGCGTCAGCGTGTAACGGTCGCCCGCGTCCGCCTTGCCGCCGACGAGCTTGCCCGTTGTCAGGTCGAAGGCGACGATCTCGTTGGTGTCGCCGTACTCGCCACCGCCCTCGTGCTCCTCGGTCGGCACGTACAGCCTGTTGTTGCCGACGGCGAGGTGCTGGCAGGTCTCGACCTCGGTGGAACCGCAGCGGGCCGCGTACTTGTCCGCGTCGGCCGAGATCCGGACGAGCAGCTTGCCGGTGGCCGCGTCGATCGAGAAGAAGTCCGAGATGCCGCTGCCGTCACCGGCGGTGTCACCGACGTCGGCGGCGACGACGAGCGGCTTGGTGGAGACGACGCTCGCGTATTCGATACCGGGCGGCATCTTGTACGAGGAGATCGGGGCGCCCGTGGTCGGGTTCAGTGCCTGGACGGTCAGCTGCGGGCTGTCGTACGAACCGCACTTGCGGACCGTGGCCAGGGCCTCGCCTCCGCCGTAACCCATGTCGTAGCAGCCGTCCGCGTCGGCCGTCGGCTTCCACAGCTCGGCGCCGGTGGTGAGGTTGAACGCGGCGCCGCCGCTGGTACCGCCCGCGGCGACCGTGCTGCCGCTGACCGTGACCTCGTCGTACCTGACGGGCTCGTCGCCGCCGGTGGCCGCGGTGACCGACTTGCTCCAGAGCAGCTTGCCGGTGGCCAGGTCGAGCGCGCCGACCTGGTTGCAGGGCTGGTACTTCTCCGCCTTGGTCGGCTTGCCCGCCTCGAAGACGATGGCCGTCTTGAAGTCCTTGCTCATGTGCTTGGACGCGGAACAGACCTGGCCGGGCAGCGGGATCGACCAGAGCTTGGTGCCCTTGGCGGGGTCGTAGCCGACGATCTCGTACACACCGGTCTTCACGTACACCTTGTCGGTGAGCCAGGAGCCCGCGACCGTCGTGGTGTCGGTGACCTTGGGCTGGGGCAGCTGGAAGCCGACCGTCGACTTGTTGTTCGCCGGTGCCTTTTCGTCGCCGCCGCCGAGGCCGCCGTCCTCGCCGCCCTTGTTCTCGCCGCCGGTGGGGCCGGCCGTCGACACGTCGATGTCCTTGCCGGTCCCCTCGTCACCGCTGGTGGCCGAGTAGACGACTCCGGCGCCGATGATCAGCACCACGGCGGCCGCCGCCGCGACGATGATCTGCATCTGGGTGGAGAACTTCTTGACGTTCCCGGCCGGCTGTCCCGGGTACTGCGGCTGCATGGGCGCGGTCGGGTAGCCGTATCCCTGCTGCGGGGGCATGCCCGGCTGTCCGGGCGGCGGGGTCTGCGGGAAGCCGTAACCGGGCTGTGCCGGGGGCGCTCCCGGGGGCGGGGTCTGCGGCGGGGTCTGCGGGTAGCCGTAACCCGGGTTCTGCGGCGGCATCCCGGGCGGGGGCGCCTGCGGGGTGCCGTAGCCGCCCGGAGCGGGGGCCGGCGGGGTCGGCGGTGCGGGCGGCGGCTGCTTGCTGAAGCCGCCGGACGGCGGCGGGTTCTGCGGGGCACCGAATCCGCCCTGGGGCGGCTCGTTGGACGGCTGGGGCGGCTGGGTCATGGAGTGCTTACCTCTGAAGGAAGGGGAGTGTGGGGTCGAGTGCCGTCGTGAACCGTCACTTGCCGAAGACCATCATGGTCTTCTGCTCCTTCTCCTCCTTGTCGCTGCCGGCGCTGACGCGCCCGCTCAGGATGAACGAACGGCCGCCCGCGTAGGCGATCTTCGACGAGTAGAAGGTGCTCTCGATGCCCGTCGTCGACTCGGGGTGCTGGAGCACCACGGTGGGGGCGCCGCCGGTCGGAGCGAGCGTGGCGATGGCCCCGCCCTTGTCGTACGAGGCCTCCAGGTAGAGCAGCACGTTGCCGCCCTCCATCCGCAGCGGCGTCATGACGCGCTCGGCGGGGGCCGCGGCCTTCCACTTGGGCTTGCCGGTGTTCAGGTTGAAGGCGACGACCTTGTTCGTACGGCTGCCGCCGCTGGAGTCGTCCTCCGTCGCCATGTAGAAGGTGTTGGCGTCGGCGGCGACGCCGGTGCACCCTTCGAGCTCCTCGCCGAAGATCGCGAAGCCGCCGCCGCAGTTGGGCGAGAACTTGTCCTCTTCGTCACCGACCAGCTGGGAACGGAGCGTGCCGTTCTCCTTGATGGCGAGGATGGACCACTTCTCCTGCTTCCCGTCCTTCTCCTGGGTCAGCGAGACGACCAGCGGGCTCACCGAGTAGACCTTGTTGATCTCCCAGCCCCGCGCGGGCTTGTACGTCCACTTGGGCTTGCCGGTGACGGGGTCGATCTCCTGGATCTGGTGCTGCGGGTTCTCGATGTCATCGGTGCGGCAGCTGGCCGCGGCGATCAGCTTGGGGCCGCCCGCGAAGGCGAACGGCTGGCAGTTGCCCTCCGGCTTGCCGAACAGCTCCTTGCCGTCGCTGACGCGGTAGCCGTTGGAGTTGCTGGTGCGTCCGACGGTGACGGTGTCCCCGCTGATCGCCAGTCCGATGTCGGACATCAGGTCCCAGGTGCTGCTCTTCTCGACCGTCTTCTTCCAGCCGGCCTTGCCGGTGTTGAGGTCGATCATCTGGAGCAGCGCGCAGTCGGCGCTGTCCTTGGTGCTGTCCTTCACGCCGATGACGAGCTTGCCGTCGGCGGTGGGCTGCGTGGGCGCGGCGCACAGATCGGCGGGCAGCGGCAGGGTCCACTTCCGCTTGCCGTCGGCGGCGGAATAGCCGGAGACCGTGCGGTACATGCCCTTGACGACGGTGTCGCCGACGATCCAGGGGCCGTACACGTCCGCGCCGTTGCGGGGCAGGTCGACGTCGTTCGTCTGGAGCCAGAGGACCTTCGCCTCGCCCGGCTTGCGACCGGCGTTCAGGTCGTCGTCGACCTCGCGGCCGTCGCCGTTGCCGTCGCCCTCGTCGACCGTGGGGGACGCGCTCGGCCCGGCGTCGGTGCTCTTCTTGGCGATGGGCTTCTTGCCGTCGTCACTGCCGCCGCTCGTCGCGAACACCACGCCACCGATGACGAGCAGCGCGGTGACCGCCGCACCGATGATCATCGCGGGCTTGCCCTTGAACGGGTTACCTCCGCCGGGTCCCGCGGACCCGCCGGGTCCCATCGGGCCGCCGGGGACGGGCGCACCGGGGTACTGCTGCTGCGGATAGCCGTAACCGGGCTGCGTCTGCTGACCGTACGGCCCCGGCTGCTGGCCATAGGGGCCGGGCTGCTGGCCGTACGGCCCCGGCTGCTGCCCGTACGGGCCGGGCTGCTGGGCGTACGGTCCCGTGGCCTGGCCCGGGGCCTGGCCAGGCGCCTGCGGATAGCCGTAACCGGGCTGGCCCGGCGGCGGTTGCGGGGCGGCGGCCGGCATCTGCGGCGGCTGCGCGGGCGGCGGGGTCTGCGGGGGCTGCCCGTGGGGCGGCGGCGGCTGAGGAGTTCCCTGCGGCGGCTCCTGCGGAGCCCCGAAGCCTCCCTGCGGCGGTTGCTGGCTGGGCGGCTGGGTCATCAGCACGTCCCCCTTCGTGCGGCGCGGCCCGGTGCCCGTTTCGGTCTCCCCCGCGTTTCCGCTGGGCTGATACCCCTCGGAAAGGAGCGAAACGGGCATGGCTTCCGCGGTGTTGCGACAGTCGAGCGGGGCTTATTTTTACCACTCGCACCACATCGAACACGGGGTCGGTCCACCCCCTGTTCCCAAGGGAGAACCGCCCCGTGATTCCCTCGTTACGCCTCAGCCGGAGCTGAAAGCCTGTCAGTCGCCGTAGCTGATCATCGTCCTCAGCGCGATCTCCTCCTCATCGGTGGGCCCGGTGACATAGGCGTGCATGAGGAGGGAGCGCCCGTTCGCGTAGACGACCCGGGGACTGAAGAAGCCCCGTTCCACGGCAGCCCCCGAGGAGGGGTGCCGCAGAACGGGCTGCAAAGCGCCACCCGTCGGCGCGAGCGCCATGATCCCGCCACCCTGGTTCTTGGTCTTTCCCTCCCCCGGGGACAGGTAGTTCAGCACCTTGCCGCCCTCCACCCGCAGCGGCATGAGGGTCTGTCCGGCGGGCGCCGCGACCTTCCAGGAGGACTTGCCGGTGTCCAGGTCGAAGGCCACGACCGCGTTGGTCATCCCGGAGCCGACGAACTCCGGCTTCGTCGCCAGGTAGACGGTGTCGGCATCGGCCGCGACACCCAGGCAGTTGTCGACGTTTTTGCCCCGGGTGAGGAGGTCGCTGCCGCACCGCGTCGCGTAGTCGTCGGTGCCGCCGATCAGTTGGGAGCGGAAGGTGCCGTCGGCGTTGAGTACGACGATGGCCCACCCGTCGACCTTCTTCAGGGAGACGATCGGCGGGGTGACCGAGTAGAACTGGTCCACCGTCCAGCCCTTCTTGACCTTGTACGTCCACGCGACCTTGCCGGTGACCGGGTCGATCCGCTGCACCAGCTGCTCGAGGTGGTCGTCCGCCTCCGTCTGACAGCTGGCGGCGGCGAGCGGGAGCGGTCCGCTGACGAAGCCGAACGGCTGGCAGTTGGTGGGCAGTTTGTCCCACAGCTGCTTGCCGTCACTGATCCGGAAGGCATTCGTCCGGCTGGTGCGTCCTGCGGTCACGGTGTCGCCGTTGATCGCCATCGAGACGTCGGACAGTTCGTCCCAGGCGCCCGAGCGCACATAGGACCTGTGCCAGCCCGCCTTCCCCGTGGTGAGGTCGATCATCTGGAGTTGGTCGCAGAACGCGTCGCTCGCGGTGCTGTCCTCGATACCGATCACGAGCTTGCCATCGGCGGACGCCTGGGTGGGGGCCGCGCAGACCTCGCCCGTGAGGCGCAGGCTCCACTTCTGCTTGCCGTCGGTGACCGAATAGCCGGACACCGTGCGGTACATGGCCTTCACGACGGTGTCGCCGACGATCCACGGGCCGTGGGCGTCGAAGCCGTTACGGGGCAGGTCGACGCCGTTCCGCTGAATCCACAGGACCTTCGCCTCGCCCGGCTTGCGACCGGCGTTGAGCTTCTCGGCGCTCTCGGGATCGGCAGCCTTGTCCTTGCCCGTGCCCTTGCCCTTGCCCTTGCTGTCGTCCCCGGTGGGCGACGTGGACGGCTGCCCGGACTCGGAACTCTTCCCGGCGGTGGGCTTCTTCCCTCCGTCGCTGTCGCCGCCGCTCGTGGCGAACCAGACACCGCCACCCGCGAGAAGGGCGACGGCGAGCACCGTGGCGACGACGAGCGCGGGCCTCCCCTTGAAGCGCCCACCACGACCTGGCCCGTTGGGCGGCCGAGGCGGGAGTGGGGGCTGCGACTGGGGCTGGGGCTGGGGCTGCGGATAGCCGTAACCGGGCTGCCCGTACCCCGGTTGCACCTGCTGCCCGTACGGCTCAGGTGATCCCCCGAACCCTCCGGGCTCCGGCTCATAAGGGGCCCCGAAGACCCCCTGCGGCGGCTGCTGGCCGGGCGGCTGACTCATCCGTGCGTTCCCCCTGGGTGCGTTCCGGGCAAGGATTCTTTCTATCACCCGCCCCGAACGCACCACCGGTCACAGTCGACGGTCAGGAATCCTCGGCCAGTTCCAGCCAGCGCATCTCCAGCACATCGCGCTCCGCGACCAGTTCACGCAGCTCGGCGTCGAGCTTCGCGACCTTCCCGAAGTCGGTGGAGTTGTCGGCGATCTGCGCGTGCAGGGTCGTTTCCCTCGTCGACATCTTCTCCAGCTGCCGCTCGACCTTCTGGAGTTCCTTCTTCGCGGCACGCGCGGCCTGCGGCGAGACGACCTCGGCCGGGGCGGGCCTCATTCCGGAGGTCCCGGACGCGGAGGCCGGGGTGGCGGTCTCCTCCATCCGCTGCCTGCGCTCCAGGTACTCGTCGATCCCGCGCGGCAGCATCCGCAGCGCACGGTCACCGAGCAGGGCCATCACCTTGTCGGTGGTCCGCTCGATGAAGAACCGGTCGTGGGAGATCACGATCATCGACCCGGGCCAGCTGTCGAGGAGGTCCTCCAGCTGCGTCAGGGTCTCGATGTCCAGGTCGTTGGTGGGCTCGTCGAGGAAGAGGACGTTGGGCTCGTCCATCAGCAGCCGCAGGATCTGGAGCCTGCGCCGCTCGCCACCGGACAGGTCACCGACGGGCGTCCACTGCTTCTCCTTGGTGAAGCCGAACTGCTCGCAGAGCTGCCCCGCGGTCATCTCCCGGCCCTTGCCGAGGTCGACGCGGTCGCGGATCTGCTGCACGGCCTCCAGCACCCGCAGGTTCGGGTTGAGCTCGGCAACCTCCTGCGAGAGGTAGGCCAGCTTGACCGTCTTGCCGACGACGACCTTGCCCGCGGCGGGCTGTTCGTCGCCCTGCGTGCGGCACGCCTCGGCGAGCGCCCGCAGCAGCGAGGTCTTGCCCGCACCGTTGATCCCGACCAGGCCGATCCGGTCGCCGGGGCCGAGCTGCCAGGTGAGGTGGGTGAGCAGCGTCTTGGGTCCGGCCTGGACCGTCACGTCCTCCAGATCGAAGACGGTCTTGCCGAGCCGGGCATTGGCGAACTTCATCAGCGCGCTGGTGTCGCGCGGCGGCGGCACATCGGCGATCAGCTCGTTGGCCGCCTCGATGCGGTAGCGCGGCTTGGACGTACGGGCGGGGGCGCCGCGCCGCAGCCAGGCCAGCTCCTTGCGCATCAGGTTCTGTCGCTTGCCCTCCTCGGTGGCGGCGATCCGCTCCCGCTCGGCCCGCGCGAACACGTAGTCGCTGTAGCCGCCCTCGTACTCGTGGACCGAGCCGCGCTGGACGTCCCACATGCTCGTACAGACCTGGTCGAGGAACCACCGGTCGTGAGTGACGCAGACCAGCGCCGAGCGGCGGGTCCGCAGATGGCCGGCCAGCCAGGAGATGCCCTCGACGTCGAGGTGGTTGGTGGGCTCGTCGAGGACGATCAGGTCCGGCTCGCCGATGAGCAGCTTGGCGAGCGCGATGCGGCGCCGCTCGCCACCGGAGAGGGGGGCGATGACGGTGTCCAGGCCGTGCTCGAAGCCGGGGAGTGCGAGGCTGCCGAAGAGTCCGGTGAGTACGTCACGGATCTTGGCGCTGCCCGCCCATTCGTGGTCGGCGAGATCGCCGATGACCTCGTGACGGATGGTCGCCGTCGGGTCGAGGGAGTCGTGCTGGGTGAGGACACCGAGGCGCAGCCCGCCGTTGTGGGTGACGCGGCCGGTGTCCGCGTCCTCCAGCTTGGCGAGCATCCGGATGAGAGTCGTCTTGCCGTCGCCGTTACGGCCGACCACACCGATCCGGTCGCCCTCGGACACCCCGAGAGATACACCGTCGAGCAGGGCACGGGTGCCGTACACCTTGCTGACCTGCTCGACATTGACCAGATTGACGGCCATTTCACTCCTGCCTGGGGGGTCCCTGCGTCGGGGACCGCTCGAAGTCCCAGGGTAGTCGCCGCCAGAGGTGCGATAGCGTGCGGCAATCGATCTTGGGGAGTAACCCCAGGTCGGAGCGGTGGGGAACATCTCAGGGGTGGGGACTTCATGAAGAAGCGGTACGCGGTACGGACTCTGGTTCCGGCGGTCCTGGCGACAGTGGCGCTGACCGGATGCTCGTCTTCGGACGGTGGTACGGGCACCGCCAAGCAGTCACGGAAGACGACCGGCACCGCCGAGAGCGCCGACACCGCTGCCGGGAAGCCCGTCACCAAGGGCGGCACGCTCGGCGCCGCCGGTTCGGCCTGCCCGATGCCCGTCGCCTTCGACTACGCGACGTCCTGGAAGCCGGAGGCCGTCGAGGTGGACCCCGGCTCCGAGCTGGCCGCGCTGGGTGAGCAGGGCCCGGTCAGGATGGTCTGCGAGATCGACGCGAAGCCGGCGGGGAACATCGGCTACCTCCGGGTGTGGGCGGGCGACCCGTCCGACAGCGGGCCGCGCGCGGTGCTTGAGGCGTTCCTCGCGGCCGACCCGACCGCCGGCAAGGCCGCGTACACCGAGTTCGAGGCCGGCTCCCTGACCGCCACGGAGGTCACGTACACCGTGAGCAGCGAGCTGCTGGACGAGCCGAAGACCGAGCGCGCCTTCGCGGTCGCCACCCCGGACGGCCCGGTCGTGGTGCACCTGGGCGGGCTCGACTCCGACGAGCACCAGCAGATGCTGCCCGCGTACGAGCTGGCGAAGAAGACCCTGAAGCTCGGCTGACACCCTTCCGGGCCTGTTTCCGGCCCTGTTTCCGGGCCCTGTTTCCGGGCCCTGTTTCCGGGCCCTGTTTCCGGCCCTAGGGGGTCAGGACCGTCGCCCCCGGTGCCGGAGACACGGCTACCCGCGCGGTCCTGCACGTCCCCGACGTGATCAGTGCCTGTGCCACCTTCTGCGCCGACTCCTCGTCCGCCACCAGGAACGCGGTCGTGGGCCCGGAGCCCGAGACCAGGGCGGCCAGGGCACCCGCCGCGGTGCCCGCGGCGAGGGTGTCGGCCAGCGAAGGGCGCAGGGAGAGGGCGGCGGCCTGGAGGTCGTTGCTCAGGGCGTCCGCGAGTGCGGTGGTGTCCCCGGCGCGCAGCGCGTCCAGGAGCGGGGCGGACGCGGCGGGCTCCGGGACGTCCGTATCCGCGGTGAGCCGGTCGAATTCGCTGTAGACCGCCGGGGTGGACAGCCCGCCATCGGCGACCGCGAAGACCCAGTGGAAGGTGCCCCCGACCTCGATCGGGGTCAGCCGCTCGCCGCGTCCGACGCCGAGTGCGGCCCCGCCGACCAGGCTGAACGGAACGTCGCTGCCCAGCTCGGCGCAGAGCGCGAGGAGTTCCTCGCGGGTGGATCCGGTGGACCAGAGGGCGTCGCAGGCCAGCAGGGCGGCGGCGCCGTCGGCACTGCCGCCCGCCATGCCGCCCGCGACCGGAATGTCCTTGGCGATGTGGATGTGCACATCGGGCGCGAGGCCGTGCCTCTCGGCCAGCGCGATCGCGGCGCGGGCGGCGAGGTTCGTGGCGTCCAGCGGGACCTGCGCGGCGTCCGGACCCGAGCAGGTGACCGTCAGCCGCTCGGCGGGGGTGACGGTGACCTGGTCGTACAGGCCGACGGCGAGGAAGACGTTGGCCAGGTCGTGGAAGCCGTCGGGGCGCGGAGCGCCGACCGCGAGCTGCACATTGACCTTGGCGGGGACGCGGACGGTGACGCTGCGGGTCATGCGGACGGCTCCGGCTTGCTCTGCGGCTTGTTCTCGGCGATCGCGGCGAACTCCTCGACCGTCAGCGCCTCGCCGCGGGCCTGCGGCGAGATACCGGCCGCGACGAGCGCGGCCTCGGCGGCCGGCGCGGAACCCGCCCAGCCGGACAGGGCGGCGCGCAGCGTCTTGCGGCGCTGGGCGAAGGCGGCGTCGACGACCGCGAAGACCTCGGTACGGCTCGCGCTGGTCCTGATCGGCTCCGTGCGCCGCACCAGGGACACCAGCCCCGAGTCGACGTTCGGCGCGGGCCAGAAGACCGTGCGGCCGATGGACCCGGCGCGCTTGACGTCCGCGTACCAGTTCGCCTTGACCGACGGCACGCCGTAGACCTTGTTGCCCGGCTTCGCGGCCAGCCGGTCGGCGACCTCGGCCTGCACCATCACGAGCGTGCGCTCGATGCTCGGGAAGCGCTCCAGCATGGTGAGCAGGACCGGCACGGCCACGTTGTACGGGAGATTGGCCACCAGCGCGGTGGGCGGGGGGCCCGGCAGCTCGCGGACCAGCATCGCGTCGGAGTGGACGAGGGCGAACCGGTCAACGCGTTCCGGCATCCGGGCTGCGACCGTGGCGGGCAGGGCGCCCGCGAGCACGTCGTCGATCTCGACGGCGACGACCCGGTCGGCGGCCTCCAGCAGCGCCAGGGTCAGCGAGCCCAGTCCCGGCCCCACCTCGACCACGACGTCGTCGGGGCGCACCTCGGCGGTGCGCACGATCCGGCGGACGGTGTTGGCGTCGATGACGAAGTTCTGACCGCGCTGCTTGGTCGGGCGTACGCCCAGTTTCGCTGCCAGGTCGCGGATGTCTGCGGGGCCCAGGAGGGCGTCGGGCTCTGTGCTGCTCACCCGCTAAGCGTACGGCCGCAGTGCGGCCACGGACTCGCCCCCCGTTGCACGTAGAGCATCCTCTTCCTGGAGGAGGTCGCCGACGTCGTCGGCGAAGGTGTGCAGGGTGCGCGGTTGCCCGTCGACGCTCAGCCGGGCGGCCTTGTCGTGGACGACGAACGCCGAGGTACCACCGGCCAGGAAAGCGACGACCAGGGCCTGCGGGACGAGCCGTCGCAGACGGCGACGGGTGCGGCCGGCGTACGCCGGCCGCCGCGCCCTGCATGGTGACTGCCTTGCGAGCTTCGGTGACCCTCCAAAGCAATGCGACTACACAGCGTGGCCGTGTCGCGGCTCAGTAGTCGAATGCGCGTGCCGTGTTGTCGGAGATCGCCGCCGCCAGGGCGTCCTCGCCGACCCCCTTCACCTCGGCCATCGCGCGGAGCGTGACCGGAATGAGGTAGGGCGCGTTGGGCCGTCCGCGGTACGGGGCGGGGGTGAGGAAGGGTGCGTCCGTCTCGACCAGGACCAGCTCCATCGGCGCGACGGCCAGGGCATCGCGCAGCGGCTGGGCGTTCTTGAAGGTGACGTTGCCCGCGAAGGACATGAAGTATCCGGCGTCCGCGCAGATCCGGGCCATGTCGGCGTCGCCGGAGTAGCAGTGGAAGACGGTCCGCTCGGGGGCACCCGCGTCGGCGAGGATACGCAGCACGTCCGCGTGCGCCTCGCGGTCGTGGATGACGAGGGCCTTGCCGTGACGCTTGGCGATCTCGATGTGCGCCCGGAAGGACTCCTCCTGGGCGGCCATGCCCTCGGGGCCCGTACGGAAGTAGTCGAGGCCGGTCTCGCCGACTCCGCGTACATGGTCGAGCGCGGCCAGTACGTCGATCTCGGCGAGCGCTTCGTCGAGCGCCGCCTTCCCGCCCGGCTCCCGGACCCCCTGGCGCGCGGTGCCCTCCGGGTCGCCGTGCACGATGCGGGGCGCCTCGTTGGGGTGGAGGGCGACGGAGGCGTGGACGGCGGCGTGGGCCGCCGCGATGTCGGCGGCCCAGTGCGAGCCGGCCACGTCGCAGCCGACCTGGATCACGGTCGTCACATTGACGGCGGCGGCCCTGGCCAGGGCCTCCTCGACGGTTCCGTCCTGCATGTCGAGGTGGGTGTGCGAATCGGCGACCGGCACCCGGAGGGGTTCGGGCAGCGGCGGGGCTTCCGTACGGCTCATGCCCACGATCGTACGAGGATCATGGGCACGGGCTCACGTGCGGTGGAGCACCGGCTCACTTGCGGTGGAAGGGGTGCAGCAGGTGGGAGAAGTGCCAGTGGTGTTCCGGCTCCGGCGAGACCGGCGCGGGGGCTGACGCGGTCCCTTCGGGAAGCCGGTGTTCGAGCAGCTGCTGAACGGTCGAGACCCGGCCGGACCGCATGATCCGGACGACGTGCCCGCCGCAGTTCGTGCAGGTCGGCGTGGACAGCGGGGACGGCACGCGTTCCCCGTCCGCCTTGTAGACGACGAATGCGTTACCGGAACCGTCGACGTGGTGCTCTATCTCGTAGGCCTGTTCCCAGCCGTATCCGCACCTCATGCACGCGAACGCGTACGCCTCATGCACGGTGGTTGCGATCTCGCTCATGCCTGCTCCTCTTGTCCGCCGGACAAGCACTCCGAGGAATGCGTCCCACCATCCAGTGGACGCCTTTCCCGGCGGGAGCGCACCAGGCCAAGCCGAGTGTTGGAGCGGTCTTGGCCTTCTCGTGGCCAAAGGGCCCGGTACGCGGCTCGGGCTTTGCCTTTCAGATTAGTCCTTGCCCTCGGCAGGGGCAGTTCGAGCCGCGTTCTTTGCCGCGACCACCGCATCGAACACCTCGCGCTTGGGCAGGCCCGCGTCGGCGGCGACCGCGGCGATGGCCTCCTTGCGGCGCTCCCCCGCCTCCTCGCGCACCTGCACCCTGCGCACCAGCTCCTCGGCGTCCAGGCCCTCGTTGCCGGAGTCCGTGGCGCCCTCGACGACGACGGTGATCTCGCCGCGTACGCCCTCGGCCGCCCAGACGGCGAGCTCGCCCAGCGGGCCGCGCTTCACTTCCTCGTACGTCTTGGTCAGCTCGCGGCACACGGCGGCCCTGCGGTCCGCGCCGAACACCTCGGCCATCGCCGCCAGGGTGTCGTCGAGCCGGTGCGGGGCCTCGAAGAAGACCATCGTGCGACGTTCGCCGGCCACCTCGCCGAGCTTGCCGAGGCGTTCGCCCGCCTTGCGCGGCAGGAAGCCCTCGAAGCAGAAACGGTCAACGGGCAGGCCGGACAGGGCGAGCGCGGTCAGCACGGCCGAGGGGCCCGGCACCGCGGTGACCTTGATGTCCTTCTCCACGGCCGCGGCGACGAGCCGGTAGCCCGGGTCGGAGACGGACGGCATCCCGGCGTCGGTGACGAGCAGGACGCGGGCGCCGCCGATCAGTGCCTCGACGAGTTCGGGCGTACGGGCCGTCTCGTTGCCCTCGAAGTAGGAGACCACACGCCCCGTGGTCTGGATGCCCAGCGCCTGGGTGAGGCGGCGCAGCCGCCGGGTGTCCTCGGCGGCGACGATGTCGGCCGTCGACAGCTCGGCGGCGAGTCGTGGCGGGGCGTCCGCCACGTCGCCGATGGGGGTCCCTGCGAGTACCAGCGTTCCAGTCGATCCAGTCACATGGGCCATCCTCCCAGCACGGGCGGCACCCTTCGCACAGATGCGTTCCCTACGATGGCGCGGTGACGAGTACTGCACCCGAAGCACAGCAGGGCCAGGACGCCGGGGACGCCTACGGCGCGCAGCCGCCTGCCTGGCAGCAGCGGCTGCGCCGCTTCGGCCATGTGCCCCGGCCGGAGACAGGGCTGCGTGAACGGCTGGTACCGCCGTACACCCGCCCGGGACGCCGGTTCTGGGCGGCGCTCGGGGTGCCGCCGACCCTGGCAGGCCATCTGGTCCGCTGGTCCGCGTGGGGCGGGCCGCTGCTGGTGGCGCTGGTCGCCGGGGTGCTGCGGTTCTGGAATCTGGGCAAGCCGGACGCGGTGATATTCGACGAGACGTATTACGCGAAGGACGCCTGGGCGCTGGTCAACCAGGGGTACGAGGGGGCCTGGCCCAAGGACATCGACAAGTCGATTCTTGCCGATCCCTCGAAGGTGCCGATCCCGGTGGAGCCCGGCTATGTCGTGCATCCGCCGGTCGGCAAGTGGATCATCGGGGCCGGTGAGCAGCTCTTCGGCTTCACCCCGTTCGGCTGGCGCTTCATGGTGGCGGTGCTCGGCACGCTGTCCGTGCTGATGCTCTGCCGGATCGGCCGCAGGCTGTTCCGCTCCACGTTCCTGGGCTGCCTGGCGGGCGCGCTGCTCGCGGTGGACGGGCTGCACTTCGTGATGAGCCGCACCGCGCTGCTCGACCTGGTCCTGATGTTCTTCGTGCTCGCGGCCTTCGGGTGCCTGGTGGCCGACCGGGACTGGGCACGCCGGAGACTGGCGGCCGCGCTCCCGGTCGACGAGGACGGGGTCATGCGCCCCGACGCCCGGATCGCGGAGACGCTGCGCCTGGGGTGGCGGCCGTGGCGGCTCGCGGCGGGCCTGATGCTCGGACTGGCCTTCGGGACCAAGTGGAACGGTCTGTACATCCTGGCCGCGTTCGGTGTGATGGCGGTGCTGTGGGACGTGGGCGCGCGGCGCACGGCGGGTGCGGTGCAGCCGTACGCGGCCGTACTGCGCCGGGATCTGGTGCCCGCGTTCGTCTCGACGGTGCCGGTCGCGATCGGCACGTATCTCGTGACGTGGACGGGCTGGATCGTCACGGACAAGGGGTACTACCGGAACTGGGCGGCGACGGAGGGCAAGGGCGGCTCGTTCACCTGGCTGCCGGACTGGCTGCGCAGCCTGTGGCATTACGAGTACCAGGTGTACGAGTTCCATGTCGGGCTGACCTCCGGGCACACGTACGAGTCCAATCCATGGAGCTGGATCGTGCTCGGCCGCCCCGTCTCGTACTTCTACGAGGAGCAGGCGGGCTGCGCGGCGTCGGCGACCGGCAAGTGCGCGCGCGAGGTGCTGGCGATCGGCACTCCGATGCTGTGGTGGGCGTCGTGCTTCGCGCTGCTGTACGTGCTGTGGCGGTGGTTCTTCCAGCGCGACTGGCGGGCGGGTGCGATCGCGTGCGGTGTGGCGGCGGGCTGGGTGCCGTGGTTCTTCTACCAGGAGCGGACGATCTTCCTGTTCTACGCGGTCGTCTTCGTACCGTTCCTGTGTCTGGCGGTGACGATGATGATCGGCGCGATGATCGGACCCGCCGCGGGAGCGGTGCCCGGCAAGGACCTGGATCTGACGACGAGCGATCCGTCCGGTGAACGCCGGCGGACGCTGGGGGCGGTGGCCGCCGGTGTGCTGGTGCTGCTGATCGTCTGGAACTTCGTCTATTTCTGGCCGCTGTACACGGGCACGTCCATCCCGGAGAACTCCTGGCGCGATCGGATGTGGCTGGACACCTGGGTCTAGCAGGGAAGAGGCGTAAAGAGGGCGCGGCCACTGGCCGCGCCCTCTTGGTGGTTGTTGGCCGCCATTGGTGACCGTTGGCGGGCGTCGGACGGCCCACAGACGGCCCGGGCTGCTATCGATAGCGGGCCGACCTGCTATCGATAGCAGCCCCGATAGCGGCCCAAGTGGGCCCTGATCAGGTCGCTAGCGCATAGCGGACCGCCCACGGAAGACCCCGATCCGCGTCCCACGGCCGTAGCCACGCGGCCGGCGGTGACGCTATCGGGCCGCCCGGCCAGCGGCGCGGGTCAGAAGGAAGGGCAAGAAGGACCACCCTTCGGGCGGACGGCTTTCGGGCGCCCTCTCTCGGGAGCTCCCGGAGGCTCGTGTGCGCCCGCGGGGCACAGATGCCTGACGGATGCCTTCCAAGAGGGGCGTCGTTCCCCATTGGAAGGCGTCGCACGGCCCTGCCGTAAGGCCCAGATGCACACCGGCCCGTAGAGCCCCGCACTCCCTCGGTGAGGGTCCGAGACCCCCGGGGGTGAGATAGGCCCCGAGAAGCCCCGTAGCGACGCAGCGTGACGTCAGTTTCGCGCTTCGCGCGCGCACGCGTAGGAATCCTGCCGGAAACTGGGAAACCGGAAACTTCGCCGCTCCCTGCGATGGTGGCGGCTGCTTGCCTCAGGGGCAGTCATCACCTGAAGACACCACTCAGCTCCTGGGGCCGTGGCCCCTTCCCGCGACCGCCCACGCACAAGCACAAGCACAAGCACAAGCACAAGCACAAGCAAGAAGAGCACCCAGTCGGGGCGTGGGTCGTGCTCCTCTTGCTGTTCGGCGCGACCGCCCCCCACTGAAATGCCGTCCGTAGCCCACAACAGAGCGTCAGAGGGCATCGGCGCTTGAGCACGTCCGGCCCCCGCCCCTCCTGGGTGGCTCACCGACGCATTTCAGTGGGGCAGGAGGCCTTCCGCTTAGCTCTCCCCGCACCTCTTACTAGAGAGTTGAGAGAAGACAGCGTCCGCAGCGTCCGAACATGCACCCGCACAAGCCCTGACCTGTACAGACACTGCGGACGCTAAGCAAAATGTGTAGTGTCCGCCAGCGTCCGCAGCGTCCGCAACGACTTCCCCCGCTTAAGAGCATTACCGCAGGTGAAGACGGCTCTTAACAGATAGGCAGTGCGGACGCTACGGACGCTAGCCCTCGACGGAGGTTGGCTGAAACATCGGGGCAGAATCTTCCACTTAAGCGTCGCCGCTAGCGGAAAACCTGACATGACCTGCGCACTGGCACCCTTACGTTGTCCAGAATATCGGGCCGATTTTCGCTCGTATGGGAGTTTTCGGCCAGTCGGCTTGGCAGTTGACAAGAAATGCCCCCTGCCCGAATGGATCACATTCAAACCCATTGAGTCCGCCGCGCCCCTTCCGTCGGGGGCGCCAGAATCATCTCCAGCCCTTGGCGAGAAAGCGATTGCCTTTACGTGACTCCCATGTAAAGAATGGTTCGAGCCTGCCGCTTGGGCAGAGCAACAGAGCCCAAGCACTACTTCAGTCAGCTCCGGTAGACACTACGTCGATCCATTGCTGGCCTGATGCTCAAATTCGCGAGACCGACTCTAAAAGAGAAGAGGCTCAGAATGGTAAGCGTGAAGCGCACCATTGCAGCGATCGGATTCGGCGCTATGGCCACCCTCGGCCTCACTGCCCCGCAGGCGGTGGCTGGCGAGGTAGGCGTGCAGACGGTGTCCTGCATAAAGAGCGTCGGTGGGACAGGGGGCTGGGTCGAGTGCACGGGCAGCGGCCAGTGGCGTACGGTCTCGATCTGCGATTTTGAAGCAGACCGCACAAGCGTGTGGTACTCGCAGAGCGGCGGAACTCTCCGAAAGAACGTGCTTGAGTGCCGGTTCGACCTGGCGGATATCAGGATCGAGAAGCGGTAAATCCGCCTGCCACTCGTTACATGACTGACGCCCTCGCCACTGCAGTCGCGCTTGACCTGTCGACAGGTCACGCAAATTCTCGATACTGAATTACCAGAGTTGAGAAGATGGTCAGCAACGAGAAATAGCGCCCGGCCGATATGTCGGTCGGGCGCTGCGCTTTTCCGCAGACGGGCCCAACAACGCGCCATGATCGTTATCTCGAATCGAGAGCTGGCGAGTGGCCGACCACCGGCCACGCTTAGTGGTCCAGTTCCTGTGTTGCCCCGTGTCGCCCTCCGTCGATGCGCCGCGGCAGCCAGGCTGCGGGGCGATCGACGAGCGCTCGCGCAGCGAGCTGCCAAGGAATGTGCGGCTTGGCCGCTCCGTACATCGCCTTTCTGGCCAGCGGGGCCCTGGATTGCCCTGCTAGACCTAGCGCCCACCCCCGCTAGGTCTAGCACCGCCGCTAGCGGCCAAAACTGGGATTGACCAGCGGACTAGCGGCTATCGGCACACACGTCAGAACCCCGGCTTCGACGTGAACCCGGGGTTCTGTAGGCATAGGTACGCGCTATTGAGGCAGGAAGCCGGGCTTCTCTTGGCCCAGCGCCCGCAAGTGTGCGAGGTAGTCCTGAGCCGAGGGCTCATCGCTGTATCGGCGCTTGACTTCTGCCGCGAGCTCGCGACTCGTCATGATGAGCGAGGGCACCGACTGCCTGTCGCCCTGAAGCGCCCGCTCCCCCATGATGAGCGCCTGTTCCAGGTCGCCCTCGCGCGCCGCAGTCACACCGAGCGTCACCCGCGCCTCAGCATTGCGCATCGGGGATCGCTCCGTGCCGTCGAAATCTGTACCCGCACGGAGCACTTCCTCGGCAAGGTTCCGGGCCAGCTTGTCCTCGCCCACCAGGCGGTAGCAGTCCATCGAGTAGAAGTCGAACTTCGCAGGGTCGACCACAAAGTGGTTGTCCAGATTCTCCGGATGCGGCATACCTTCGAGTAGGCGCCGGCCTCTGTCGAGAGCGACCTCGACCTGTCGACGGTCACCGAGTCGCGCCCAAGCCTTCGCTTCCTGACCTGCGAGCTGCACGGCCACTCCGTGGTGAGCTGCGACTTCTGTACCGGCTTGAGCCGCGACGATGACTCCCCTGTAGTCACCAGTGGTGAGTGCGAACCAGGCTCGCATCTCGTGTGCCCAACCAGCCACTTCGGGGTGGTCCGACTCGGTCGCGAGAGACAGGGCGGCCCGCCGCGTCGACTCGGCCGCATGACGATCCCCAGAGTCGTACTCGACGCAGCCAACGAGGAGGGCCAGCCACCCGGACAGCGCGAGTACCTCGCGGTGCTGGGCAAGCGTGAGGCTCTTCGAGTGGAGCTCCACAACCCGTCGCAGCCACTGGCGCCCCTCGATGAGGAGTTGGCTGCTCGGCATGAATGGATACTCGGAGCAGAGCCGGTCAGTCGTGATCCGCAAAGCGTCGAGCGTCGCGTTGTCCACGTCGGATCGGTTGAGACGACTCACGATTTCCAGCGTCTCCATACCGCTCACAGCCAGGATCTCCCTCTCTCCGTCTCGCCGGGACGGCGCCGGAAACAGCGCGTGCGTCACTGTGCCGAAGACGGCCGCGATAACGGGGCGATAGAACTCGTTCGGGAGAGCACCAGACTCCCAGCGCTTCCACTGCCGGATCATGCTGTCGTCGGACGGGAGCTCCGACGGCGCGTGGCCGCGAAGCGCTCGCACCGCATCCCGCTGTGCCCAATCACGCGCCGCTCGCTCCGCAGCGATTCGCCTTGCCCATGCGGGCCTGTCGTCGCCCATGTGCCCTCTTCTCCGAGTGCTTACCGCGAGTCTGGCCGATCCGCCGGGGGGACACGCAAGAGGACAGTATGGGGACATCGGTGCTGTCCCCACGACGGCCGCAATGCCCCCCAGGTGTCACCTACTGCACACGCCTCGTTTCCCGCAGGGTGGATACAGATCAAGCACGGCCCGAATCGGAGCGCCCTTCCAGCGCTGCGACCCGTTCAGTCAACGCCTGAATCTGGGAGCGGATTTCCTTGAGCTCGTCGCCCTTATCGCCCGCTCCGCCGCCACTCACGAAGTTGCCCATATTTCCCGCCGAGACGATCGCTCCCTCGGCACGCAGGATCGCAAGGCCGTTCTGGATGGTCTGGCCGGCGAACCCGAACCGGTCCACCAATTCCCTTTGCGTGGGCAGCCGTTCACCAGGCTGCATCCTCCTGACGTCCTCGCGGAGCACATCGGCCACCTGCACGGCCTTCGGCTTGGGAATCCCAGTGTCAGTCATGCCCTGAGAGTACCCACTAGAGCGAACTAGCGCACGCTACCGCGTGGCACTTGACGACTAGCTCACACTAGTGCACGCTAGTTCATAGATGGAGCCAGTGAACGGGGCTCTAAACGCAGAAAAGCCCTGGTCAAAGACCTAGGGCTCAGCAGGGAGCGGCGCTCGCGGCCAAGCAAAGTCACCGCTCCCCGACCCTCGAAGGGGTAAGACCATGATGCCTGGAATCCTTACGGAGCGCGCTGCCGCTGGTCGGCTGGTCAGCAACGTTGATGTGTTCGGGAGCTGTGAGCCGCAGGGTCGTGAGGTGCGGGTCGCGGTGAGCATCCCGGTGTGCCTGACGTTCGCGGAACTGCTGGGGCTGCTGATGTTCCAGGGTTCGCTGACGCATGACGAGCTGAGCGACGAGGCAACGATCCGCGAGTCGCTCCAGTACGCCGTGCTCCAGACGGACCTGTACGCGATGGAGTCCTACGCCCTGCGGGCGATGGCCATGTACGAGGGCAACGGCAAGCCCGAGGACTTCGAGTACGTCACGTCCCTGGCGGCTGCCATCACCCGCGTGTTCGGGGTGTCGGCATGACGACCGCCCTGGACGCGCTGTACGCGCACGTCACGCTGCCGCCCGGGCCGGTGTTCTGCCTCGCGGAGATGGACCGCAGGCAGGAGGGGGATGACTTCCCCACCATCCCCGTGAACGGCCTGGAGCTGGACGTCAACGAGGCGGCAGCCGCCCTGTTCGAGGTCGTGGCCGACGGCTTCGCCCTCCCGGTCCCCACCACGGATCACCTCTACAGCGCCTTGCGAACGGCCGTCACCACATTGGGCCCGGCAGGTATCGCAGAGGTCTCCCAGAGGTTCGCGGACCTGCCCCAGGCCGGGTCCCCCAGGGTCGGTCACTGCCAGCGCTTCGCCTACCGCCTGGCCCTGTCCTTCTGGTACGCCGGAGCCCGCTCCCGCCCCATGACCGTCGGGGAAGCCGGAGTCGCCCTGTACCTGTCGTCCCTGCACCGCTACCGCATGGCCGACTTCCGGGAGCTCCCGCGCCGGGCCCTGCTGATCTCCCGCTCCCTGCACGAAGGGGTCGTGGCGGTGCCCACGGAGACACTGATCCGGCTCGGGGCGTTCATGTCCGCCGAGTTCGGCGTGCCGGCCGACCGGCAGCGCGAGCGGGAGTGGCTGTACAAGCAGGCACTCCCGGACTACCACCGGCGCCGGTTCTGCTTCGACGTGATGCGCTCCGGCCAGGCGCAGTCCCAGCCCATGCCGCTCATCGTCCGGCCGGACACGGGCGGGCACACCGTCGGCCTGACCCCGCCTGCTGGCCCGGGTGGCGTGCGGGTGCGGTCGATGCGGGCGGAGTGGTAGGCGTGAGTGTCCGTCACCTCACCGCGTCGCGCCGCCGCGCCCGTAAGGAACAGCTCGCCCGCCGCCACGGGCAGCGGTGCACGTACTGCCGCCGCCCGTTCGCGTCGCTGCGGGACGCGACCCTGGACCACATCGTGCCGGTCTCCCTGTTCCGCACATGGTCGGTCGTTCACCTGACCCTGGCGTGCGTCGACTGCAACCACGCCAAGGCCGACCGGCTCCCGCTCTCCATCGCCCTCCTTCTGGCCTGGACCTACCTGCCTGACCAGCGTGACGAGGCGCGTCACACCCCCCGTCACACCGACCCGATCGGTGTGGGCGTTCACCCGACCGACGACGTGTTCACGGCCGACCGATCGGTGTTCACCGACACCGACCCGTCGACCCGACCGGGCCCGACCGGACTCGGCCCGCAGCACGTGCGGTGGCTGCTGCTGGCCCGACTCGTTCACGCCCGACCGGCCACTGAACGGTCGACCCCTGACCAGACAAAACACCACACGACGGCCCGCCGGGCGGTGCGGTTCGGTCGGCTCGAACACGCCCGACGGACCGCCCGACTGAACACGTATGAACAGCCGACCGATCGAGGGGTGAGCGCATGAACACCGCCGTACAGCGCGTGAACGGGACGACCCGACCGATCGACCCGATCGCCCCGATCGCCCCGACCGAGTCGGCGGGTCGACCGGCCGTGAACAAGACCCGACCGGCGAAGCAGCCGACCGAGGACGGCGGCAAGAAGCCGTCTGCGGCCGTCCGACTCGTGGCCATGGCCCGCGAGCAGTACACGTTCGTCATGTCGACCGACGGCCGTCCCTACGCGGTCGCGATCGACGGGCCCAACCTCGCGCTTCCGCTGCGTGGCCGCACCGGTCTGCGCCAGCGCCTGGCCCGGCTGTACGCCGACACCTTCGAAGGGGACGTGGCGTCACAGTCCGCGCTCGCCGATGCCATGACGGTCCTGGAGGGCATCGCCGACTCCAACGACCCGGTGCCGGTGCATCTGCGGGTCGGACACGACGACGCGGGAACCCTCGTGGTCGACCTCGGTACGGCCGATGGCCGTGCGGTGACTCTGTCGGCCGGCGGATGGCACGTCGTGGACCGCTCGCCGGTTCTCTTCCGGCGGTCGGGGGCCATGGCGCCGATGCCCACCCCGATTCTGGTGGGGGATGGTCTGTCGAAGCTTCACGCGCTGCTGAACATGGATGAGTCCACGTTCCGTCAGCTCGTGGCGTGGCTGGTCGCCGCCTGGATTCCGAAGATCCCGCACCCGGTCCTGACGTTCAAGGGCGAGCAGGGCACGGGCAAGTCGAAGACGGCGCAGATGGTCGTGAATCTCATCGACCCGTCGCCCGCTTCGAAGCGGTCGCAGCCGCGGGACATCAAGGCGTGGTCCGCTCAGGCGTTCAACTCCTGGGCGCTGTGCCTGGACAACATCAGCACGATTCCGCCGTGGCTCTCCGACACCCTGTGCAAGGCCGTCACCGGGGACGGGATCGTGGACCGGGCCCTGTACACCGACGACGACGTCGTCGTTCTCTCCTTCCGCCGTGTGCTCGCCATGACGACCATCGACGCCGGAGCGCTCGCGGGGGACCTCGCCGAACGGCTGCTGATGCTCGATCTCCAGCTGATCGACGAGGAACGGCGCCGGACCGAGGAGGAGTTGGACGACGCGTTCGAGGCCGTGCGCCCGTCCGTCCTCGGCTCGCTCTGTGACCTGCTGGCCACCGTGCTCGCGGTCCTGCCGTCCATCCGGCTCGCCACGATGCCGCGCATGGCCGACTTCGCCCGCGTGCTCGCGGCCGTCGACCAGGTCATGGACTGGAACACCCTGGACGACTACCTCGCCGCATCGGCGAACGTCGCCGGAGACGCGTTGGAGGGCGACCAGTTCGGCTCCGCCGTCGCCGCCCTGGTCGAGCAGGCCGGAACCTGGACCGGCACAGCCGCCCAACTCCTGGAACAGGCACAGCCGCCCGGCGGTGTCCGGCCGCAGAACTGGCCCAAGGACGCCACCCGCGCGGGCGGCAAGGTCAAACGCCTCGCCCCGCTCCTGCGGTCCGTTGGGATCACCGTGGACGACACGCAGCGTAGCCCCGGCAAGCACCGCCACCGCCTCTTCGTTCTCTCGCGGACGGAGAGCACAGCGTCCGCAGTGTCCGCACCGCAGGAGGCGGCCCTGTGGCCCGAGGTAACCCCCGCCGGGCAGGGCCACAACCCGCCCGACCTGCACTGACGTAGCCGGAACACCACCGGGCCGGGCCGCGAAACAGCGGCCCGGATACGTCACCCGCTGCGGACGCTGAAGCCGTCCAGTGTCCGCAGCGTCCGCACAGCGTCCGAAGCTCTCACCCTTCCTGAACTGCGGAAAAGCGCTCTGTCGGACGCTGGGACGCTGCGGACACTGAAATACACCAACTCTCTAGGACGGCGACCGGCACCACTCCCACGCACCGCACCACGGACACGAGGAGTCACCACCGCCATGGCCACCGACCCCCGCGCGACCCTCCGCGCAGGACTCCCGGACCGCTACCTCACCCCCGAAGACCTCGCCGCAATGCTCGTCCTGCCGATCGAGACCGTCTACCACTGGCGCAAGCAGCGCATCGGACCGCCCGGCTTCCGCGTCGGCCGGCACGTCCGCTACGACCCCGCCGCAGTCCGCGCCTGGATCGACCAGCAGACCGACCGCGACGCCGCCTGACGCAGTGACCGAGAGGGGGGAGGTAGAGCCCTCCCCCTCTACCCGAAGACCCCGAGCGCTCCACAATCACGCCGCCGCGATGGCTCTACCCAGCCCCCTCAAGTAGCGGGCCCCCTCTACCCCGGTAGAGGGGGCGGTAAGGGCCCCTGACCTGCGAGGTAAAGCCGGTAGAGGGGGCACGGGCAGCCACCACCGAAACCCGTGCCTTGCCGCCCACGACCGCCCGGTGCGCGGCAGGGAGTCGACGCCCCGCGCACCAGGGAGGCAGGGAGAACTCCCTCACCGCCTCCCTGACCCACCTCCCTGGATCTGACCAGCGCAAACACCTTCCAGGGAGGCAGGGAGGCGTCCGCCCGCAGCACTGAAAAGGCCCCGTCAGGGGTCCACGCCGAGGGGCACTCCTGCCTCCCTCTCCAAGCACCCATCCGGACATACCGAGAGGACACAGCCACATGGCTGGCCACATCCAAGACCGCTGGTACAAGACCGAGACCGGCCCCGCCGGTAAGCCCGTACGCGTCCAGACCGACCGCCACGGCACCGGCATGCGATACCGCGCCCGCTACATCGGCCCCGACGGAACCGAGAAGAGCAAGTCCTTCCCCGACCGACAGAAGCGCCTCGCCGAACAGTGGTTGACCGCGACGGCTGTCGACATGTCGCGCGGGCAGTACACCGATCCGCGAGGAGCACGGATTACCTTCCAGCAGTTCGCCGAGACCTGGGTGAAGACCCACACCACCGAGATCAACAGCCGCGAGGCCGCCGAGCGGCGACTGAGGCTGCACGCATACCCGTACATCGGAACGAGGCCGCTCCCCTCGTTCCAGCCCGGCCATATCCGCACTTGGCTCGGTGAGCTTGAAGCCGCCGTGCCCGCGGCCTCGCACCGCCGCATCATCTTCGGCACCGTGTCCGCCGCCTTCAGCGCAGCCACGGATGACGGTCTCCTCACCAAGAACCCCTGCCGAGCCCGGTCGGTGCAGACACCGAAGCCAAGCCGTCCTCGGGTCGTACCGTGGACCGCCTCGCAGGTGTTCGGCGTGCAAGCCGCCCTGCCCGAGCACCTGCGTCTAGCCGTGGACGTGGCCGGCGGGTGCGGACTACGACAAGGGGAAGTGTTCGGTCTCGACGTCGAGGAGCTGGATTGCGAGGGTGGCTGGCTCTCAGTTCAGCATCAGCTCAAGCGGATCAGGGGCAAGTTCGTCTTCGCCCTCCCGAAGGGGAGGAAGCTCCGCGATGTGCCTCTCCCGGACGCTGTGGCCGACGCGATTCGCGCTCACATCGAGCGGCATCCGCCGGTCAAGGTGACGTTGCCCTGGCGGACACCGGACGGCCCGCCCGTCACGAAGAAGCTCATCTTCACCGGGCCTTCCGACGACCATGTACGTGTGAGCCACTTCAACGACCACATGTGGAAGCCCGCACTCGCAGCCGCGGGCATCATTCCCGAACCGGAGGAAGGCCAGCGGTACGCGGCGGCGCCCCAGCACGGGATGCATGCTCTTCGCCACTTCTACGCGTCGGTCCTCTTGGACGCGGGGGAGAACATCCGGGCCGTGAGCCAGTACCTCGGTCACTCCGACCCTGGCTTCACCCTCCGCACCTACACGCACCTCATGCCGAGCAGCGAGGGCCGTACCCGGAAGGCCGTGGATGGGCTCTACCGCTCTCCCGGGAAGCATGATCACGGCCCTGAGACGGCCCAGTAACCGCCCGACGGCCCCGATTTGCGACGAAACCGCAGGTCGGGGCCAGGGCATGACCCATGCACGAAGCTTCGTCTATTTCTGGCCGCTGTACACGGGCACGTCCATCCCGGAGAACTCCTGGCGCGACCGGATGTGGCTCGATACGTGGGTCTGATCCCGGTCCAATAACAGCCGCCCCACCTGTCCCTGCTCTCCCGTAGAGTGCCGGGAAATTCCCCTTGAACATGTTCAAGGGGGCTCCTGGGGAGGGGACCGCACGATGCGCAGTGGAGCGAAGGTCGCCGTAATAGGCGGCGTGTTCATGCTGGCGGCCGGCGGCGTCGGCTACGGCGCGTACAACGTTGTCGGGGGCGGCAGCGAGGACGACGGGCTGAAAGCCACGGACGCCTCCTCGGAGGTGAAGACGGGGCCGCCCAGCGAGGCGGAGATAACCGGGACCTCGAAGGAGTTCCTGAAGGCGTGGGCGGCCGGTGACGCGACGGCCGCGTCCCTGCTCACCAATAACGAGTCCGGCGCCGCACCGCTGCTCACCGGCTACACCGAGGACGCCCATGTCACCCGGGCCGTGATCACTCCGGGTCCCGCGGTGGGCGCGAAGGTGCCGTACACGGTAAAGGCGACGGTCTCGTACGAGGGCAGGACGAAGACCCTGTCGTACGCCTCCGAACTGACCGTGGTGCGGGGCCTGACCAGCGGGAAGGCGCTCGTCGACTGGGAGCCCACGGTGATCCACCCGCAGCTGACCGACGGGGCGACCCTGCACACGGGCCAGTCGTCGACGCCGGAGATCGAGGCCGTCGACCGCAACGACAAGGTCCTGGACACGAAGACGTATCCGTCGCTGGCACCGGTGCTGGCCACGCTGCGGGAGAAGTACGGGGCGAAGAGCGGTGGCACGGCAGGGATCGAGACCTGGATCGAGCCCGCCGACGAGTCGGCGCCGAAGACGACGCTGCTGACCCTGACGAAGGGGAAGCCCGGCAGGCTCCGGACGACGATCGAGGCCGGTGCCCAGGCGGCGGCCGAGCAGGCCGTGAAGAAGTACAGCCAGGCGTCGGTGGTCGCGGTCCAGCCCTCGACGGGCGCGATCAGCGCGGTCGCCAACAACCCGGTGACCGACTTCAACGCGGCGATGCAGGGCAAGCAGGCGCCCGGTTCCACGCTGAAGATCGTGACCGCGGCGATGCTGATCGAGAAGGGTCTGGTCTCGGCGACCCGCCCGGTCGAATGCCCCGAGGAGGTGCTGTACGAGGGGAACACCTTCCACAATCTGAAGCGCTTCTCCCTCCCGCCGACCGACGCGTTCACGACGAGCTTCGCCCGCTCCTGCAACACGGCCTTCATCAAGAAGATCGACGAGGTGAACGACGACTCCGCGCTCGGCAAGGAGGCGAGGGACGTCTTCGGGATAGGGCTTGACTGGAAGACCGGCATCTTCTCGACCGACGGCAGCATTCCCGAGGCGGTCGGCGGCGAGGCCGCGGCGCAGTACATCGGCCAGGGCACGGTTCAGATGAACGCCCTCAACATCGCGTCCATCACCGCCACCGCCCGCACCGGCACCTTCCACCAGCCGGTCATCGTGCCGCAGTCCCTGGACGGCCGGCAGCTCGCCGTCGCGTCCCGCTCGCTGCCGGCCCATGTCACCGACCAGCTGAACAACATGATGCGCGCGACGGCGGCCTGGGGCACCGGCAAGGCCGCCATGGCCTCGGTCGGCGGCGACAAGGGCGCCAAGACGGGCTCGGCGGAGGTCGACGGACAGGCCGTGTCCAACAGCTGGTTCACCGGATTCAGCAATGACCTGGCCGCAGCGGCAGTCGTCCAGTCCGGCGGCCACGGCGGAGACGCGGCGGGCCCGGTGGTGGCGGCGGTACTGCGAGCGGGCAGCTGACCTCAGGGTCTTTCATTTGGATCGGACCCCGCGAGCCCGGCATGATCCAAACGAGAGGCCCCTAGGTCCCTACATGTTGGCCTGCCCTACGGGATGGGCCGGCCAGCCGCCCTTCCCCGCCATGTCGAGCACCAGGGCGGCGATGTTCCACGCGTCGTCGTCGCCCCGGTGGTGGCGCCCCTCCAACGGCAGTCCGGCAACCTCCAGCGCCTGCGCCATACCGGGGCGCTTGCGGAGCCCGTAGGCGGCGGTGAAGGCGACTTTGGCGTTCGTGTGCCGTCGGCCGAAGGGGTACGCGGTCCCGGTGGCCCGGCACTGACGGGTGAACATATTGCGGTCGTAGTCGCCCCAGCCGGCCCACGGGAGCGATCCGCTCCGGTGCTCGGCCGCCAGTACCCGGCATGCCTCGGCGAAGCCGGTGCCCGCATCCACCTCGGCCTGGGTGAGCCCGGTCAGTCCGGTACAGAAGGCACTTACCTCGGACCGCACGGGCCGCACCAGCAGCCGGTGCTTGGCCAGCCGCTCTCCCGCCCGCAGGTCGACGACGGTCAGTCCGATCTCGATGATCTCGCTGACCTGTCCGGGCGGCGGCTGCCCCTCCCAGCAGGTCGATTCGACATCGATCACATTGAGCAGGGCATCGTCCGTTTCCATGGGCGGAGGGTAGGCAGCATCCCGCTGCCACGTCACCGGGACTACGGCCCGCCCACACTCCGAAACCGTGTCGCATGCCTCTTACACCGACCGTTAGCGTGCGGGTATGAGCACACCCGGAACCACTCCCGCACCCGCCACCCCTTCCGAGGCCCACCCCCGCTTCGCCGAAGCCCTGCGCGAACTGGGCCTGGAGGTCGAGGTCCGCCGCTTCCCGGAGGCCACCCGCACCGCCGCGGAGGCCGCCGCCGCGATCGGCTGCGAGCTCAGCGCGATCGTGAAGTCGCTGATCTTCGAGGCCGACGGCGTACCGGTCCTCGTCCTCATGGACGGTTCCTCCCGGGTGGACGTGGAGTTGGTGCGCCGCGAACTGTGCGCGGCGAAGGTCACCCGCCCGAGGGCGGACCTGGTCAGGGAGACGACCGGGTACGCGATCGGGGGCGTACCGCCCTTCGGCCACCGCACGAAGACCCGGGTCCTGGCCGACCGGGCACTGCTCGACCACGCCGTGGTGTGGGCCGCGGCAGGCACCCCGTACACGGTCTTCCCTCTCGACCCGAAGACACTGATCGGGCACGCGGGCGGCACCCTCGTGGACGTGCGCGAGCAGACGAAGTGACGCCGTGACGTCAGCCCGGTGAAGTGATCCGCCGAGCCTCGGCGACTTTGGAGGCGTGCGACTTCGCGAGCTTCTCGAGCTCTCCGAGGTGCTCGGCAATACGGCCGTTCTGGATGTGCGTCTCCGCCGCGAACCAGATCTGCAGCAGCCGGGTCCTGGCCTTGCAGTTGAGATCCGCCTGTGCGGTCTCTATCTCCTGTTCGCCGACCTTCTTGTCCAAGAACTGCTTGTCCCCCAACGAAGCCATCGGGTCGGCATAGGAGTATCCGCGCTCGGCCATGCATGAGGACCACCGGCCTACGGCTGCCCGCACCCGCGGGTCCTGCCTGGATTCCTCGTAACTGCCGTTGGCGATGCCGCTCGCGATCTCCGCGCCGGCCGTATACCGGTGCTTCGACGCCAAGGTCACGACGGCTTCACCTCGGCAGCCGCGTGGAGGGATCTTCCCCTTCGGCGCGGGGCTCCCCGTGGCTCCTGCGGAGTTGCCGTAGAGAGCGGACAGCGTCTCGGCATCCAGGCCCTCATGCTGGTCGAACAAGGGCTCGGGGGGCAGGTGGTAGCCGTAGCGGGAGGCGTCCTCCACACTCGACAACCCGTACCTCCGGTCGGACGCCCTGACTGCTTCGGGGGCCGCAACAGCCCGGTAGGACATGCCGAGCTTCCGCATGCACTGCTCGGTCAGCACATCCTCCGCACCCCTGATCACGGCATCCTCCGCCGCGGTGTAGGAGTACTTCGCTATGGGAAGCCGGAACGTGAAATCACCTGTGACCGGCGAGGACGGGCTCGCCGAACTGTCCGCCGGCCCGCGGGGCTCGGCCCCGTCGGCGGAAGATTCGCTCTGCGAACCAGCGCAACCGGCGAGCAGACCGAGGGATGCCACCAGCGCGGCCGCCGCGAACGGCCGACGGCGACGAAAGAGGAGTTGATGCTTATTCACCGAGTGTGCCGTTTCCGTGCGCAGAAGCATTGAGCAGTGCAGCCATGCCCGCGCCCCGATGAGGGCGCGGGCATGGCTGCACCGTCGAATCAATTGAATTTGTAGCAGGAGGAAGCGGTGTAGTTGAACTTGAAGGACGCGTTGTTGTTGTACGTATTATGCAACTGCGAAGCGATGGCATAGTAGGTGAGCGTGTCGCAGGACCCGCCGTAGTTGCTGTTGTAGAAAATGGTGGTGGGGTTCGGAGAAACGTTGTCACCCGAGGCAGCGTTGTTCTTCACGCTCAGCCCCTTCCCGGCACCGGTCCCCAGGAACTTGTACGACGCAAAGTCAGAGACATTGCTGCCGTAGAAGTACGTGTAGGAACCGGATCTGTTGCTGTTGTAGTACAGCGTGAGGCATCCGGTACCAGCACTGACATCACAGGATGTTCCGGTAGCCGCCGCGGCCTGGGGGGCCGCCACGAAAAGAGTGGCGACAGTCAGCGGCGCAGAGAGGGCGGCTGCGATGCGAACACGAGAAAACTTCATTTATCAATCCCTGCGGTAGCCTGAATCGGTCGGCCGATCTTAACGATCACCATCCACAAGCCGCAAGGTCTTCATTGCCGCCGACCGAGCCGATGAGCAACTACCGGCGAGCCCATTACATTCCATTTCCTGCATCTCGGATTTACTATTCCCCAATATGCCATCCTCGGATTTAACGCAATTTGCCAGACGGCTGCTTTGTCTCTCAGTGAGGGAAACAGGCACTCTTCGACCGGCGGCCCGGACAGGGAAGGCGGTCCAGGAACCGGCTCCATGGTCTCCGGCCGGCTGAGCTAGCGTGCGGACCATGAGTACACCCCAAGGCGCCCCGTGACGCCGCTGGTCACGCTCGCGGTCCTGATAGCCGCGGTCACGCACGCCAGTTGGAACGCGATCGCCCACGCCACATGCCTGTCCTGACCGCTGGGCGTGGAATAGCTGTTGTCGGTGGATACGGAATGCCCGACCAGCGGAGTACCGTCTTCGCTCACATCGATAACGAGGCGGTCAAAATCTGGGTGCGCTCATGTGCGGGCACCCAGGATGCAAGGGGATGAGCAGGTGGAGGCGCTTGCGGCCGTGGCTTCGGTCGCACCCGCCGCCTGGGCGCGGGGCGAGAAAGCCACCAGGCGAGTGCCGCACGCGACTTCACGCCTCCGAAGTCGCCCGGCGGGACCCCGTGTTCACGGCCAGCAGGCCACCGTCCACGCGCAGGGCCGTCCCGGTGATCCAGGACGCGTCGCTGGAGGCGAGGAAGGCGACCGCTGCCGCGATGTCGTCCGGTTCGCCGACGCGGCCCAGGGGGTAGAGCGTGCTCAGCGCGTCCAGTTGGGCTTCTCGGCCCGACCATGCGTCCGTGCGGATCGTGCCGGGGACGACCAGGTTGACGCGGACACCTCGGGGCCCCGCATGGCCTGCGAGCGTGCGCGTCAAACTGGCCAGGCCCGCCTTCGCGGCGCTGTAGGCGTGGCCGCCGAAGTCCTGTTCGCCGTTGACCGAGCCGATGCTGACGATCGCGCCCCGGCCGGAGGCCACCAGGTGGGGCAGTGCGGCGCGGGAGCAGCGGAAGGGGCCCGACAGGCTGATGTCCAGGTCGCGTTGCCAGACCTCGTCCGTCTCGTCCTCGAAGAGCGGGGCGTCCGTACCGGCCGAGTAGGCGTTGTTGACCAGGACGTCCAGGCGGCCGAAGACGGCGACCGCGTGGGCGACAGCCGCTTCGACCGCCGACCGGTCGCCCACGTCGCAGGGCAGGGAGTCGGCCCGGCCGCCCGACTTACGTATCTCCGCTGCCGCGTGTTCGGCGCGGGCGCCGTCCAGGTCGGTGACCAGGACCGACGCGCCCTCCGATGCCAGGCGGCGGGCGGTGGCCGCGCCGATTCCCTGGCCTGCTCCCGTGATGAGCACGGAGTAGCCGTCGAACCGTGCGGTGGTCGGCGCAGGAGAAGTCATAGGGCCGACCGTACTGCTCTGACCAGTGCCTGGGCACGGGGATCGGCGGTAACTCCCTTCTGCAGACCGTTCGTCACATAGCCGAGGGCGATGCCCGATTCGGGGTCCGCGAAGCCGAGCGAGCCGCCGCGTCCGGGGTGGCCGAAGGAGCCGGGGGCCAGGAGCGGGGCGGCCGGGCCGTGCAGCATGAAGCCGAGGCCGAAGCGGGTGCTGACGACCAGGACCCGGTCCGGGCCCGCGGACTCCTCGGTGCGGGCCAGGGTGAGCGTGGCCGGGGCGAACAGGCGGTAGCCGTCGACCTCGCCGATCATCGCGGCGTAGCAGCGGGCCAGCCCGCGGGCGGTGGCGATGCCGTTGGACGCGGGGAGTTCGGCCGCACGGTAGGCGGCGTCGTTCTCGTCCGGCAGCGGGTCGATCGCGCCGAAGGCGCGGCGGGTGAGGGAGTCCGGGTCGCGGTACGCCTCGACGACGGACCGCTTGGGGCGCAGGCGCAACGCGCCGCTGCTCCCCTCGGCTACCGGGGGTTCGACGGGGCCGATCCGGCCGATCCGGTGGGCCTCGTCGGCCGGGAGGCCGAACCAGAAGTCCAGACCGAGGGGGCGGGCGATCTCCTCGGCGATCCAGCGGCCGACGGTGCGCCCGGTGACCCGGCGCACCAGTTCGCCGACGAGCCAGCTGTACGTCTGGGCGTGGTAGCCGTGGTCGGTGCCCGGCTCCCACTCGGGGCGCTGGGCGGCGACCGCCCGGGGTCCGGACGTGCCGTCGGCCGCCTCGGCGGGGGTCAGGGGCCGGTCGAGCGCGGGGACCCCGGCCCGGTGGGCGAGGAGGTGGCGTACGAGGACGCGTTCCTTGCCGTTGGCCTTGAACTCCGGCCAGTACGTGCCGACCGGGGCGTCCAGGTCGAGCTGGCCTCGCTGGTGCAGCAGCAGGGGTACGGCGGTGGCGATGCCCTTGCCCGCCGAGCGGACGATCTGCACGGTGTCGACGGCCCACGGCTCGACCCCGTCGACATCCCTCGTACCGGCCCACAGATCAACGACCTTGCGGCCGTGCCGGTAGACGGCGACCGCTGCCCCGCGCTCGCCCCGCTGCTCGAAGTTGCGGACGAAAGCGTCCCTTACCGGTTCGAACCCGGGCGACACCGTGCCCCGTACATCCACGCCTGCTCCCGCACTGCCGCTCATCCCCCCATGGTGCATCGCGCCGCAGGTGAACGGTGTGCCGGGGCAGTGAACAAGGCGGTCCCTCAGGCTCGGCCTCAGCCCTTCTCCGGGTGCTCCAGGCGGGCCGTCAGCCGGTGCAGTTCGGTGCGGAGCCTGGCCACTTCGGCGGAGGCCAGTCCGGCGGCGTCGAGCAGTTCCCCGGGTACGCAGGCCGCCCGCTCGCGCAGGGCCGCGCCGTCGGCGGTCGGTTCGACGAGTACGGAGCGTTCGTCGGCGGGCGAGCGGACGCGGCGTACGAGACCGGCGCCCTCCAGCCGTTTCAGGAGGGGCGACAGGGTCCCGTAGTCGAGGTGCAGAGAACGGGCCAGCTCCTTGACGGGGAGCTCACCGCGCTCCCACAGGACCAGCATCACGAGGTACTGCGGGTAGGTGAGGCCGAGCTCGTCGAGGAGCGGCCGGTAGGCGGCGGTGACGGCCCGCTGAGCCGCGTACAGCGCGAAGCACAGCTGGTCGTCGAGGAAGAGCGAGGGCGCCGGCGGGTGAGGGCCGCGCGCGGCGGGAGCGTCCTTGGTCACGCGCCCATTGTCACGGAGCGCGGGTCGAAGCCGAACGGCAACTCCAGCCTGTGGGCGCGCATCAGGTCCTCGTCGCCGAGCAGATCCTGGGTGCGGTCGTCGGCGGCGATGACTCCGTCGCTGAGGATGACGGCACGCGGGCAGAGCTCCAGGGCGTACGGCAGGTCGTGGGTGACCATCAGCACGGTGACGTCCAGCGAGCGCAGGATGTCGGCGAGTTCGCGGCGCGAGGCGGGGTCCAGGTTGGAGGAGGGCTCGTCCAGGACGAGGATCTCCGGCTCCATCGCGAGGACGGTGGCCACGGCCACACGGCGGCGCTGCCCGAAGGAGAGGTGGTGCGGGGGGCGATTCGCGTACTCCTCCATGCCTACCTGCTTGAGGGCTGTGTGCACGCGCTCCTCCAGTTCGGGGCCGCGCAGTCCGGACGCGGCGGGTCCGAAGGCGACGTCCTCGCGGACGGTCGGCATGAAGAGCTGGTCGTCGGGGTCCTGAAAGACGATGCCGACGCGGCGGCGGATCTCCGCGAGGTTGCGCTTCGCGACGGGGAGCCCGGCGACACGGACGGTGCCCGCGCCCGCGTCGAGGATGCCGTTGAGGTGGAGGACGAGCGTGGTCTTGCCCGCGCCGTTGGGGCCGAGGACCGCGACACGTTCGCCGCGGTGCACGGTGAGATCGACGCCGAAGAGCGCCTGGTGGCCGTCGGGGTAGGCGTACGCGAGGCCGCTGACCTCCAGGGAGGGCGCGGATGCGGGGGTCGGGCTGCTCATAGGGTCCATCCCAGCAGACAGATAGCGAGGGCGAGCAGGGGGAGTGCGCCGGCGTACGCCCACTGGGTGCGGGAGGCCGTCACCTCGTCGATGACCGGCATGGTGCCGGTGTAGCCACGGCTGACCATGGCGAGATGGACGCGTTCGCCGCGCTCGTACGACCTGATGAAGAGGGCGCCCGCCGACTTGGCGAGGACACCCCATTGGCGTACGCCCCGGGCCTCGAATCCGCGGGAGCGGCGGGCGATCGACATCCGGCGCATCTCGCCGGTGATCACATCCCCGTACCGGATCATGAAGGAGGCGATCTGGACGAGCAGCGGCGGCAGCTTGAGCCGCTGGAGGCCGAGCAGCAGGGAGCGCAGCTCGGTGGTGGAGGCCAGGATCACGGAGGCGGCGACGCCGAGGGTGCCCTTGGCCAGGACGTTCCAGGCGCCCCAGAGGCCGGGGACGCTGACGGAGACGCCGAGGATCTCGGTCTGCTCACCGGGGACCACGAACGGCATGAGCAGCGCGAAGGCCACGAACGGCACCTCGATGACCAGCCGCTTGAGCAGGAATCCGGCCGGGATACGGGCCACCGCGGCGACGGCGGCGAGCAGCGCCGCGTACAGCGCGAAGGCCCAGACCGCCTCGCGCGGTGTGGAGACGACGACGAGCACGAAGCCGAAGACGGCGGCGAGCTTGCAGTGCGGCGGCAGGTCGTGGACCGGGGAGTGGGCGTGCCGGTAGAGCTTGTGGGCGTGGCCGGCGCCCATGTCAGACGGTCTCCGTGACGGAGGCGGTGGTCGTCTCGTCGGTACGTCGGCGGCGCACCACCCAGAAGACGCCGCTGCCGACGGCCACCGTGGCGCCGACGCCGATCACTCCGGCGAGGCCGCCCGAGAGGCGGGCGTCGGTGACGTCCTTGACGCCGTAGTCGGCGAGCGGGGAGTCCGCGGCGGCGTGCTCCTCGGCCTTGGCGTCGATGCCCTTGTCGGCGGCGACCTTCTCCAGGCCGTCGGGGCTGGCGGAGGCGTAGAAGGAGACGAAGCCCGCGAGGACGAACGCGGTGACCAGGCCGGTGGCCCGGACCTTGCGGGTGGAGCGGGCGGCGACCGGGGCGGGGGCGGTGACCGGGGCGTCGACCAGTTCGCCGCCGACGCGGAGCTTGAGGGGGGCGGCCAGGCCGCGGGCGCCGTGGACCAGGTCCGGGCGGACGGCGATCACGGCGCCGATGGTCAGCGCGGTGATGAACGCCTCGCCGATGCCGATCAGCACGTGCACGCCGACCATCGCGGTGAGGACCTTGCCGATGGGGATGTCGGTGGTGCCGCCGACGGCGTAGATCAGGGTGAAGGCGCAGGCCGCGGCCGGTACGGAGACCAGCGCGGCGATGAAGGCCGCGACGGTCGCGGAGCGGCGGGTGCGCGGGAGTACCGCGGTCAGGCCGCGGAACAGCGCGTACGCGACGACGGTGGTGACGACACCCATCACCGTGATGTTCACGCCGAGTGCGGTGAGACCGCCGTCGGCGAAGAGGATGCCCTGCATCAGCAGGACGACGGAGATACAGAGGACGCCGGTGTACGGGCCGACCAGGATCGCTGCCAGCGCCCCGCCCAGGAGGTGTCCGCTGGTGCCCGCGGCGACCGGGAAGTTCAGCATCTGCACCGCGAAGATGAAGGCGGCGACGAGCCCGGCCAGCGGGGCGGTGCGCTCATCGAGTTCACGCCGGGCGCCACGGAGGCTGACGGCGACCGCGCCTGCGGCGACGACTCCCGCAACTGCCGAGACGGGTGCATTGATGAATCCGTCGGGTACATGCATGGGAGGCTCCGCTTTCCTGCGTTCCTGGGGCGGGGTCAGAACCCACCAATGATAGAGCCTTGTTGCGCATCGCTTGCAAGAGCGGGTCTGTCACAACTGCACAGGCCCTCACCAGGGTGCTTTTGGCGCAAAATATGGGACATTAGAGTGCAAAGTGCTACAAACAGGAGGAGCCGGCCCATGTCCCCCGTGATCGAAGAACACGCAAGAGCCCGGCTCATCACTGACGGCCCCCTCACCCGACCCGTCCCCGTCGACCTGCGGTACGACCCCGCCGACGCGTCACCGACCGTCCATGTGACGTTCGCCAGCGGAACGGACTGGGCCGTCGGCCGCGACCTCCTGGAGAGCGGACTCCGCTTCCCCGCCGAACGCGGCAATGTGCGGGTCTGGCCCTGCGGGCGCGCCCAGCTCATCGTGGAACTGCATTCGGCCGAGGGTGTCGAGGTGTTCCAGATCGACAACGCACCCCTGATCCGCTTCCTGCACCGGACGTACGAGGCGACGGCGGCCCCGGCCGCGGCGACGGGCACGCCGTGAACACCGGCGGGCAGGCCCTGCATACAATCGCCCACGCATGACGGAAGCCCCCGTGCCGCTCGCACGGGGGCTTCCTGTCGCTCCGGTCCCCCGTCCCCACAGGTAACCGGTGCTGCCGGGGGTCGCGCTCCGCTCACACGCGGCCCCCGGAGCTCTGTCCGACCGGGTCAGACCCGGGTCAGCTCACGCTCGTCGTCCGCTTCCCCGCCGGAGGCGCCGGGAGCGTCGGTGAGCTCCTTGCGGAGCCCCTCGCCCTCGACGTCCACGTTGGGCAGGGCGCGGTCCAGCCAGCGCGGCAGCCACCAGGCGCGCTTGCCGAGCAGGGCGAGTACGGCGGGCACGATCGCCATCCGCACCACGAACGCGTCGAAGAAGACGGCGATGGCGAGCGAGAAGCCGATCATCTTGATCATCGACTCGCTGGAGCTGATGAAGCCGGAGAAGACCGCCATCATGATCACGGCAGCTGCCGTGACCACGCGGGCACCGTGCTTGAAGCCGGTGACGATCGCCTGGCCGGGCGACTCCCCGTGGACGTACGCCTCACGCATCCGCGTGACGAGGAAGACCTCGTAGTCCATGGCGAGACCGAAGACCACACCGACCATGAAGATCGGCATCATGCTCATGATCGGGCCGGTCTGTTCGACACCGAAGAGCGAGCCGAGCCAGCCCCACTGGAAGACCGCGACGACCGCGCCCAGGGCCGCGACGACCGAGAGCAGGAAGCCGAGGGCCGCCTTCAGGGGCACCAGGATCGAGCGGAAGACGAGCATCAGGAGCAGGAAGGCCAGGCCGACGACGAGTGCCAGGTAGGGCAGCAGCGCGTCGTTCATCTTCTGCGAGAAGTCGATGTTCATCGCGGTGGCGCCGGTGACCAGGACCTCGGCTCCGGTGTCGCGCTTGATGTCCCCGCCCGCGTCACGGATGGAGTGGACGAGCTCCTCGGTCTGCGCGGAGCTGGGCCGGTCCTGCGGGATGACAGTGATCGTCGCGGTGTCGCCTGCCTTGTTGAAGGCGGCCGGGGTGACGGCCACGACGTGCGGGATGGTCTCGATCTCTTCCGAGACGCGGTTGACGGCGGTCTTGCCGTCCGAGCTGTTCTCGGTGTCGACGACGACGAGCAGCGGTCCGTTGAAGCCGGGACCGAAGCCGTCCGAGAGCAGGTCGTACGCCTGACGCTGCGTGGTGCTCTTGGGCTGCGAGCCGTCGTCGGGCAGGCCCATCTCCAGCGAGGCGGCCGGTACGGCGATGACGCCGAGGCCGAGGACACCGACCAGCAGTACCCACACCGGCTTGCGCAGCACGAACCGCGCCCAGCGGGTGCCCATGTTCGGCTTCGGCTCGGCCTTGTCCCCGGACTTGGCGAGGGCGTCGGCGGCCTTGCGCGCCTTGCGTCCCATGACCCGCTTGCCCGCGAAGCCCAGCAGCGCCGGGACGAGGGTGAGCGCGATGAGGACGGCGATCGCGACCGTACCGGCGGCGGCGAAACCCATCTTCGACAGCATCGGGATGTTGACGACGGCCAGACCGGCCAGTGCGATGACCACGGTGAGGCCCGCGAAGACGACCGCGGAACCGGCCGTGCCGACCGCGCGTCCCGCGGCTTCCTCGCGTTCCCTGCCCTCGGCCAGTTCGGCGCGGTAGCGGGAGACGATGAAGAGCGCGTAGTCGATGCCGACCGCGAGGCCGATCATCATCGCGAGGGTGGAGGTGGTCGAGCCGAGGTCCAGCACGTTCGCCAGGGCGGTGATCAGCGAGACGCCGACACCGACGCCGATGAGCGCGGTGATCAGGGGCAGTCCGGCGGCGATCAGCGAGCCGAAGGTGATGACCAGCACCACCGCGGCGATGGCGACACCGACGATCTCGCCGGCTCCGGTCTCCGGCATCACCTGGAGCGCGTCACCGCCGATCTCCACGGTCATGCCGCCCTTCTCGGCGGACGTACCGGCCTCTTCCAGGGCCTCCCGCGTCGCGTCGGTCAGCTCCATGGAGTTGACCTTGTACGAGACGGAGATATAGGCCGTGGAGCCGTTCTTGCTGACGGCGTTCGCCGCGTACGGGTCGGCGACCGAGGCGATCTGGTCCGAGCCGGACTTCAGCTCGCCGACGATCTCCGTGACCTCGGCCTTGTTCGCCGCGTCGGTCACCTTCTCGCCCTCGGGGGCCTTGAAGACGACCCGGGCGGTGGCGCCGTCGGCGCTGCCTCCGGGGAAGCGCTGTTCCAGCAGGTCGAAGGCCTTCTGGGCCTCCGTACCCGGAATCGAGAAGGAACTCGAGGTGGCGGGCGATGCGGAGGCCGCGCCGAATCCGGCGAGCGCCAGCAGTGCCACCCAGACAAGGGCGACATAGCGGCGGCGCCGGAAGGCAAGCCGTCCGAGCTTGTAAAGGAAAGTGGCCACGGGGGCGTACTCCCGGTCAGGTCGTGGAGTGGAAATGGGCGTGAGGAACCAGCCCGACGACGAGAGCGGCGTGTCAGGTGGGGCTTTGGGGAGAGGGCCGTACGAAACGAACGGGGACGTCAGACGCCGAGGGCGGGGAGGACCACGGAGTCGACATAGTCACTGAGAAACGCCTGGTCGACGGCGCGGTCCTCGACCAGCTGCCGAGCGGCGAAAGCGCCGATCAGCATGTGCGGTACATATTTCAGCGCCGGATTGTCCGCGCGCAGCTCGCCCCGGTCCACGGCCCGTTCGAGCAGCGTTTCGAGACCGGTCATCTCCGGCTCGATCAGCAGCTCGCGCAGTGCCTGGTGCAGATCGGGATTGTCATGGATGGCATGGCCCAGACCCCGCAGCAGCGCGGAGTCCTTCTCCATCTGGCAGTCGTCCGTACGACTCAGTACGGAGTGGAAGTCCCCGCGCAGCGAGCCGGTGTCGATCCCGGCGAGACTTACCGGCTTGTTGTGCCGCAGAGCGGTGACGACCAGCTTGGGCTTGCTCCCCCACTGGCGGTAGAGGGTGGCCTTGCTGGAATGGGTGCGCTGGGCGACGGCGTCCATGGTCAGGGCGTCGTAGCCGACTTCGCGGAGCAGGTCGAGGACGGCGGCGTACAGCTCGCTCTCACGCTCGGGTGTGAGCCTGGTGCGTGCCATGTGTCGACCTCCCGTCCATACGTCCGCCGATCGTCCGGTGATCATCACTGGATCACCAGTCCATCGAACGAAACCGTTTCGTACACCTGAACCGTACTCCCGCCATGGAGCGAAACGAAATCGTTTCGCTTGTGTGCTGCACCACAAGTTGCCGCGGGCCCTGCGCACCGAAAGCATTGGGGGGTGAGTGACGACGTCGCGTATCTCCGGTTCCCGCACCTCCACCAGGACTTGCTCTGCTTCGCGGCCGAGGACGACCTATGGGTCGCTCCTCTCGCCGCCGCGGGGCACCGGCCCGGCCGCGCCTGGCGCGTGACCGTCGACCGGACGAGGGTCAGCCATCCACGCTTCTCGCCCGACGGCAGCCGCATCGCCTACACGACCTGGCGCACGCTCGACCCCGAGATCCATCTGGCCCCCGTCGACGGCGGGGCCGCCCGCAGACTCACCTACTGGGGCTCGACCGACGCCCGGGTCTGCGGCTGGAGTCCCGACCCGGGCGACTCCTCGCAGATCCTCGCCGTCTCCTCGCACAACCAGCCGTTCTCGTACTTCTCCTGGGCCTACAGCGTCCCCACCGACGGCAGCCCCGGCGGGAAACTGCCCTGGGGCCCGGTCTCCGACATCGCGGTCGCCGACATCGACGGGGAGCGGCGCACGCTGCTGCTCACCGGCACGCCGCCGCACGAACCGGCGGCGTGGAAGCGGTACCGGGGCGGGGCCATGGGGCGGCTGTGGCTGCACGGCGAGCGGCTGCTGCCGGACATCGGGGGGCACCTGGACTCGCCGATGATCGTCGGACGCCGCATCGCGTTCCTCTCCGACCACCAGGGCGTCGGGAATCTGTACTCGTGCGCGCTGGACGGCAGCGATCTGCGTCGCCACACGGACCACGACGCGTTCTACGCCCGCAACGCCTCCAGCGACGGCTACCGGGTCATATACCAGTGCGCCGGCGAGTTGTGGCTGGTCGACGACCTCGAAGCGCCGGACGCCGCGCCGCGGAAGCTGGAGGTACGGCTCGGCGGGCCGCGGGCCGGGCGGCGCTCGTACCAGGTGTCGGCCGCGAACAACGTCGACTCGCTGTCCGTCGACGAGACGGGCCGGGCGAGTGCCGTCGCCGTACGCGGCAGCCTGTACTGGCTCACGCACCGCGACGGTCCCGCGCGGACGATCACCGACACCCCGGGGGTCCGGGTGCGGCTGCCGGAGATGCTCGGCAGCGGCGGCCAGGTCGCGTACGTGACGGACGCGGAGGGCGACGACGCGATCGAGATCTCCTACCTGCCACGGGCCAGTGGCGACCGCGAACCCCGGCTGCTGGCCGCGGGGAAGCTGGGGCGGGTGGAAGAGATGACCTCCGACCCGGAGGGCGAACGGCTCGCGATCGCTTCCAACGACGGGCGGCTGCTGCTCCTGGATACGGCGGAGGCGGTGGCCGCCGAGGCGGTGGCCGCGGAGTCAGCCGCGGAGTCAGCCGAGGAGCAGGCCGGAACCGGGTCCACCCGGGCCGATCTCATCCGGGCCGTGGACGAGGCCGCCGCGACGGCCCCCGAGGCCGAGGTCACCGAGCTGATCCGCTCCACGAACGGGCCGGTCCGCGATCTGGCGTTCTCACCCGACGGCCACTGGCTGACCTGGTCGCACCCGGGCGTCGGCCGGTCCCTGCGCCAGATCAAACTGGCGCGGATCACCGGACCCGGCTCCCCCGTCATCGTCGACGTCACCAACGGCCGCTTCGAGGACGAGAACCCGGTCTTCACGGGCGACGGCCGCTACCTCGCCTTCCTCTCCTGGCGCGGCTTCGACCCGGTGTACGACGTCCACACCGGCGACCTCTCCTTCCCGCTGGGCTGCCGCCCCTATCTGGTCCCGCTGTCCTCGGCCACCCCGTCGCCGTTCGCACTCCTGCCGGACGGCCGCCCGGCGGCGGGCGGACTCGACCCGGTGGACATTCCCGACGGCGGTACGGGCGAGGGGGCGGCGGTCACCGTCGAGTTCGAGGGCCTGGAGAGCCGGGTGACGCCGTTCCCGGTCTCGGCGTCGAAGTACTCGGCGCTGCGTCCGGTCAGCGGCGGCGGGCTCGTCTGGCTGCGCTGGCCGATCTCCGGGGCGCTGGGCGAGACGTTCGCCAACCCGGCCGACATGTCGGGGCGGCCCACCCTGGAGCACTTCAACATCGCCAAGGCCAGGAAGACCGAACTCGTCGACCACCTCGACTGGTTCGCGGTCAGCGGCGACGCGAGCCGGCTGGTCGTGATGGACGAGGGCGAGCTGCGTGCCGTACCGGCGACCGAGGCGGGCGACAACGACTCCACGGTCTATCTCGATCTGCGCCGCATCCTGCACGAGGTCGACCCGCCCGCGGAGTGGCGCCAGGCGTACGGGGAAGCGGGGCGGATCATCCGCTCCTACTTCTGGGAGCCGGACATGTGCGGCATCGACTGGCCGGCGGTGCTCGACCAGTACCGGCCCCTGATCGAACGGGTCGCCTCCCCCGACGAGTTCGCCGATCTGCTGCGCGAGGTCCTGGGCGAACTGGGCACCTCGCACGCGTACGTCTCCCCCGCCCGCCGCAACGAGGGACCGCCGCACTACCAGCGGGCGATCGGGCTGCTCGGCGCGAATCTGGTGTGCCGGGAGGGGGAGTGGCTGGTCCAGCGCATCCTGCCCGGAGACTCCTCGGACTCCAAGGCGCGCTCGCCGCTCGCCGGTACGGGGATCAGGGAGGGCGCGGTCCTCACCCATGTCGACGGGCGGCCGGTCGATCCGGTGGCCGGACCGTACCCGCTGCTGACTGCGGCGGGCGGCACGACGGTGGAGCTGACGTTCCGCCCGCCCGTCTCCCACCACCACCCTTCTGACGAAGGCCCTGCGGGCCCCTTGAATCCGGGGGGCGGGCAGACCCGCCGCATCGCGATCCTCCCGCTCGTCGACGAGCGGCCGTTGCGGTACCAGGACTGGGTGGCCAAACGCCGTGAAGTGGTACGGGAGTTGAGCGGCGGCAAGTGCGGCTATCTGCACATCCCCGACATGGGCGGCTCGGGGTGGGCCCAGTTCAACCGCGACCTGCGGCTTGAGGTGTCCCGTCCGGCGCTGATCGTGGACGTACGGGGCAACGCGGGCGGCCACATCAGTGAGCTGGTCGTGGAGAAGCTCACCCGTCGGATTCTGGGCTGGGACCTGACGCGCAACGCGCAGGCGGTCTCGTACGCGTCCAGTGCGCCGAGGGGGCCGGTGGTGGCCCTGGCCGACGAGGCGACGTCCTCGGACGGCGACATGATCACCGCCGCGTTCCGGCTGCTGAAGCTGGGGCCCGTGGTGGGGCAGCGCACGTGGGGCGGGGTGGTGGGGATGACGGGGCGCCACCGCCTCGGTGACGGCACGGTGATCACGGTGCCGATGAACGCGGCGTGGTTCGACACGTACGGCTGGTCGGTGGAGAACCACGGCGTGGAACCGGACCTGGAGGCGTTGCGCACGCCGCTGGACTGGGCGGAGGGACGGCATGCGGTGCTGGATGACGCGGTGCGGGTGGCGTTGGGCCTGCTGTCGAAGCATCCGGCGTCGACACCGCCGACGTATGCGACGGCCCCGGTACTGCGCCGCCCGCCGCTGCCGCCGCGGTAGGGGCGACCCGGTCTTCCTCCCACCCCCGGGGCTCCGCCCCGGACCCCGCTCCTCAATCGCCGGAGGGGCTTGGCCACTCGTCCAGCCGAACGCGCAAAACCAAGCCCGCCCGGCGATTGAGGGCAAAGCGTCACGGCGTGCGAAAGGGCGCACCCGGTGAGTCGGGTGCGCCCCTTGCAGGCGCGGGCGCGCGGACGCGCAAGCGCGCAGGGTCAGGCTGCCGCAGACATCAACGGTCGAAACGCTCGCGCGCCTCGTCCGTCATGTCCTGGGCGCGGTCGCGAAGCCCGGACTGCTCCGAACCCCGTTCCGACTCCTCGGACGGACGCTCCCGCGCCTCGCCCTTCTTGTCGCCCGTCTTCTTCTGCTTGGCCTGGTCGGCAAGCTCCTGCGCCTTGTCCTTGAACTGGTCGGCGATGCCCATGCTGTTCACTCCTATGTGGGGTGCGTGGGGGGACGGCCCCGTCGGACCGGGACCTCGACCAGATTTACACGTCAGGACATTCCGCGCATTTCGATCACTTACGCTGCGTGCGCGCCTCCTGGTCCGCCGCACCCCCGGCCCCCACAAGACCCGTGCCCACACCCGCCAGACGGTCCCCGAACCGCGCCATCTCGCGCTGCCCGACGATCCCGATGACCGTCGGCAGATAACCGCGTATCGACTGCATCCCCCGCAGCCACCACTGCGCGTACACATGCGAGGAACGCCGCTCGATCCCCGCCACGATCCGGTCCACGGCCGGGCCGAGCGGGTACGTGCGGTTCGACGGCCACGGCAGCCGCTGCCGCAGCTCGCGCATCACGTCGTCCTCGTCCGCGCCCCGCACCATGTCCGTGTCCGTCCAGGACAGATAGCCGACCCCGACCCGCACGCCCCGGTAGCCGACCTCGGCCCGCAGGCTGTGCGCGAACGCCTCGACGCCCGACTTCGACGCGCAGTACGCCGTCATCATCGGCGCCGGGGTGATCGCGGCCAGCGACGCGATCTGGAGGAAGTACCCCCGGCTCTCCATGAGCACCGGCAGGAACGCCCGACCCGTCACCGCCCCGCCGATCAGGTTGACCTCGATGACCCGCCGCCACGCCTCCGGGTCGGAGTCGACGAACGGCCCGCCCGCGGCGACCCCCGCGTTCGCGACGACCACGTCGACCTTGCCGAAGCGCTGCTTGACCTCCTGCGCGACCCGGGCCATCGCCACATGGTCGGTGACGTCCGCGTACCAGTGGCCGCTCTCCCCGTGCAGCCGCTCGGAGACCTGCTTCAGCTCGTCCGGCTCCAGGCCGACCAGTGCCAGCGTCGCACCGCGCGCCGACAGCTTGCGGGCCAGCAGCTCACCCACGCCGCGGGCCGCGCCGGTGACGACGACGACCTGTCCCTCAAGACTCCGCTTGTTGCTCATGCGACCTCCTCCTTGCCCGTGGCGGACATCGTGACGTACTCGGTCACCAGCTCGCGGATCTTCGCCGTGACCACTTCCGGCGCTTCCACCGGTGTCATGTGACCCATGCCCGTCAGCTCGGTCAGGCCCAGACTCTGCGGCAGCGCCGCGGCGACCGCCCGGGCGTGCACGGGCGGCGTCAGCCGGTCCTCCGTACCCGCGATCACCGCGGTCGGCACCCGCAACTCCCGTACCCCCGTGTCCAGATCGAGGTCGGCGAGCACATGCCCCCATGCCACCCGCGCCCGCCGCGGACACGCGTGCACGATCCGGGCGCAGAGGTCGACCCGCTCGGGCGCCGAACCGGCGCCCATCGTCCCGTACTTGAGGATCTTCCTCGACAGCGGCGTGACCGGCCCGAGCGGCGCCCGCGCACCGAGAACGGCGCGGGTGAGACGGGTCCGGACCGCGCCGGCCTTCAGCGGGACGACCAGCGACTCGGCGAGCAGCCGTGAACTGCCGGTGCTGCACAGGAGGACCGCCGCCGCGTGCTCCCGCAGTCCGGCCCGCCGCGAGGCGGCCATCAGCGTCATCCCGCCCATGGAGTGTCCGGCGAGCACCGCCTTCTCCCCCGGTGCGAGGGTGGCCGCCAGGACGGCTTCGAGGTCGTCTGCGAGGGCGTTCGTGCCGTAGCCGGCGACGCCGCCCTCGGGCGACCTGCCGTGCCCGCGCTGGTCGTAGGCGATGACCCGGTGATCGACGGCGAGGTCCCGGATCTGGGCGGCCCAGAAGTGGGTGTTGCACGTCCAGCCGTGCGCGAGCACGACCGCGGGGGCGCCTTCGGGCCCGTGCAGTTCGACGTGGAGGCGTGAGCCGTCCGCCGAGACCGCGGTCAGTTCGCGTACGGGTACGGGCGGCGCGTCCTCGCGCCGCAGCAGCCTGCTCATGCGACAGCCTCCTCGGCCGGTGCCTTGTCACCCTCGGCGGCTCCGGATTTCCGTACCCGGATCACCTCGTACTCCGCCAGGTCGACCGACCGGGTCGCCTTGCGGAACTCGGACGTCGTCCCGGGCCAGACCGTGGTGTTGCGCCCCTCGGCGTCGAGGTACCAGCTCGTGCAGCCACCGGTGTTCCACACGGTGCGCTTCATCCGCTGCTGGACCCGGTGGTTCCACGCCGTCACCGCCGACTGCCGCGCGCCGAGCGCGGCGCGTCCGCCCAGGACGTCCAGCTGACGCAGATAGTCGGCCATGTAGTTCAGCTGGGACTCGATCATCAGGATCATGGAGGAGTTGCCGAGCCCGGTATTGGGCCCGATGATCGTCATCCAGTTGGGGAAGCCGACCGCGGTCGCGCCGCGCAGCGCCTCCATACCGCCCTTCCAGTGCTCGGCGAGCGTGATGCCCTCCGCCCCGACGACCCGCTCGGCGATCGGCATGTCCGTCACATGGAAGCCGGTGCCGAAGATGATCGCGTCGACCTCGGCCTCCGTACCTCCCCCAGAGACTCCGTCCTGGGAGATGCCCCCGCCGGCGACGACCATGGAGCCGCGCACCTCGGTCAGACCGGAGGCGACCACATCCACATTGGGCTGGGCGAGCGCCGGGTAATAGGCGCTGGACAGCAGGATGCGCTTGCAGCCGATGCGGTACGAGGGCGTCAGCTTGGCCCGCAGCGCCGGGTCCTTGATCGACCGGGCGATGTTGGACTTGGCGATCTTCTCCACCAGGCCGAGCTGGTTCGGATGCTTGGTGAAGGCGCTGACCTGCAACTCCCTGACGCCCCAGAGCAGTCCGCGGCGCGCGGTGCCGGTCAGGGGCAGGGTGCGGTGGAGCCACTTCTCGGCGCCGCTGATGGCCCGGTCCATACGGGGCATGACCCACGGCGGGGTGCGCTGGAAGAGCGTCACCCTGGCGGCCTTCGGCTGGATGGCCGGGACGATCTGGATGGCGGAGGCGCCGGTGCCGATCACGGCGACGCGCTTGCCGGTCAGGTCGTAGTCGTGGTCCCAGCGGGCCGAGTGGAAGACCTTGCCGGGGAATTCGGCGAGCCCGGGGATGTCGGGCATCTTCGGGTCGGAGAGCGGACCGGTCGCGGAGACGACGACGTCGGCGGTGATCGTGGCCCCGTTGGCACACTCGATGCGCCAGTGCAGCTCGTCGTTGTCCCAGCGCATCACGGTCACTTCGTGGTTGAGCCTGAGGTGCGGGCGCAGCCCGAAGGTGTCGGCGACGTGCTCCAGGTAGGCGCGGATGTGCTCCTGCCCGGAAAAGGTGCGCGGCCACTCGGGGTTGGGGGCGAACGAGAACGAGTAGAGGTGGGACGGTACGTCACAGGCGCAGCCCGGATAGCTGTTGTCGCGCCAGGTGCCGCCGACCGAATCGGCCCGTTCCAGGACGACGAAATCGGTGGTGCCTTCGCGGCGCAGCCGGACTGCGGCGCCGAGGCCCCCGAAACCGGATCCGATCACCGCCACTCGTACATGCTCGTGCTGGGCCATGCTGCCGCCTCCCGCAATACGTCACACGACTCTGCCAGCAATCACTGGCGCTGTTGGGAGAGTAGGGCAGCCCCGTACTGATGGGTAGGGGTCGGACCAAGGAAAGTTACCGGCGGTACAACATAGGGTGCCCCTGTGGCAGAAGGACGCGAGCATCGTGAGTACCGCATGGAGGAACTGGCCAAGGAGGCCGGCATCTCCGTACGGACCCTGCGCTTCTACCGGGAGCGCGGACTCATCCCGCCGCCGCGCCGCGAGGGCCGTATCGCCTGGTACGACGACCACCACCTCGCCCGGCTGCGCACGGTGACTGGCCTGCTGGAACGCGGCCACACCCTCAACGGCATCGCCGACCTCGCCGCCACCTTCGACAGCGGCCGCGATGTCGCCGAAGTGCTCGGCCTCGGCGAACCGACCGAGGAGACCCCGGTCCGGCTCACCCCCGAGCGCCTCGCCGACTACTTCGAGGGCGAGGCCACCCCGGAGAATCTCGCCGCCGCCCTCGACCTGGGCTATCTCGCCACCGACGGCGACGAGATCGTACACATCAGCCGCCGGCTCCTCGAGGTGTCGGCGGAGCTCGTACGGGAAGGGGTGCCGCTCGCCACGGTGCTCGCCGCGGGCCGCCACGTCCGCGAACACGCCGACGCCCTCGCCGAGCTCTTCGTGGAAGTCCTGCGCGCCCACACCACCGAGCAGGAGCCACCCCAACTCCGCCCGCTGGCACGGGCCGTGGTGGACGCAGAACTCTCCATGGCACTGGACCGCCGCCTGCGGCGCAAGGATGGCACACAACCCCCGAAGGCCGGGTGACCACGCACCGCGCCGGGAACGCCGTCGGGGCTACCGCTCGTACGTGACCGTCACCGGCGCATGGTCGCTCCACCGCTCCCCGTGCGTGGCGGCACGCTCGACCCACGCCTTGACCGCGCGCACGGCCAGCCCCGGGGTCGCCACCTGGTAGTCGATGCGCCATCCCGCATCGTTGTCGAAGGCCCGTCCCCGGTAGGACCACCAGGAGTACGGGCCCTCGGTGTCCGGATGCAGCGCCCGCATCACGTCGACGTACTCGGCCTCGTCGAAGACCCTGGTCAGCCAGGCCCGCTCCTCCGGGAGGAAGCCGGAGCTCTTCCTGTTGGCCTTCCAGTTCTTCAGATCAGCCTCCTGATGCGCGATGTTCCAGTCACCACAGACCAGGACCTCGCGCCCCTCGGCGGCCGACCGCTCCTTGAGTCCCTTCAGATACGGCAGGAACGCGGCCATGAACCGCTCCTTCTCCTCCTGCCGCTCCGTACCGACCTCGCCGGAGGGCAGATAGAGGCTCGCGACCGTGACGCCCGGCAGGTCGACCTCGACGTACCGGCCGCTCGCGTCGAACTCCGCGCCGGCGGTCCCGGCGAATCCGCCGAAGCCGATCTGCACCCGCTCCGGCGCGTGCCGCGTATAGAGGGAGACGCCGGCCCGCCCCTTGGCGGCGGCGGGCGCGTGGACGGTGTGCCAGCCCTCGGGCTCCCGCACCTCGGCAGGAAGCTGCTGCGGCTCGGCCCGGACCTCCTGGAGACAGATCGCGTCGGCGTCGGTCTCGGCCAGCCACTCGACGAAGCCCTTTTTCGCGGCGGCACGGAGGCCGTTTACATTTGCGCTGGTCACGGTGAGCATCAGGGAACAATACCGACAGACCCGGATCGCATACATGTACCATCACCCGTATGAATATCCAGCCGCGGCCTTTCGACCACCCCGATGCCGTCAAACTCAACGACCAGGTCCAGCTCGAATACGCCGAGCGCTACGGGGACGAGGGGGACGTCACACCCCTCGACGCCACCATGTTCGACCCGCCGCACGGGCTGTATCTGCTCGCCTACGACGCGTCGGGCCACCCGGTAGCCACCGGCGGCTGGCGCACCCAGGAGCAGAACGACGAGGACTACTCCGACGGCGACGCCGAGATCAAGCGGATGTTCGTGGTGCCCGAGGGCCGCGGACACGGCCTGGCCCGCCGCATCCTCGCCGCCCTGGAAGCCGACGCACGCGCCGCCGGCCGTACGCGCATGGTCCTGGAGACCGGCGACCAGCAGCCCGAGGCGATCGCCCTGTACACCTCCAGCGGCTACGAGACCTGCGCGAAGTTCGGCCACTACCGGACGTACGACAGCAGCATCTGCATGGCCAAGCCGCTCCAGCAGCCCTGAGGCCGCCCGGCCCTCAGCCCCGCAGCGCCGCCAGGAACCCGAGCAGGGCGGCGTTGAACTGTTCCGGCTGCTCCAGGTTGGGCAGGTGCCCGGCCCGGTCGACGACGGCGAGCCCGGAGCCCGGGATCAGCGCGTGCGTCACCCGGGCGCCCTCGACCGGCGTATAGCTGTCGTCCGCGCCGACCACGACGAGGACGGGCACCCGGGCCCCGGCGAGCGACTCCCGGTAGTCGGGGCGCTCGGCACGCCCGCGCAGGGCGGCGGCGGCCCCTTCGGACGCGGTGCCACGCATCATGCCCAGGACCTGGGCGGTGACGTCGGGCAGCTCCGTGACGTTGTACGGAGCCATCATCTTGTCGATCACCTCGTCCGCGTACCCGCCCATCCCCTCGGCGAGCAGCCGGTCGGCCAGACCGTTACGGAAGACCCTGCCCTCCTCGGTCTCGGCGACCGGCGAGGTGTCGGCGAGGACCAGCCCGGCCACGCGCGCCCCGTATCCGCGATGGAACTCCATGGCGATCTGCCCGCCCATGGACAGCCCGCAGACCACCGCCCGCCGAACCCCCAGGTGGTCCAGGAGCGCGGCAATGTCGTCAGCGAAGTCCGACAACAGGGTGCGCCCCGGCACGACACCGCTGGCGCCGTAACCGCGCAGATCAGGCGCGATGACCCGGAACCCGGCCCGCACGAGCACCTCCACCTGCGGCCGCCACATGGTCCGGTCGAACGGATGCCCGTGCACGAGGACGACAGGCAGACCGCCGGACGGCCCCAGGTCGTCGTAGGCGGTGTCGAAGCCGTGCCGCGTGGTGAATTCCATGCCGCTGTGTCCCATCCCCCGGCTCGGAAACCTCTGCGATCACCCTAGGGGATGTCCGCATCAGGGAGCAGCGTCGAGATCCACTTCAAGGTCGTCGGTCTCCGTCCAGAAGGCCTCGCACGGTGACGACGCGAACCCGGCACAGCGCGCCGAACTGTGGCGCCTCTGTTCGTCGTTGAGCCCACAGGCCCGCGCCGAGGTGTGGACCGGACACAAGGACGACGTAAAACGCCGATTCCTCGCGTACTCCTCTCCATCACGCTCGCCGGACCCGCCCCATCTGGCAGTACTGGACACGTCCCGGCTTTGTCAGGGCCGCTCTCACCCTCCCCGGCATCACCCGGATCAGGCTGCCCTCAGCTTCAACCCAGCTGCTGCGACAGCGGGTTGGTGCAGGTCTTCCACCTCCACTCGAACCAACAGCGCCTCACGGCGCAAACAGAATGTGTGCCAGAACCTGAGTAGCGACGTCGTCTCGACGCGAGATTGAAAGTCGCACGCCCATGCGAATAGTCGATGTTCACGAGAGCGGGAGTCACCCAGCTTCGTAGGGCGGCGCCGGACGCGGACGCGGCCGTCACCGGTGATCCGGATCCTTCCGCGTCCGTCCCACGAACTACGTGGGGGGCTATGCCGTGGCTGCGGGGTCGGTTGCCGTGAAGACTTCCGCGTGCTCCGCAGCCCACTGTCCGAAGGTGCGGGCCGGGCGGCCGGTGACCTTCTCGACGGTGTCAACGACCGTACGGCCCACCTCCGGGGTGTTCCCGTACGCCTCGATCAGGAAGCCGATCACGTCGTCCGGGTGGCCCGCCGCCCGCCACTGGGCGACCGCCTGCTCCTCGGTCAGCTCGACCAGGGCGATCTCCCGGCCACAGGCTGCGGCAAGCTTCGCCACCTTGTCACCGACGGTCAGCAGCTCGGGGCCAGTGATCACGTACTCCTGGCCCCCGTGCCCCTCCTCGGTGAGCGCGACCGCGGCGACAGCACCGATGTCGCCCTCGTGGACCATGGCGCTCAGCCGGGAGACGAACGGCTCACGGACTGCGCCCGAGGCCACGATCCCGTCCATCCACTCCAGCGCGTTGGCCATGAACTCGACCGGCATGAGTACGGTCCAGTCGACACCGTCGTCGGCCCGCACGGCGTCCTCCAGCAGGGACGGCCCGCCGCCGTGTAGCACGGTGACCCGGCATACGCCGGCCGCGCGGGCCAACTCCAGGATTCGCGGGCCGGTCTCCAACGGGGCGAAGTAGGGCCCGCCGAAGGTGATCAGATGGAGGCCGGTGACGCCCTCCAGGGCCGGGATCAGGCTGTCGGGTTCGGTCAGGTCGCCCTGGACGACCTCGACTCCGACCGGGAGTGCGGCCGTCGCCGCATCCCGGGTGAGGGCGCGGACCGCGTGGCCGCGGGCGAGCAGTTCGGCGACGATCTGGCGGCCGACGGTTCCGGTGGCGCCGGTGACAAGAATCTTCTGCGTCTGTGTCATGGCACGACCGTAGGGAGCCTTTAGGTCAACTTCTGTCCGCAAGGCGCAGTCCAGAAGCTCACCGCAGGAAACCCTCTGCCGACGGTCAAGAAGTTCCGCGAACGTTCACACCGTCATGAGGCCGCAGTGACTTCCGAACTGAAATGACAGCACAGCAGGTTGCCTCACGGCCGCGTCGAGCATGCGCTGTGACTGGATGAGGGTCCGTCCGTGGGGTTCGTGCATGGCGAACGAGTGAACGAAGTCGTTCGGCTTGACGCCTCATCCGTGCTGACGATGGGAGGACTCACTGACCAAGTCCGGTGAGTCCGTCGCCCAGGATGCTGGCGCCCAGAAGGAGGAGCACGATCGCGGTGATCACGGTGCTGTTGGTGATCATGAATTGCCTGACACTGTCCAGGAACGACGCCGCGCGCTGTCCGCCGAGGATATGGATGATGACGGCGCCGAGGACGGTGCAGGATCCGACGAGAACGAAGACGGTGACGGCCACAGTGAGATCGCCATTGTGAGCCCCCGCTTCGACGATCGACGTGGCCGCCGAGGCCGTCAGGACGAGGTTCTTCGGGTTGGCGCCCGACAGCAGCGCACCGAGGAGCAGCGCCCGCGGGGCCGAGACGTCATCAAGTGACGCCATCCAGCGTGGCGTCTCGGTCTCGTTGCCGACACCTGGACGCTGCCACCATTTGCGCGCCCCCAGCACGATGAGGGCCACTCCGGCGAGCACCCGTCCCCAGTCTGCGATCGCTGACGAAGGGCTTTCGGGGTCGTCGGCTCCACCGAACACGACCACAACGAGCGTTGCCACGATCCCGAGCCCGGCGATCCACCCGGCCGTGAACAGCAGGCCGTTGCGCCGGCCCTGTCGGCCGGCCAGGATCAGCACGATCCCGATCAGAGGGAAAGGGCTGAGGGCAACCGCGAGCGCCGCCGGCAGCACGGCTCCAATTGCCTGGATCAGCACAGCGAGGAGACCTCTCGTCGATCAGCAGAGGGTGAAGGACACGTTCGCCGCACCTGCCCCGGTCTGTACCCGGACGGCATCCTGGTCGCCGATCACCAGGCCCTGCCGTGGCATGAGCAGATCACACAACACCGTAAGCAGTGTTGTACTTCACTGCTGCGCGACGCAAAAGAGCCCCTACCGGGTTTCCCCGGTAGGGGCTCTGAGCTGCGGTGGACCTGTGGGGATTTGAACCCCAGACCCCCTCGATGCGAACGAGGTGCGCTACCAGACTGCGCCACAGGCCCTTGCAACGAGTGAAACTTTAGCACCCCCACAGGGGTGCTTGGAAATCCGTTCCCCGCTGGTCAGCGGAGTCGGCGTCCCGGGGGTTTCACTCGTTGGCCGCGCGGGGGCGGTCGTCCTCGTCGTACTGGTCGAAGAGCGGGGTCCGGCCGCGGTCGCGGTTGCGGCGGGACTGGTTGCCGCGCTGGCGTGGCGCCGGGTCCGCCGGGGGTGCGACGGGGTGCGAGGTGCCCGTCTGGGTGGGTTCCGCGGTGCTGGAGCGGGCCGCGCTCCACGTCTCCGGGTCGTTGACCTCGACGCCCCCCGTGGCGCGCGGGGCGACCGGGGCGGTGACGTACGTGGGGAGCGGGACCGGGACGGGCTCCCAGCTGTCGCCCTGGACCCGGCCGCGTTCCCGCTGCTGGTCGACCCATTCCGCGTGGTCCGTCTGCTCGACGAGGGCGCGGCGGCCGGCCTCCTGCGGGGAGACGGTGGGGGCGGGTTCGGGCTGGGGGTGGCGCGCTTCGGGCTCCTCGTCGGGCTCGGCGGGAGCCGTCGTCGCGGGCTGGTGCCTGCGGGGGCGGTTCTCGCGCAGCCGCTGGGCCGCCACCTCCGCCCGGCGCCGGTCCATCGTGAACGCGAACCGGTGCCGCTCCTTGGCGCGCAGATGCACGATGTACGTGCTCAGCAGCACGGCCGGCACGGCGGGGGCCCACAGGAAGCCGAGTCCGCCGACCGCCGCGACGATCGCGCCGAGGGTGAAGGCCAGGAAGAGGACGACGGTGGTACGGCGACGGCGGGCCAGGACCTGCGAGCGCTGGGCCCGCCGGGCGCGCTCGGCGTCCGCACTGGAGGTGCGCGGGCGTCTCACCGGAGCGGACCCCTCCTGGGCTGCGCGCCCCTGCGCCTCCCGGCGCTCCCTGGGCGTGGAATCGGGCGCCTGGCGCTCCGGAGCCGGACGGCCTGAAGCACGCTCCGGAGCGTGCGCCGGGTCGTGCATCCGGGCTTCGGTGTGCGCCGGAGGCGCGGCAAAGGCCCGGACGTCCACGGAATCCATTCGGTCCGTGACCGCGTCCGGGTCGGCGTCGGGCGCCGCCTCCTCAGCGGTGCGCTCCTCCAGCTCCCTGGCGTACCGGCGCTCCATGGCCGCCCGTCCGGACAGCAGCCGGATGGCGGTGCTGAAGCGTTCCGTCGGACGGGCTTCATTGAGCTCGTCCTGCCGGCGAAGCCACATCGGCACCAAGTAGGCGGCCCAGGCCCCGACGATGACTGCGTAGATGAGGCCGCTGCTGCTCACGCTCACACCGTAGAGGGGTTTGCGCGGAGGCATCCGCCAATTGGCCCGGTGTGTCGCACGATCTAGCTGATATCAAGGACTTTTTTTGTGATTGTTCAGATCAACAGTCGACGTTTGCACGTCCGTTAGCGGTCAGGCTGCGATCAATTTCGAACACTTATTTCATTTCGCGGGGAGTGTGCGGGGTACCGGGCCGCGACTGGTGCCAGCGCCGCAGCAGCCCTTCGGGCACCTCTTCCGCGGTGAGCGCGTAGATCAGATGGTCCCGCCACGCACCGTCGATGTGGAGATAGCGTGGACGCACCCCTTCCTCTCGGAATCCGAGTTTCTCCACGACTCTGCGGCTCGGCGCGTTCTCCGGGCGAATGCATACCTCGATGCGGTGCAGTCCGACCGTGCGGAAACAGTGGTCGACGGCGAGCGCGACCGCGGTCGGCATGACGCCCCGGCCGGCCACGCCCTGGTCGACCCAGTAGCCGACATGACCCGAACACATCGAGCCCCAGGTGATCCCGGCGACCGTCAACTGCCCGACGAGCTGGCCCTCGTACTCGATCGCGAAGGGCAGCATCCGGCCGGCGTTCGCCTCCGAGCGCAGATGGCGGATCATCTGACGGTACGTGGGACGCTGCGTCATCGGGCCGCCCGGCGCGGGCGGCGGCACGGTCGCCTCCCAGGGGCGCAGCCAGTCGCGGTTGCGCCGGTTGACCTCACGCCATACGCGCTGGTCGCGCAGTTTTATGGGGCGCAGGACGATCTCGCCGTCGCGGAGCGTCACCGGCCAGGTCGGGACGTTCAGCTCGGGCTCCCCGGTCGTGGGTGGTCGCCGCCGCGGAGCTGGTCGACGGCGTGCACCAGGAGCCGGTTCAGGACCGCGAGTCCGTCGCGTACGCCACCGGTGGAGCCCGGCAGGTTCACGATGAGCGTGCGGTCCGCGACGCCCGCGAGGCCGCGGGAGAGCGCGGCGGTGGGGACCTTGTCGCGGCCCTCGGCCCGGATCGCCTCGGGGATGCCGGGGATCTCGTGGTCGAGAACGCGGCGGGTGGCCTCGGGGGTGCGGTCGGTGGGCGAGATGCCCGTACCGCCTGTGGTGACGATCACGTCGTACCCGGCTGCCGCTCCCGCGCGGAGTGCGGCCTCCACCGGATCGCCGTCCGGGACGACCTGCGGTCCGTCGACGGTGAACCCGAGACCCGTGAGGGCCTCGGCGATGATCGGTCCACCCTTGTCGGCGTAGACACCGGCGGACGCCCGGTTCGACGCGGTGACGACGAGTGCGGCGTACGGGGCGGTCAGGGCGCCGCCGAGCGGGGGCTCCTGCGGTCGCGGCTGTCCGGCCGGCCCGTGGCTGTGGCTGTGCACCTCTCCGGCGCGGGGGGCGGGGGTCATGTCCGCTTCCAGTCGCCGGACTTGCCGCCCGACTTCGCCTCGACCCGAACGTCCGTGATCACCGCGGCCTTGTCGACCGCCTTGACCATGTCGATGACGGTGAGCGCGGCGACCGAGACGGCGGTCAGGGCCTCCATCTCGACTCCCGTGCGGTCGGTCGTCTTCACCGTGGCGGTGATCTCCACCGCGTCGTCGGCGACGCTCAGATCGACGTTGACACCCGAGACGGCGAGCGGGTGGCAGAGCGGGATCAGGTCCGGGGTGCGCTTGGCACCCATGATTCCGGCGATCCGGGCCGTGGCGAGCGCGTCCCCCTTGGGAACACCCTCGCCCCTGAGCAGTTCGATGACGCGCGGTGAGACGAGGACCCGGCCGCTGGCCCTGGCGACGCGCGTGGTGACGTCCTTGTCCGATACATCGACCATCCGGGCCGCGCCCGCCTCGTCGATGTGCGTCAGCCTGTTCTGCGTACTCACTGAACTCCGCCTAGCGGTAGGGCGCCGGTTGCCCGCTCGGCCCGCACCGTGGTGCGGGCCGGGGGGTCCGGGGGGTGTCCCCCGGGAAGGCACAGCGGCAGATACCGTACCGCCACCGGGCGGGAGTCAGCGGAGCAGGATGACCTGGGTCGTCGTGCCGGGCTCCGCGGAGGTGACGTCCTCGGGCAGCACGATGAGCGCGTCGGCCTGGGCGAGCGCGGCGATCAGATGCGATCCGGAACCACCGACAGGGGTGACGGTGCCCGCCTCGGCGTCGTACGTCCCGCGCAGGAACTGGCGCTTGCCGGCCGGCGAGGAGAGCGCCTTGTCGATGGCGAGCGTCGCGGTCACCGTCGGCCGGTGGACGTCTTCGAGGCCCATCAGCGTACGGATCGCGGGCCGGACGAACAGCTCGAAGGAGACGTAACTGGAGACCGGGTTGCCCGGAAGTGCGAGCAGAGGCGTGTGGTCGGGGCCGATCGAGCCGAAGCCCTGGGGCTTGCCGGGCTGCATGGCCAGCTTGCGGAAGTCGATGCCGCTGCCCGGCTCGTCCTCGTCGCCCACCGAGGACAGGGCCTCCTTGACCACGTCGTACGCACCGACGCTGACGCCGCCGGTGGTGACGACGATGTCGGCGCGGATCAGCTGGTCCTCGATCGTGGCCCGCAGCGTCTCGGCGTCGTCGGCGACGGCGCCCACCCGGTAGGCGATGGCTCCCGCGTCCCGGGCGGCCGCCGTCAGCGCGAAGCTGTTGGAGTCGTAGATCTGGCCGCCGGCCAGCTCCTCGCCCGGCTGCACCAGTTCGCTGCCGGTGGACATGACGACGACGCGGGGGCGGGGGCGCACCTTCACCGTCGCGCGGCCGATCGCGGCGAGCAGTCCGATCTGCGGCGGCCCCACGACCGAGCCGGCGCGCAGGGCCAGGTCACCGGGCTGCACGTCGCTGCCCCGGGCCCGGACGTGGGCGCGGGCCGCGGCGGGACGGTGGACGCGGACCTCGCCGCTCGCGCCCTCGGGCGCGTCGCTGTGGGCCCGCATGGTGGCGGCCGGGCCCTCGCCCGTGCCGCCGTCCGTCCACTCGACCGGGACCACCGCTTCGGCGCCCGCGGGCAGCGGGGCACCGGTCATGATGCGGGCGGCCTGTCCGGGGCCCACGACCTGATCGCCGGTCAGTCCTTCGCTGCCCGCCGCGACATCGCCGATGACGGTGAGGACGGCGGGGAACTCCTCGCTCGCACCCTCGACATCGGCGATCCGGACCGCGTAGCCGTCCATCGAGCTGTTGTCGAAGGGCGGCAGGGCGACCTCCACCATGACGTCCTCGACCAGGACGCAGCCCTGGGCGTCGGGCAGTTGCAGCTCGATGGGTTCGAGCGGCTTCACCGAGCCCAAAATGTCGTCCAGGTGTTCGTCCACCGACCAGATCGTGCTGCTCACGGGGTTACATCTCCTCGGTGACATATCTGCGCAGCCAGGTCCGGAAGTCCGGTCCCAGGTCTTCACGTTCGCACGCGAGCCTGACAATGGCACGCAGATAGTCGCCCCGGTCACCGGTGTCGTAACGGCGGCCCTTGAAGACGACGCCGTGCACCGGACCGCCGATCTTCTCGTCCTCCGCCAGGAGCTGCAGCGCGTCCGTGAGCTGGATCTCGCCGCCGCGGCCGGGCTCGGTGTGACGCAGTATGTCGAAGATGACCGGGTCCAGGACGTACCGGCCGATGATGGCGAGGTTGCTGGGCGCGTCGGCCTGGTCGGGCTTCTCCACGAGGCCGCTGATGCGTACGACGTCCCCGTCGACGGTGGGCTCCACGGCCGCGCAGCCGTACATGTGGATCTGTGCGGGATCGACCTCCATCAGCGCGATGACGCTGCCGCCCTCACGCTCCTGGACCTCGATCATCCGGGCGAGCAGCGGGTCGCGTGGGTCGATCAGGTCATCCCCGAGGAGAACGGCGAACGGCTGGTCACCGACGTGCGGCGCGGCGCAGAGCACGGCGTGGCCGAGGCCGCGCGGGTCGCCCTGGCGGACGTAGTGCATGGTGGCCAGGTCGCTGGACTCCTGGACCTTGGAGAGCCGTTCGCCGTCGCCCTTGCTGGTGAGCGCGCTCTCCAGTTCGTAATTCCGGTCGAAGTGGTCCTCAAGGGGACGCTTGTTGCGGCCGGTGATCATCAGCACGTCGGAGAGACCGGCTGCGACGGCCTCTTCGACGACATACTGGATCGCGGGCTTGTCAACGACCGGCAGCATCTCCTTCGGAGTGGCCTTCGTGGCCGGCAGGAAGCGTGTGCCGAGACCTGCGGCCGGGATGACGGCCTTGCTGATCCTGGGGGGCGACTGAGTCATGCGCAGAACCTTAACGGGTGCGCATGGGCGGAAGATGAGCGTCCGGTTAACTTTGTACTTATTTATACCCATACGAGAATAGTGTGAGTGCCCGTTGAATGATGAAACTTCAGGAAAGGCGTCCCTGCGCCGCGAACTGCTCGCCGCCCGAGCCCCCCTGACCTCGCAGAACATCGAGGACGCCGCTGCGGCTCTCGCCTCCTCGGCACTGGAGCTCCCGGAGCTGGCCGGAGCGCGGACGGTCGCCGCGTACGTATCCGTGGGGCGCGAGCCCGGTACCCGCGCGCTGCTCGACACTCTGCGCGCGCGGGGCGTACGGGTCCTGCTGCCGGTACTCCTCCCCGACAACGACCTGGACTGGGCGGCGTACGAAGGACCCGAGCATCTCGTCCGGGCGGGTCGCGGACTGCGGGAGCCGGACGGCGTACGCCTCGGGCCCGCCGCCGTTCTCGACGCCGACGCCGTCCTGCTGCCCGGTCTCGCGGTGGACGGGCGCGGGATGCGGCTGGGGCGCGGCGGCGGCAGTTACGACCGGGTGCTCGCCCGATTGTCCGCGGCGGGCGCCCATCCGGCACTGGTTGTCCTGCTGTACGGGAACGAGGTGGTCGCGCGGGTCCCGGAGGAACCGCACGACCACCCCGTGGACGCCGTGGTGACGCCGGCCGGAGCGCGGCGCTTCACCGAGAAGCCCGGAAGCCCCGGAAGCCCTAAGGCTTCTTGAGCGTCAGGCGGTCGACCGTGGACTGCTCCACCGCATTGGTACCGAAGGACCAGTCGAGCAGTTCCCCGTCCGCCCACTTGTCGGTCTGATCGGTGTAGTGCGAGCTGAACGCGTGCCCGGAGGCCCCGGTGAGGTTGATCCAGCGGGACTTGTCCCAGTCCCCCACGTTCACGATCATCCGCATCGAGGGCACCCAGACGACCTCGTAACCGCCCGCCGCGTTCCAGCCGGTGGCGTTGACCGCGGCCTCGCCGCCGCTCAGGTTCCACGGGCCGCGGTTGAGGGCCCGCTGGAGAAGACCGGGGCCTTCGGTACCGAGGGTCTGGTTCTTCAGGGTCAGCTGGTGCAGCCGGCCCCAGCTCCAGGTGGACATGTCCTTGCCCAGCTTGGCGGTCAGCTCCCAGCGGGCGTCCTCCATGGCCCGTCCGAAGAGGTCGTCACGGCTGTCCAGCGCGTCTTCCCGGCCCTTGGCGGGCACCTTCCACCACTCGTTGTCCGGGTCCGCCACGAGGTTCTGGACGACCTGGAACCAGCGGTCGCCACCGTCCGGCTGCGCCGAGTCCGCGTCACGCTGACCGCACTCGCGTACGAGCCTCTTCTGCTCGTCCACCGGGCCGGTGCTCTTGGCCGGCGGCACGTTCAGACAGTCGCCCTCGGCGCGCAGTTCCTTGGGGAGCTTGTTGCCGAAGGCCAGCTTGAGGATGTTGCGCCAGACCGCGTTGAAGTAGGCGGCGGCCGCCGAGTCGGACTCCTGGGTGTAGTCCCAGCCCTCCAGCAGCTTCTGTGCCTCACGGACGTGCTTGTCGGAGACGCCGATCTTCATCAGCTTGGGCACCAGCAGGGCGGCGATCGCGCTGCTGTTGTCCATCTGCATCTTCTGCATGTCGTCGGTCGAGATCTTCTCGCCGCCGTCGATCTTCTTCGCTATCAGGTCGTTGATCCGCTGGCTGCGGGCGCCGTATCCCCAGTCCTTGGTGAGCATGTGGGGGTACTTCTCGTCGATGACGGCCTGGTTGGCGGTGACGATGTAGCCGCGCTCCGGGTTGTACTCGTAGGGCAGCTCGTCGAAGGGGATCGGCTTCTTCTCCCAGCCGTACTCCGAGGTCCAGCCGGGGCTGGGCAGCGTGCCGTCACCGTTGAGCCGGACCGGAATCTTGCCGGGGGCCTGGTAGCCGATGTTGCCCTTGGTGTCGGCGTAGACGAGGTTCTGCGAGGGCACCTCGAAGTGCTCGGCCGCCGCCCGGAAGCTCTTGAAGTCCTTGGCGCGGTTGATCTCGAAGACGGCGTCCATGGACTTGCCCGGCTCCAGCGCGGTCCACTTCAGGGCGACCGCGTAACCCTCCGCGCGGTCGGGGGCGGAGTTGGTGACGGGGGCCTTCTGGCCGACCTTCTCCAGCTCGTTGCTGCGGTCGGAGACCACAGGGCCGTTATTGGTCTCGCGGACGGTGATGTGACGGTCCTTGCCGCCCGCGACCTTGATGGTCTCCTCGCGGATGACGAAGGGCTTCACCTTGCCGTCGTACTGGTAGCCCTCGCCCGAGACCTTCTCCAGGAAGAGGTCGGTGACGTCGGCGCCGAGGTTGGTGAGCCCCCAGGCGATGTCCTGGTTGTGGCCGATGATGACGCCGGGCATCCCGGAGAAGGTGTAGCCGGCGGTGTCGTACTGGCAGGACGCCGAGACGGTCCGGCAGTGCAGACCCATCTGGTACCAGAGCGAGGGCAGCATCGGCGCCAGGTGCGGGTCGTTGGCGAGCAGCGGCTTGTCCGTGGTCGTGTGCCGGCCGGAGACGACCCAGGAGTTGGAGCCGATGCCGCTGCCGTTCGGGCCGAGCAGCGCGGGGATCTCGTCGAGTGTGTCGGCGAGCGAGGAGAGCTGGGTGCTGAGGCCCTGCGTGGCTCCCGCCGCGGTTTCGGTCCCGGCACCGGAGCCGATGCTGTCCGAGGGCTCGGCCGCCGGGTCGAACGCTCCGGTGACCGGGGAGATCGCGCCCTGCCCGACGATCGGCTGGTGCTTCTCGTACGGGTAGTCCGGGTACAGGTCCTTGATCTGCTTCGCGCTCAGCCTGCTGGTCATCAGGGAGCGGTCGATCTCGTCCTGCATGTTGCCGCGCAGGTCCCAGGCCATCGCCTTCAGCCAGGCGACCGAGTCGACCGGGGTCCACTCGGCGGGCTTGTAGTCGTTGGTCAGTCCCAGTGCCGCGTACTCGACGGAGAGGTCCTTGCCGTCCTTGCCCTTCAGGTACGCGTTCACACCCTCCGCGTACGACTGGAGGTTCTTCTTGGTGGACTCGTCGAGGACGGTGTCGTATTCCTTCTGCGCGACCTGGCGCCAGCCGAGGGTACGCAGGAAGGCGTCGGTCTCCACCTGACCGGAGCCGAACATCTCGGAGAGCCGGCCGGACGTCATATGACGGCGGACGTCCATCTCCCAGAAGCGGTCCTGGGCCTGGACGAAGCCCTGGGCGCGGAAGAGGTCGGCGTCGGAGTCCGCGTAGATCTGCGGGATTCCGTAACTGTCGCGTCTGACATCGACGTCGGCGTCGAGACCGTCGAGTTCGATCGAGCCGGTGGTCTGCGGGTACGAGGCCCGCACCGTGGAAACGGACCAGAACGCGCCGTAGCCGACACCTGCGACAAGCGCCAGCACCAGCACGATCAAGAGCAGGCGGGCGCGTCGCCCCTTCTTCCTGCCGGACTTCTTCGCATCGGAAGAACCGGAAGAGGCGGTTGTGTTGGCGGGCATCGCTGTCCTTCGAGGGGCAGGGTGGTCCTGGGAGTGCAAGGGCAACCATAGGCGCAGCGTGGAAGCCACTCGGACGCGGTATGGAGATGCATCCATATGCGCACCGCTCGCACGAACACTCGAACGCATCAAGAAAGCGTTAAAGATTAGGTAAGGTAACGAAGTACCGACCGCCGGCGCACGGACCGGCAGGCGCACGCAGGGAAGGGACGGACACTGACAGTCCACACGCTCAACGAACTCCTGCTCGTCTGTTCACTCGTCCTGCTCGTCGCCGTGGTGGCGGTGCGCATCTCGTCCCGCAGCGGGCTCCCCAGCCTGCTCCTGTACCTCGGCATCGGTGTCGCCATAGGGCAGGACGGCATCTTCGACGTCCAGTTCGACAACGCCGAACTGACGCAGGTGATCGGCTACGCCGCACTTGTCGTCATCCTGGCCGAGGGCGGTCTGGCCACCAAGTGGAAGGAAATCCGTCCCGCTCTGCCGGCCGCCGCGGTGCTGTCGACCGTCGGCGTGGGCATCAGCGTGGGTGTCACCGCGGCCGGGGCGCACTATCTCGTCGGCCTGGAATGGCGGCAGGCGCTGATCATCGGCGCGGTCGTCTCGTCCACCGACGCCGCCGCAGTCTTCTCCGTACTGCGCAAGGTGCCGCTGCCGTCCCGGATAACGGGTGTCCTGGAGGCCGAGTCCGGCTTCAACGACGCCCCTGTGGTGATCCTCGTGGTGGCGTTCTCCGCCGTCGGTCCCGTGGAGCACTGGTACGCACTCGTCGGAGAGATAGCCCTGGAGCTGGCGATCGGCGCGGCCATCGGCCTCGCGGTCGGCTGGCTCGGCTCCTTCGGAGTGCGTCATGTGGCGCTGCCCGCGTCCGGTCTGTACCCGATCGCCGTGATGGCCATCGCGGTCTCGGCGTACGCGGCGGGCGCGCTGGCGCACGGCAGTGGATTCCTCGCCGTCTATCTGGCGGCGATGGTCCTCGGCAACTCCAAGCTGCCCCACTGGCCGGCCACCCGCGGTTTCGCGGACGGGCTCGGCTGGCTGGCCCAGATCGGCATGTTCGTGCTGCTCGGCCTCCTGGTCACGCCGCACGACCTGGTCGACGACTTCTGGCCCGCGATGGTGGTGGGCCTGGTCCTGACAGTGATGGCACGACCGCTCTCGGTCTTCGTCAGCCTGGCGCCCTTCAGACTGCCGAAACGCGAGAAGGCCCTCATGTCCTGGGCCGGACTGCGCGGCGCCGTACCCATCGTGCTCGCGACCATTCCGATGGTCTCCGGAATCGCCGGCAGCACCAGGGTCTTCAACATCGTCTTCGTCCTCGTCGTCGTCTACACGCTGATCCAGGGGCCGACCCTGCCCTGGCTCGCCAAGGCACTGAAAATCTCCGACGATCCGTCGGAGGCGGCGGACCTGGGCATCGAATCGGCGCCCCTGGAGCGGCTGCGCGGGCACCTGCTGTCCGTCGCGATCCCGGCCGAGTCGAAGATGCACGGTGTGGAGGTCGGCGAACTGCGACTGCCCGCCGGGGCAGCGGTCACTCTCGTGGTCCGGGACGGCACGAGCTTCGTACCGGCACCGTCCACCGTGCTGCGCCGCCGTGACGAACTGCTGGTGGTGGCGACCGATCCGGTACGCGACGCGGCCGAGGCCCGGCTGCGGGCGGTCGGCGAGGGCGGCAAGCTGGCCGGCTGGCTGGGCGCCGGTGGTGAATCCGGGAAACCGGGTGCCGGCTCCAAGACCGGTGCGCGCTCCAGGGCCCGTGGCGGACCGGGACGGCCCGGGCGTCGGGGCGGCTCGGGGCGTTCCGGTGGGTCCGGGCGGTCAGGCGGATCGACCCGGGTGGGCAGTGCGAAGGTGCCGCATCTGTCGAAGCTGGCGAAGAAGCTCGTCAAGGGCATCGGAGCCGTATCGGGCGGCAAGCAGTCCGACTCCACCAAGGCGCACCACTGACTCACAGGTCCAGCAAGGGCACCTGCGCGCAATCACAGGCGCGCAGGTGCCGCTGCCTGTACGATGAAGGAAATCTGATCGACCCAACCCGATCGACCACCTCTGCCTGACGCAGAGCTGGCGCGACCGTATGGCGGTCGTGGCGTCCCTTCGCCTCTGTAGCGAGCCGCCCGGCATCTACCGCAGTTCCGCGCGAAGAGGACAGCTCTCGGCAGCTCCCGCACGAGCCGCGCACCATGCGTGGCGGACGTGCCGCAGGAGCCAAGCCACCAGGCAGCAGAAAGGCAAGGACCGTGGCGTCCACGGTCTCCGACCGCCCCGGTTACGGGCAACTGCTGCGCACCCCTGGTGCGTGGACCTTCCTCCTTCCGGGCTTCGCCGCACGGCAGCCCTTCGCGATGCTGACCATCGGCATCGTGCTTCTTGTGCAGCACACCACCGGTTCGTACGGCAGCGCCGGCGCCGTTGCGGCCGTCTCCGGCGTCTCCATGGCGCTGTTCGCACCGCAGGGCGGCAAGCTCGCCGACCGTTTCGGCCAGCGGGCCGTCCTGCTGCCCGGTGTGGTGGTGCACGCCGCGTCCGTGGGGGCGCTGACAGCGCTCGCGCTGGCCGACGCACCCCTGTGGGTGCTGTTCCTCGCCGCCGTGCCCACCGGCGCCTCCATCCCGCAGGTCGGGCCCATGGTCCGGGCCCGCTGGGCCGCTGTGCTGGGGGCCGCACCCGGCCGCCCCGCCTCGCCGCTGATGGCGACGGCCGCCGCCTTCGAATCGGTCACGGACGAGTTCACGTTCGTCGTCGGACCGGTTCTCGCCACCGCGCTGTGCACCGGCGTGCACCCGGCGGCCGGTCTGATCACGGAAGCCGCACTGACTCTCATCGGCGGTCTGTTCTTCGCGGCGCAGCGCTCCACCCAGCCCGCCCCGCGAGGCGCCGCCACCGCCGAGGCCCCGCACAGGTCCGCGCTGTCCGTACCGGGCGTCCGGGTGCTCGCCATCACGTTCCTCGGGATCGGCGCGGTCTTCGGCGGAATGCAGGTCTCCCTGACGGCGTTCTCCGAGGAGATCGGCCGTCCGGGTGCGAACGGTCTGCTGTACGGGATCTTCGCCGCCGGCAACATGCTGGCCGGAATCGCGTGCGGCGCCATCGCCTGGAAGAGCAGCCCCCGGCGTCGCCTGATCGTCGGATACGTGGCCCTGACGCTGACCGCGTCCGGGCTGTGGGCGGTGCACTCCGTGCCGCTGCTCGCCGGTCTCGGACTGCTCGTCGGGCTCTCCATCGCACCCGCGCTGATCAGCGGTTACACCCTGGTCGACGCACTGGTTCCGGCGTCCGCGCGGACCGAGGCGTTCACCTGGCTGACGGGCGCGGTCGCGCTCGGCCAGGCGGGAGCGGTGACAGTGGCCGGACAGCTCGCCGACCGGCATGGCGCGAGCACCGGATTCGTGGTCCCGCTGGTGGGGACCGTGCTGGCGCTGGCGACCCTGCTGGCGCTGCGCTCACGGCTGGCCCCGAGTGTCCCCGGACGCCTGGTGGCACGTGGTGTCGGTCACCGCCGGCCGGTCACGGTGGACTGATCGAGCGGAATACGTCAGTATGGAGCGTCGTTAGCACTCATTGAGTGAGAGTGCCAGGAGGATCAAGTGCCGACCTATCAGTACCAGTGCACCGAATGCGGCGAGGGCCTCGAGGCGGTGCAGAAGTTCACCGATGATGCCCTGACCGTGTGCCCGAACTGCGAGGGACGCCTGAAGAAGGTGTTCTCGGCGGTCGGCATTGTCTTCAAGGGTTCCGGTTTCTACCGGAATGACAGCCGCGGCTCCTCGTCGAGCAGCACGCCGGCTTCGTCGCCCGCGAAGGCGTCTGATTCCGCTTCGTCCTCGTCGTCGTCGACGACCGGGTCGGACTCGAAGTCGACGGCGTCTTCGTCGTCCTCCTCGTCCGCGCCGGCTTCGTCGAGTGGTACGTCGGCTGCCTGAGCCCTCGTACGGACAAGCTTCAACAGGACCCCGTCGATCTTCGGATCGGCGGGGTCTTCGTGTTGGTCCACGCGGGGTACACAGGGACCAACTTGCTCCGCAATTCATGCGTAGTCGATCTTGAGGTTGTGGAGTACGGCGACAGCGCGGGTGGTGTCGTTGAACGTGTTGCCGCGTCTGCGGTGCTGGCGTAGTACGCGGTAGTCCTGAGGCAGGCGATGCCGTGTTCGGCTCGCGCCCGTCGTCTGGCGAACGGCTTGCTCCTGCTTCTTGTTGGTGATGACTTCGGGTGCTCTGCGGTACGCGCCGTCCCTGATGGCCAGGTGGTGCTTGGTGACCCGCTCGCCATGGTGGCGCGGAAGACGATGACGTCGTTGCGGTTGCCGGTCCAGGCGTCGCCTACGGCGATAGCGCGGCGGTCGCGGGCACCGCAGGTGAACTGCACGTTGACGCTGCGGCGGTAGTTCTTGGAGCACCCTGGAACACCCCCGACGCACAGACGGTGACCGAGACCCGTCTCTACGGGACAGCCACTGCCAGGGCCTGGGACCGGCTCCACCCGCGACTGACCCACCGTTCGGCCTGGACGGCCCAGCTGGGCGCCCTGCCGGTGATCGAGGGCACAGTCTCCGCAAACCACTGGACAGCGGAACCGAGCAACCCCGGATGAGTCACGCTTGCGTGGCCACACCGGAAAGCCCGGTCCCCGCACCGCGTGCAGTCCACAGCTCACCCTCTGGTGAATTGCGGATCAAGTCTTAGTGTGACCACATGGTTAACGAAGCTGGTACAGAAGTAGGGAACGCGTCGGGTGGCGCGGACATCGGTGTGATCGGCGGCTCGGGGCTGTACTCCTTCCTGGAGAACGTCACCGAGGTCCGTGTGGACACCCCGTACGGGCCGCCCAGTGACTCGGTCTTCCTGGGCGAGGTCGCCGGACGCCGTGTCGCGTTCATGCCCCGCCACGGACGCGGCCACCACCTGCCGCCGCACCGCATCAACTACCGGGCCAATCTGTGGGCCCTGCGCTCGGTCGGCGTGCGCCAGGTACTCGCGCCGTGCGCGGTGGGCGGACTGCGGCCGGAGTACGGGCCCGGGACGCTGCTCGTACCGGACCAGCTGGTGGAACGCACCAAGGCCCGCGCGCAGACGTATTACGACGGTGAGATGCGGGCCGACGGCGTGGAGTCGAATGTGGTCCACCTCGGCTTCGCCGATCCGTACTGTCCCCATGGCCGCAAGACCGCTCTCGCGGCAGCGCGCGGGCGCGACTGGGACGCCGTGGACGGCGGGACGCTGGTCGTGGTCGAGGGACCGCGCTTCTCGACCAGGGCGGAGTCGCGCTTCCACGCGGCGATGGGCTGGTCGGTGGTCGGGATGACCGGACATCCGGAAGCCGTGCTCGCCCGCGAACTGGCGCTCTGCTACACGACGCTGACGCTGGTGACGGACCTCGACGCGGGCGCCGAGGCGGGCGAGGGCGTCTCCCACGGGGACGTGCTGAAGGTGTTCGCCGCCAATGTGGACCGGCTGCGGTCGGTGCTGTTCGACGCGGTGGCCGGGCTGCCGAAGACTGCGGACCGCGACTGCGCCTGCGCGCACGCACTGGACGGGATCGATACGGGGATCGAGCTGCCGTAGCCGCGCGGGGCCGGCCGTGTGGCCGGTGTGGCGTGTGTGGGTGTCGGAGATTTCCACAAGCTGTGCGCTGTCCACAGGGCTCAGCAGGATGTTCTCGGACGGTGGATCGTGAGGGGAGTCCGGCGGGGCAGCCCGCCGGGCTCCCCTCGTTGTTCTTCCCTCCGGACGTCCCGCGCGGATGTCCGCCACGGCAGGTGGTGCAGCCATGTCCCCGTCCATTCCCGACGTACCAACTCCCTCGCTCCCCGCGTCGTGCGGGGTGCCTCCGTTCCCTCCGCTGCGGGTGCGCGGGGGTGGCGCACACCGGCTGCGGCGTGCGTTGCGGCGACAGCGTCGCGCCATGGCGGCGGGGCTCGCACTGACCGCTGCCGCGCTGGCCGCTCCGGGGCTGGGTGCTCCGGGCTCGGGCGCTACGGGTCCGGGTGGTGAGGCGGGTGCGGTGGCCGTGCCGGGAGCGGCGGCGCAGAGGTCCGTGCGCCTGGTGTCGGCGCCGGTCCGGATCGCCGATGCCGCGACGGTCCGGCTGCTGCGGCCCGGCGACCGCGTCGATGTGATCGTCGCCGACGGCGCGGACTCCGACGCACGTGTGGTGGCGAAGGGGGTGCGGGTGGCGTCCGTACCGCGGCCGGCGGAGGACACGGTCGCGGACGGGCCGGACTCCGGGGGCGGCGCACTGGTCGTGCTGTCCGTGGAGCGTGACACCGCAACGGCGCTGGCCGGTGCCGGGGCCTCGGGACGGCTGGCAGTGGCGGTGGCACATGCGCACTGATGTTCTGCCTGAAGGACCCCTGCGCCACGAATCCGGAGACGGGCGAGACGGAGGGCATCGAGATCCTGTGGGGGTCGGTGCTCAGCGCGGCTCTCAGCTTCCTGATCACGGCCGCCGTCGTCTACTTCCTGATGGTCCTGCCGATGGCGAAGTACCTGGCCAGGCGGGCCGCGATGCAGGCTGCCAAGGAAGGCGTGCAGGAGACGCTGGAGGTCAGCGAGCTGGAGGTGCTGAAGGAGATCCGGGACGCGCTCCTGGTGCAGCAGCGCGGCGGTGCGACCGGCGGCGGTGCGACGGACAGCAGGGGGAGCGACGAGTAGTACGGCATTCGGCGCGGCACGCCGCGGCAGAGCGAGGAAGGGCGCGGCGGCGGGGCTCAGATGTGGTGGGGCGGTTTCTCGTCGAGGAAGCGCGCCAGATCCGCGGCGCTGCCGCCGCTCGGAGTCCGCTCACCCCACCCTCGGTCCGTGTCGTCCGAGGACTGCCGGTCCAGCGGATCGTCGAAGACAAGAGCCGACGTGGGTTCGGACTCCTGCGGCGGCTGCTGCTGATGCTCCTGCGGCTGCTGCGGCTTCGAATCTCGCGGTCCGTGGGCGGGGGCGGTGCTCATATCTCCAGGATACGGCGGTGGTCAACGGTCCTTCGGGTCGAGCAGCCACAGTCCGAGAACCACGACGAACGAGAGACAGAGAAAGCCGGCGCCCCACCAGGCCGTACCGGTGTTGCCTTCCATCCACTCGTCGACGACGACCGTCAGTCCCCAGAGCTGGCCGATGACCACGGTCATCGCGAGAGTCAGCCGGGCGGTCAGCTTCGCGGAGCGCTCGGGTTCCTGGTCGGTCCCGGCGCCCGGTCCCGGGCCTGTGCGACGGACGCGCGAGTCGCCGTATCCGCTGGTGGGGCGGATCTGCGGATACCGCTCGCGGACGGGCCGGTTCAGCTCGGGGCGGGCGCTGCCCGGGTGATACTCCGGGTACCGCGGGCCCTGCGGTGGCTGTGGGCTCTGTGGTGGGCGTGGGCTCTGCGGGTCGGGGGGCTGGTGGGGTTCGGTCATGTCCGCCTGCCAAGGGTTTCGGCTTCGGTGGCGTCCGTACGGGACGACGCGGCCCGGGGCGGTGACTCGGCGCCGCCCCCGGTGCCCGGACAGCCGATACGGGCGGCGAGGCCGGGGTCGTCCTTACCGATCTGCCGGCACAGACCGTCCTCGATACTTTCGCCGGAGCGCGTCGTGGCGATGGCCCACACACTTCCGTCGGTCCGCTCGGTGACCACCACCTTGGGCAGTCCGCGCGGGGGCGGACCCGCGGTGACCTCGCCGGTCCTGGCGTCGAAGATGCCCTCGTGGCAGGGGCAGTACAGCTCGCCCTCCGTGCCCCGGTCCTTGCGCCAGAGCACGGCGCAGGCGAGATGGGTGCAGACGGCGGAGTAGGCGACAAGGGTGCCGTCGTTGAGCCGTACGGCGACCGCCCGGTCCTCGTCCCCCGGGTAGCGGAAGGCGATGGACTCGCCGGGCAGGAGCTCCTGGGTGACCTTCTTGGGTTCCGGCTGCTTGCCGTCCTCCTCGTCTCCGTGGCGGTGCAGGATGCCGCCGGCCACGCCGAGCCCGCCGATCGCGAGACCGCCGGAGACGGTGGTGACGATCCGGAGGTAGTCGCGCCGGGTGGTGAGGGAGTCGGCGGCGATCCTGTCGTGCAGGGCGTCGCGCTCGTCGCCGGTACGCCGGTCGCCGCCGGGCTGCTGGTCGGTGACGCTCATCGGCGGACGTCCTTGCCGTTGATCTCGACGACGGGAAGACCGCCGGGCACGGGCCACTGCACTTTCTCGGCGGGGACGACCATGGCCACCCCGGTCCGGACCTCGGTCTCGCCGAAGACGAAGGTGTCGGCGACCTGCACTCCGGGGCGCTCCGCCCGGAGCTCCTCGATCGTTCCGTAGAAGAGCGCGCCCGTCGGGCAGACGGTGGCGCACATGGGGGCGAGTCCGTAGGCGGTGCGGTCGTAGCAGAGGTTGCACTTCATCTGGAGCTTCGCCTGGAGGTCGATCTTCGGGACGCCGAAGGGGCAGGCGTTGACGCAGTTGGAGCAGCCGATGCAGCGGGTGGTGTCGGCCTGCTGCACCACCCCGTCCGCGGTGATCAGGATCGCGTCGGCGGGGCAGACCTCGGCACAGGGGGCCACCGGGTCCTCGCAGTGCATACAGACCGTGGGAAGGGAGGCGACGGACTGGCCCTCGTCGGTGTAATCGAGGTGGATCATCGATTTGCCGCGGTGCGAGTCGCACTCGCGGCAGGCGGAGACACAGGCCTGGCAGCCGATACAGCGCCCGGGGTCGATGAAGATCGTCTTGCCCATCATGCGGGCCTCAGCTCCTCTCCGATGTGCCACGGCCCTGGGGGGCCGTGGGCGGCAGCGGATCAGTACGGGAGACCTGGGTCTCCGGGTAGGCGACCTGCCCGGGGGCGACGGGCGGCGCGGGGACCTCGTCGATCTGCGCGGCGTGCTCGATGCGGCAGGCGCACACCTTGTACTCGGGGATCTTGGAGCGGGGGTCCAACGCGTCGATGGTGAGGGCGTTGGCCGCGGTGGGGACCGGCCAGTGGTAGGGGATGAAGACGGTGTCGGGGCGGATCGCCTCGGTGACCAGGGCGGGGAAGACCTCGCTGCCGCGCCGGGTGACGACGCGGACCGGTTCGCCGTTGCGGAAGCCGTGGGAGGGGTGGATCTCCGCCCAGGGGCGCGGGGTCTGTTCGACGAGGGCGCCCAGACGGCGGGTCTGGTTGCCGGAGAGGAAGTGGGCGACGGTGCGGCCGGTGGTCAGGGACATGGGGTGCTCGTCGTCGTACGGGTCCATCGGCGGGTGCCACTCGACGACCTGCATATGGATCTTGCCGTCGGGGTGGTAGGTCTTCCCGTCCTCGAAGAGCCGGGGGGTGCCGGGGTGATCGGTGGTGGGGCAGGGCCAGGCGATGCCGCCGGTCTCCTCCAGCCGTTCGTAGGTGATGCCGTAGTAGTCGTTGACCGTGCCCGCGGAGGCGATCCGCAGTTCGTCGAAGACCTCGCGGGAGTCGGCGAACGCGAATTTGTCGCCTGCGCCGAGGCGCCGGGCGAGCTCGCACATCACCCAGGTGTCGGTCCGTACACCGGGCGGCGGATCCTGGGCCTTGTTGTGCTTGACCACGCGGGCCTCGGCGTTGGCCATCACTCCTTCGTCCTCGGCCCAGGTGGTGACGGGGAAGACGACATGCGCGTTGGCAGCGGTCTCGGAGAGGAAGAAGTCGAATTGGGCGTGGAATTCCGTGGCGTCGTACCCCTCCTTGACCACCTTGTAGTTGGGGAGGGAGACAAAGGGGTTGTTGCAGATGCCGATCAGTCCGCGGATCTCGCGGCGCTGCATCTGCCAGACCATTTCCATCATCGAGGTGCCGGCCTGCGGGAGTTCGGACTCCTCGATGCCCCAGATCTCGCAGATCTGTCGGCGGTGTTCCTCGTTCATGATCGAGCGGCCGCCGGGCAGGAGGTCGGACTTCTGGCCGTGTTCCCGGCCGCCCTGCCCGTTTCCCTGGCCGGTGATGGTGCCGTAGCCGGCACCCGGTTTGCCGATGTGGCCGGTGGCCGCGCAGAGGTTGATCACGGTGAGGCAGTTCTCGACGCCCTGCGAATGGTGCTCGATGCCCCGGGCGTGCCAGGCCATGGCCTTGGGGGCGCGCGCGAAGGTGCGGGCGACCTGGACGATCTGTTCGGCGGGGATGCCGCAGATCTCGGCGGCGCGGGCGGGCGGGTATTCAGCGGCCTTCGCGCGGACCTCGTCCCAGCCGGTCGTGTGGTCGGCGAGGTACGCCGTATCGGTGAGGCCCTCCTCGACGACCACGTTGAGCACGGAGTTGAAGAAGGCCGAGTCGGTGCCGGGCTTGAGCGCGACGTGGATGTCGGCGGTGCGGGCGATCGCGGTCTCGCGCGGGTCGATGACGATCAGGCTGGCCCCGCGGTCCCGGGCTCCCCAGACGTACTGGGTCATCACGGGGAAGCATTCGCCGATGTTGGAGCCCGCGATCAGCAGGCAGTCGGTGAGCAGGATGTCGGAGAAGGGGTTGCCGGCCCGGTCGATGCCGAAGGCGAGCTTGTTGGCGCCCGCGGCACTCACCATGCAGAGGCGCCCGTTGTAGTCGACGTGCCGGGACTTGAGCGCGACCCGGGCGAATTTGCCGACCAGATACGTCTTCTCGGAGAAGAGGCTGGCGCCGCCGAGGAGCCCGAAGGCGCCGTTGCCGTGGGCCCGCTGGATGCGCTTGATCTCGGAGACCGTGAAGTCGAGCGCCTCGTCCCAGGAGACCTCCCGGAAGGCTTCGTCACGGGACCGGCGCATGAGCGGGGCGGTGAGCCGGTCGGGGTGGTTGACCTGCTGGTAGGCGTTGATGCCCTTCGGGCACAGGCGCATCCGGTTGATGTCGTGGTTGCGGGGTTCGACGCCGAAGACCTTGCCGGCGCGGTCGACGCGCAGATACATCCCGCACTGCACCCCGCAGAAGCAGCAGTGTGTGGGGACGAGCGTCTCGCCGTTCTGGTCGGCGTGCCACTGGTCGGCCGGAATCCCGCCCGCGTCACGGAAGCCCCGGGTGCCGGGGGGTGCGAGCGAGGGGTCGAGAGGGATGGCCGTACGACGGTCGGCGGCGGGCGTATCCGCGGTCACTTGAAGCCCTTCTTGACCTGGGTGAGATAGGCGCTGCCGCGCAGCACCCGCTTGCAGCGCGGGCAGTATTCGGCCCACTCGTCGAAGCCGAGCCGGAGGTCGCGCATGGTGCCGCGCAGGTTCTCGACGTACGGGGCGGTGTCGATGGGTTCCTCGCAACGGCGGCAGACGAAGACCTTGTCGTCCCTGTGGCCGGTGTACTTGAACAGCTGCATCCCGACGGCCGCAGGGCGCTGCACGATGTGGAAGAACTTCCCGAACGGGATGTAGATGAGGGTGAAGACCACCGACACCATGTGGAGGATCGCCAGGAACTGGTAGCCGCCGCCGTGCAGGAAGATCGAGGAGAACGTGAGCAGCAGCCCGGTGACGGAGATGACGATGAGCGCGATCAGCGGCACCATGTCGTAGGCGAAGCGCTGACCTGTGCCGGCGCCGCGGTCCTTCATCCGGCGCCAGAGGAAGTACGAGGCGCCGGGGATGACGAGAGCGGCGGCGATGTCCAGGCCGTGGAACATCAGCCAGCCCAGGATGTTCAGCGCGTCGAAGCCGAGGACCTTGAAGCCCCAGATGCGCATCTCGTAGCCGGGGCCCGAGCCGTTCCCCGAGGTGAAGGTGAACCAGCCCCAGGTCAGCGGGAAGGTGATCAGGGAGGCGAGGACGCAGCCCCAGAAGATCAACTGGTGGGCGGCCCACCGGGCGTGCGAGCGGGCGCCGAGGAACTTCTGGAAGCCCAGATAGGTGGCGATCATCTTCGGCAGGGCGGTGGGGGCCTTACGGAAGTTGTCGACGGAGAAGAGGCTGCGCCGGCCCTGGGTGAAGAGGCGCCGGGCGCCGGGTGCGGAGATCCAGACCGTGTAGCGGTAGGCGACGCCGAAGGCGAGGAAGACGGTGGCCACGGAGTACGGGAGGAGTGCCGAGTCGAAGTTCCGCAGCATGCGGCTGCCGAACACGATCCCGATGATCAGCAGAACGGAGACCGCGACACCGGCCGCGGTCGCCCGTGCGGTGACGGAGCGGTGGCCGGTGGCCTCGGGGTGTTCCGGGCCGGGGGCGGACGGCAGGACGTCGGCCCGACCGAGAGACCCGGGAGATCCCGGAGATCCGGGAGACCCGGTACGGGCACCGGAGGCGGGCTGCTCCGCGGAAGCTTCTGATGGCTCGGTCACCCGGCCACCGTATGACCGTATAGGTCTATTGGTCCCGTTTTGCATGGTTACGGAGTGAGCGCGTCGTACGGACACCCGGCGGCACTCGCACCTCGTCGACGCCCGGAGAAGGCGAAAGGGGAGGCCCGACTCCCCCTCAGGGCAGGGAAGTTCACCCGAAGTACCCGAAAAGTCCCGGGAACTTTTCGCGTGTGCCCTACGTTTTCCCGATCCCCGGTCACGATGTCAGACCCAGGGACTACGTTATGCACGCACCAAGTAACACGCGGCGACGGCCTGGAGACAGCACCTTGAGCGATCCGTACGAGACAACCGAGCAGCACCTCGAGCGACTCCTGCGACGCGCCCTCAACTCTTTCGACCTGCCCGACAGCACGGTCGAACAGCTCGGAAGCGCGCTGGCGCACAGCAGCTCCCTGCATTCCTCCCACCACAGCTCGGTCCTGCACCGCGAGACGTACCGGCACACCTATCTGCTTCCCGACGGCTCCGCACTCTCGCTCTGGGAGCTCGTGCACAGCAGCGGCCGGGACATCACTGCTCCCCGCCGCCACGAGCTGTACGACGACGAGGCGGACGCACACGTCGCGGCGGTGCGGCTGGCCGGCAGCTTCTCCGACGCCCAGGCCTTCGGCGACGAGAGCCCGCACGGCGACCTGGAGATCCTCACGGTCCTGATGTCCGCTCCCCCGGTCCCGCTGCCCCGGATGTACGCCCCGGACAACTCCGCGGACCACGCGCGCCGGGTCCTGCGCCGCGCGGAGAACGGCGACCGGCCGGGCGAGGAGACCGCTCGTCTGCTGCGGGCCGCCTTCGCCCACCACATCACCCAGATCTTCGGCCGCCAGTGCCGCGTCGACGGGCGGGACGCCGGTTTCACGCTGTACGAGCACGCGTTCCTGCTCCTGGACGGCAGCGAGACCTGCCTCTGGGTGGTCGAGCACACGGCCACACCCGACGGCCGTCACATGTGCGAGGTGTACGGGGACGAGCACGCCGCACGCCAGGCCATGGAGAGCCGCACACGCATCTGCTGACGCGCGCTTCGTGACGCTCGACCGCGCGCGCCGTGACGTACCGACCGCGCGCGCCGTGACGCACGACGGCCCGTGCGCCTCCGTCATCGGAGG
>NZ_JBHUUV010000037.1:0-71860 GCF_042670885.1 Streptomyces sp. NPDC057136
AGATGTGGTGTATAAGAGACAGGTGCGTGTCGCACCGCGGCCCCTCACTCGATCATGCTCATGCAAACGACCGAGGCCCGGATCCTTTTCAGGATCGGGGCCTCGGTCTTCAGTAGCGGGGACAGGATTTGAACCTGCGACCTCTGGGTTATGAGCCCAGCGAGCTACCGAGCTGCTCCACCCCGCGTCGATGAATGCAACACTACGTGGCCCCGCCGACCAGCGCAAATTCATTCGGACGGCGGCACAGGGCCGCCCGTCAGGCGGCCCCGCCCCGCTATGCGGTCAGTTCCTGGTGCAGCGCTTCCAGCAGCCGCGCGGCCCGCTCGGCCACCTCGACCGGCCCCAGCTCGACCGCCCGCGCGCACCAGCGCTGCCCCTCCGTGAGCTCACCGCGGCGGGCGGCGAGCAGGGCGAGGCGCAGGGCGGCCCGGCCGTGCCCCTCGTTCGCCGCGCGGCTCCACCAGAGGGCCGCCTCGCGCTCGCTGCCCTCGCGCGCGAGCAGCAGCCCCAGGTTGAACGCGCCGTTGCGGCTCCCCGACTCGGCGGCCTCCCGGTACCAGTGCGCGGCGCTCTCCATGTCACCACGCGCCGCCGCGAGCATCCCGACCCGCACCTGCGCACGGCGGTGCCCCTGCTGGGCGGCCCGCTCGTACCACTCCTCGCACTCCGTCTTCTCCGGCATCGGCTCCCCGAGCGCGGGCGGTCCGGGCAGCGGCTGCCGCGCGTCCAGCACACCGGCCAGCCGGAAAGCGGCCTCGGCACTGCCGCCGCCCGCTGCGCACCGCAGATGACGCTCGGCCTCCTGGCCCTTCCCGTCGCGCAGCAGCGCCATGCCGACCTGAAGGGACGCGTCGGTGTGCCCTGCCGCCGCGGCCCGCTCGTACCAGGCCAGCGCCGTACGGTCCTCGTCGCGCCCCGCGTGCAGGATGCCGAGGTTGAAGGCCGCGTCGACGCTGCCGGCCTCGGCCGCCTTGGAGAACCAGGGCTCCGCTCCGGTGTGGTCCCCGGCCTGGAGCAGGAGCACAGCCAGCGCATTGGCCGCCTCGCGGTGCCCCGCGTACGCCGCACGGCGGTACCACTGCTCGGCCTGCGGCGTACGGTCCTGGGCGGCGCAGAGCAGCCCGAGGTTGTACGCGCCGTTGACGTCACCCGCGTCCATGGCAGCGCGGTACCAGCGCTCGGCGGTCTGCTGCTCACCGCGGGCCGCGTGGAGGGCTCCCAGGGCGTTGGCGGCGTTGCCGTCGCCGTCCTGGGCGGCACGCAGCCACCACACGGCCGCGCTCTCCTCGTCGCCCGCGTCGCGCAGCAGGAAGCCGAGCGCGCAGGCGGCACGCGGCTCGCCCTCCTTGGCGGCGGTGAGGTACCACCGGCCCGCCTCCTTCAGCTCTCCGCGCTGCTCCAGGATGGCGCCGAGGTGCAGCGCCGCACGCCGGTGACCGCGCGCGGCAGCCTGGCGGTACCACTGCTCGGCCTCGCCCATGCGCCCGGCGGCCGGACCCGCCACGGGCCCGTCGCCACCCCGCTTGCGCTCGCCACCGGCCTTGCCGTCGCCGGCCCTTGGCTGCTTGACGATGCCCGTACGGGGACCGCTCGCGGCTCCCTCGGTCTCCGGTGCCTCGATGGTTTCGGGCGCGCCGAGCACACGGTCGGCGGCGTGGGAGCCCGTACCGCGCCCGAGGCCGAAGGCGTCGTGCGGATCGTCGAGAGCCTTGCGCTCCAGGGTGCGCGCCAGGCGGTACGCGGCCTCGCGGTGCCCCTGCTCGGCGGCAGCCCGCAGCCAGCGCTCGGCACCGACGTCGCTGCGGTGCTCCAGCAGATCGGCCAGGGCGTAGGCGCCCAGCGCGTGGCCCTGCTCGGCGGACTGGCGCAGCCAGTATTCGGCGCCCGGCTCGTCGCCGCGCTCCCGGAAGTGCCGGCCGAGGGCGTGGGCGGCGGCCGCGGAACCCGCGACGGCCGCGATCCGCCACCACCCGGCCGCCTCGTCCGCGTACCCGCGCTGGTGGAGCAGAACGCCCAGGTTGTTGGCCGCGGCCCGGTCGCCTTCCCCGGTGGCCGCGCGCAGATACCGCTCGGCGGCGTCCAGGTCGCCGCGGCGCAGCAGCAGTGCGCCGAGGACGCTCATCGAGGCGGTGTCACCGGCGTCTGCGGCACGGCGGTGCCGCGCTTCGCTCTCGACGCCGTCCGCGGTCTCGGCGGCGTAGGCGGTGTCGGCTGTGCAGGTGGCGTCAGTGGTCTCGGCGATGGCAGCGGCAAATGCCGCATCCGACATGCTTTCCGTCTTCTGGACGTGCCGCTGCACAAACCGCCCTGTCTCCAACAGAGTTGCCCTGTCCCCCATAAATACCATCGTCGCACCACCTGTAACCCGCGTACACCTGGTATGTCGCGGCCAGTGAGGTCACTTCAGCGTTTTGTCGACATGCCCACAGAGAGATAAGTCAAACACGCCGGGGTCCAACTCATGCCCCGCAAACCGCACTTCACGCGGATGGCGCCGGAAAGACCGACAACATGACAAAGGCCCGAATCCTGTTGGATTCGGGCCTTTGTCTTTTCAGTAGCGGGGACAGGATTTGAACCTGCGACCTCTGGGTTATGAGCCCAGCGAGCTACCGAGCTGCTCCACCCCGCGTCGTTGTGTTCAAACAGTACCACGACGCGGGGGTGGAATTTCTCAGCTTCCCTGGTCAGTGCCCTTGTCGTCGGCCTTGTCTGCCGCGTCGGCCTTGTCGGCCGCCTCCGCACCGTCCGCACCACTGCCCGGCTTGGGCTGAGCCGCGGCCGCCCTCTTCAGGGCGTCCTCCAGATCCGCCTGTGCCTTGCCGTAGGCGGTCCAGTCCTGTTTCTGCAGAGCCGTCTCGCCCTCCGTGTACGCCTTCTGGGCGTCAGCGATGGCCTTCTTCAGTGCGGCGTCCCCGGTTGCCGGGGGCTCCGTGGTGTCGCTCGGTGGCTCCGTGGGTTCCGCGGGACCGGTGTCCTCGACCCCGAAGACCGCGTTGAGCGCCTCACCGAGACTGTTCTCGAAGACGATCTTCGACCCGTACGAAGCGGCCACCTTGCGCAGCAGCGGGTAGTTCTGCGTGCCACCGCGCGTGTACACCGGCTCGATGTAGAGGAACCCGCCGTCGAGCGGCACGGTCAGCAGATTGCCGTACTCGATGTCGGAGTCGGTGCCCTTGAGGTTTCTCACGAACTCGGCGACGTCGTCGTTGCCGTTGAGCTCACTCTGTACCTGGCCCGGGCCCTTCACCGTGGTGGTGACTCTCAACAGCCGCATGGTGCCGTAGTCCTTGCTGGCCGCGTCCGCGTCCACCGCCATGAACGCCCCTAGGTCGGGCCGCCCCTTCGGTGTGAACGTCGTGGTCAGCGAGAACTTCTGCGCGTCCTGGCCCGGCATCTTCATGCTCAGGTAGTAAGGCGGAACGGCCCCCGGCTCCTTGTTGGTGGGGTCGTCCGGCACCTGCCAGGCGTCACTCCCGCTGTAGAACTGGGCGGGGTCCTGGACGTGATAGCGCGTGAGCAGTTCCCGCTGGACCTTGAACAGGTCCTGCGGGTACCGCAGATGGTCCATCAGCTCGGCGGGGATGTCGGCCCGGGACTTCACGGTCCCCGGGAACGCCTTGCGCCAGGTCTTGAGGACCGGGTCCTTGGTGTCCCACTCGTAGAGCTTGACCTTGCCGTCGTAGGCGTCGACGGTGGCCTTCACCGAGTTGCGGATGTAGTTGACCTGGTTCTGCTGGGCGACGACCGCACGCTGGTTGGTGGTCAGCGAGTCGGCCGTGGTGTCGCCCAGCGTCGTACGCGAGGCGTACGGGTAGCCGTTGGTCGTGGTGTAGGCGTCGACGACCCACTGGATACGGCCGTCGACGACCGCCGGGTAGGCGTCTCCGTCGATGGTCAGCCACGGGGCCACCGCTTCGACGCGCTCCTTGGGCGTGCGGTTGTACAGAATCCGCGAACCCTCGCCGATGGCTCCCGAGTACAGGATCTGCGGCTCACTGAAGGACACGGCGTAGGCGGCGCGGTTGAACGCATTGGCGAGACTGACGCCGCTGTCGCCCTTGTAGCTGGTGGTCTTCTCGCCGTCCTCCTCGTAGTCGAGCTCCTTCTGGGGCCCACCGACGATGGAGTACTGCGCGGTCTTCTCGCCGTAGTAGATCCGCTGCTCGTACTTGCCCAGCTGGCCGCTGGCCGGCAGCCCCGACTCGGTGAAGTCCGGGGAGCCCGCCGGGTTCGTGCCGGTCGTGGTCCCCCGGGCCGCGATCGCGCCGTAGCCGTGGGTGTACGTGAAGTGGTCGTTGATCCAGTTCCGCTTGGGCAGACCTTCGAGGTTGAGCTCCCGAAGACCGATGACGGTGTCCTGCTCCTTGCCGTCCGGGCCCTTGTAGCGGTCGACGTCCAGCGTCCTGGGGAACTGGTAGTAGTTCCTCTTCTGCTGGAGCTGCTGGAAGGCCGGGGACACGACGTTGGGGTCCATCACCCGGTAACTGGCGGCCGCGTCCGCGTCGGTGCGCAGCTTGGCGTCGTCGGTCTCCGTGCTCTTGCCCGTGTAGTCGTCGACCTGTGCGTCATCGATGTCGTACGCGTCGCGTGTGGCATCGATATTCTTCGCGATGAACGGCGCTTCCTTGGCCTGCTCGTTCGGCTGGACCTGGAACTTCTGCACGATCGCCGGGTAGAGCCCGCCGATCAGGATCGCCGAGAGCACCATCAGCCCGAAGCCGATCACCGGCAGCTGCCAGGTGCGGCGCCACAGTGTCGCGAAGAAGAGCACGGCACAGATCGCGGCGATGCAGAAGAGAATGGTCTTCGCCGGGAGGTAGGCGTTCGCGTCGACGTACCGCAGGCCCGTCCAGTTGTCCGTGGCCTTGAAGTCGCTCGACTTCACCGCCAGGCCGTACCGGTCGAGCCAGTACGCCACGGCCTTCAGCGAGACGAAGATACCGAGCAGCACCGAAAGATGGCCGGTGGCCGCGGCGGTCGCCCGCGCGCCCGGGCTGGTGATCCGCAGTCCGCCGTACAGATAGTGCGTCAGCGCGGCGGCGATCAGCGACAGCACGGCCGCCGCGAAACCGAAGCCGAGCAGGAAGCGGTACCACGGAAGGTCGAAGGCGTAGAAGGACACGTCCAGTTTGAACTGGGGGTCCTTCTGGCCGAAGGCCACGCTGTTGACGTACATCAGCCAGGTACGCCACTGGCCCGAGGCGGACGCTCCGGCGATCAGCCCGACGAGCGCGGTGATCGCGAGCAGCACCCACTTCTTGTACGGGGCGACGCTCATCCGGTAGCGGTCCAGGCTCTGCTGCTCAAGCGACATCGCGCTCAGCGGCGGCCGGAGCCGGTGCGCGAGCCAGATGTTCACACCGACGGCGATCGCCATCAGCAGTCCGAAGACGAGGAACAGTCCGATCTTGGTCCACAGAGTGGTGGTGAAGACGGACGAATACTCGACCGACCTGTACCAGAGCCAGTCCGTCCAGAACCCCGCGAACATGACGAAGGCCATGGCGAGAACCGCCAGGACACCCAAAGTCATGAGCAGGGTACGGACGCGCCGGGACGGGCGGCCGACTCTGATCCGTGGCCCGGTCGGGCCTCCGCCGCGGTCCGGCATCTGGAAAGCCAACGTGCGCACCTCGAAGTTCGCGGTCGTGTGGAGCAGGCCCAGCGATCGTAGAGCCCACCTATGCAACTTACTGAGGCTTTACCTAGTTCCCGTTACCGGGGCGGAAGGAGGCAGGATATTGACCATGCCCAACGTTTCCCCCTCCGGCCCTCCGATGGCCGCGAGCCCCCTGACTGTCGCCGTACTCGAAATCGACGCCTATGCCGGCAACCTCGGCTGGGACCAGCCGGCCCGGCTCTTCGCCCTGGTCGACACCGCCCGGCTGCGCGTCCAGGAGCCGGGCCTCGCCGCCCAGCTCGGTCTGGACGACACCGGTTCCACGACCGCGACCCTCACACCGATCGAGCAGGACGAACTCCCCGCCGGCACCGCACTGGACGAGTTCCTCGCCACCATCGCCTGGCCCGACGCGGTGGTCGGGTGTGCGATGACCGTGGAGCGGCTGATGCTGCCGCCGTCCGCCGAGGCTTCCGTGCCGGAGGGGCTGAGCGATGCTCAGCTGACCAAGTGGGTCGCCAAGCACCCGGACCGCCAGGAGGTCCGGATGACGGTGGCCGTCCTGCGCGACGGATCGCGGGACTCGGCCGTACGGCTGCGGGAGAAGGACTCCCCCACCGAGGTGCTGACCGGCGCGGGGCTCGTTCCCGGGCTGGCCGAGGCGCTCGCGGCGACCTTCGAGTCCTGACCTTCGCGTCCCGGTCCCTCCGGTCCCGGTACTGCCGGACCGGAGGGGCCGGCCGTCAGCTCGCCGAGCAGCTCGGCAGGCCGGCGGTGTCCCCCGCCCGGATCTTCTCCAGTGACTTCTTGGCGTCGTCGAGGGTCTTCACCCGCACCAGCGTGAGACCGCCGGGGATGTCGGACGCGGCGGCCGCGCAGTTGTCGTCGGGAGTGAAGAAGTACCGGGCTCCCGCGTCGCGCGCGCCGACCAGCTTCATGTTGATGCCGCCGATCGGGCCGACCTTGCCCTCGTCGTCGATCGTGCCGGTGCCCGCGATGAACTTGCCGCCCGTCAGATTCCCGGGCGTCAGCTTGTCGATGATGCCCAGGGAGAACATCAGGCCGGCACTGGGGCCGCCCACGTCGGCGAGCTTGATGTCGATCTCGAACGGGAACGTGTGGTCGGTCCCGGCCTGGATGCCGACGATCGCCCGGTTCTCCTTCGGTGCCTTCTTCGTCGTGATGACGATCTTCTCGGTGGAACGGGGCTGCTTGCCCGCCTTCTCGGCGGCAGCCGCCTCCTTGGCCGGGACGATCGTGAAGGTGACGTCCGCGCCCGGCTTGTGCTTGGTGACCAGCTTGGCGACGTCCTCGGGCTGCTCGACGGGCGCGCCGTCGACGGCCATGATCACGTCACCCGCGTGCAGCCGCCCCTGGGCGGGGCTGTCCTTGATGACTGTGGACACCACGACGCGGGACGAGACGGGGATGTCCAGCTCCTCCAGGGCCGCGACCTTGGCGCTCTCCTGGGACTGGCTGAACTCCTCGGCGTTCTCCTGCGTCGACTGCTCTTCCGTCTTGCCGTCCGGGTAGAGGGTGTCGTGCGGAACGACCACGCTGTCGTGAGCCAGCCAGCCGTAGACCGCTTCGACGATGTTCATCTCGTAGTCCGCACCGGTGACGCGGACCGTCGTCATGTTCAGGTTCCCCGTGGTGGGGTACGTCTTGCGGCCGCTGATCTGGAGGACGGGCTCCCCCCGTGCTTCGCCCAGCGTGTTCACGGTCGGCCCCGGGGACATCTCGGAATACCCCACGGGAATCAGCACGCCTGCGCAGAGCAGCGCGATGAGGATCAGGGTGGAGGCGAGCATCGTCGCGGTGCGGCGTGGCATGGAACGACAGTACGGGAATGGCCTGTCAGTGCACCGTCGGGGCCGGTCCGTACGAGGCCGGCGGTGGGGCGACGGGCTGCGTCATGCGGCGAGATGCGGGGTCATGCGGCGAGATCCGGCGTCATACGGCATCGGAACCGGAGTCCGTTTTCTCCATCGCGTCACGGAACCTGGCGTAACCGGCGAGTTCGGAGACATCGCCGGTCGTGCGGCTACGCGCGGCCCAGCTTCCCCATATCGCAGCACCAACAGCAGCGAAAAGTGGAATCAGCAACCAAGCAAGTGCCGCCATTACGACCTCCCTACCCCATGAGTGACCGCAAGTGACCGATCAGCAGATTAACGATCCGCAAGCCCAACGCTCACGGCAGGGGGGCGGATACGCAAATCGGGGCTGATACTCCCCGGTGCAGTCTGGGCCTGTCCGGCGGATCAGGGCCGGACAGGACGCGGCGTCCGGTGCGATGCATCGCAAGGCGCCGCAGCGTCCTCAGGTGGGATCTCCCCTGCTCGAACGAAGCCGAGAGCTCGGGGAAGTGCCAGGCGTCGCGGCCCCGGCCATGATCCGCCGGACGGGCCCTAACCGCTCAGCAGGCTCCCACCCACTCCTCCGTGCCGTCCGAGAAGCGCTGGTGCTTCCAGATCGGAACCTCGTGTTTGAGGTCGTCGATCAGCTTCCGGCAGGCGTCGAACGCCTCTCCCCGGTGTGCGCAGGAGACGGCGACGACGACCGCCAGATCGCCCACCGCCAGTTCACCCACACGGTGGACGGCGGCCAGTGCGCGGACCGGGAACTCGGCGACGACCTTCTCGGCCACCTTCCGCATCTCGTCCTGCGCCGAGGGATGACAGGAATAGCCGAGCGCTCCGACGTCCTGCCCGTCGTCGTGATTGCGCACCGTGCCGACGAAGAGGGCGATGCCGCCAGCCGCGTCGTCCCCCACGGCTCGGAAGATCTCGTCGACGGAGAGCGGAGTGTCGCGGATCTCCAGCAGCCGGATGGGGTCGTGAGCCGCCTGCTCGCCGGGGTGGTCGTGGGTGCGTGCCATGGGGTCCATCGTGCCGCACGGCACTGACATCGCGGAATAGCGTTTTCGACCGGCGGGCCACCGGCCGCCTTGGAGCCTCCTACAGGCACGCCTGAGCAGCCCTCGTGGCGGGCCCTGCCGCGGGCGGATACCGACGGATCCGGGGCTAGATACGCCGGCGCGCCTTGCGGGCGCGCCGGACCAGGGCGGCGGTGCCGAGCAGGGCGACGGTGGCACCGGCCGCACCGGCCGCAGTGGCGTCCTTGCGGCCGAGTCGGCGTCCGGCGACCGTGTGGCGGCCCTCCACCTCTTCCAGGAGCGCTCCGAGGACCTCCTCGTTGGTCCACTTGGGCCGCCATCCGACGTCGTGCAGCCGGCTCACGCTGACCACCCAGGGATGCATGGTGTACGCGAGGTCGCCCGCCGGGGAGGGGGTGAGACCGATCCGGTGGAGCCGCGCCGCCGCGCCGAGGGCGACGGCCGAGGGTAGCTCCATGCGACGTACGCCACTGAGCTCCTCGACCTCCGGCTGTTCCAGCCACCCGTCGCAGCCGACTGCGAACTCTCCGTCGATCTTTTCCAGTGCGGCGTACTCCAGGGCGGTCACCAGGTCGTCGACGTGGCAGAACTGCCAGGTGGGACGTGATCCCGCGACGACCAGGAGCCGCGGCGACTCGAAGTAGCGGGTCAGCGCCGTGTCCGTGCCGCCGACCAGGACCGTGGGCCGCACGACGGTGACGTTGAGCCCGGGGTGGGCGCGCGGGGCGCGCCGGCCCAGCCGTTCGATCTCCAGCAGGTCCCCGACACCTGTGGCCTCCGCCGTGGCGCGCAGCTCGGCGTCCTCGGAGAGCGGGATGTCGTTGTCCGGCAGGGCCCCGTAGACCATCGCCGAGGTGCACAGCACCACCCGGTGGACGCCTACCGCGGCAGCGGCCGTCAGCACGGTCTGGGTGCCGCGGACGTTGTACGCCGTACGGGCGGCGGGGTCGGTCTCCAGGTCGAGATCGAGCGCCAGGTGCACCACGACGTCCGCGCCGCGCAGCTTCTCCGCGATGGCGGGGTCGCGTACGTCCAGGATGTGCCAGGTCGCCTCCGAGACGTCTCCCCGGCGTTCGTCGATGGCGATGACCTGCTTGATCTCGTCGGATGCGACGAGATGTGCGGTGAGAAGTTCACCGACGCCGCTCGCGGCACCGGTGACCGCGACGACGGGGCCCCGGCTCCTGGAGCGCTTCTTTTCGGGCTTGCTCTCGGACGAGGGGTCGGCCAGGTTTCGCGCTGCGCGAACCTGCGGATCTGGGGAACTCACCGGGCGTCTCCAGCGGTTGTCTTCAGTACGTACCCGAATGACGCGTACGTACCAGGTGGCGTCCATCCTGCCGCAGGCCGGGAGCCGGCGGAGCACTGAGGCCCTAAGCGGGCTCGGTGTCTACGCTGGATGGTGATGTCGGGCAGTCGCCGTCGGTTCGAGCCGGCGGCCCTACGAGCCGAGGAAACCCGTGAGTGACACCCCATTCGGATTCGGCCTTCCGCCGGAGGAGCCGGAGAACGGCGACGAAGGCAAGAAGAAGGACCCCACCGGAGGTGGCCAGGGTCCGGGCGGTCCGGGCAACCCGTTCGGCTTCGGTCCCGGCGCGGGCGGTGACAATCCGTTCGCGGCCATGTTCGGTTCGATGAACCCGAACGACCTGGGTGCGGCCTTCCAGCAGCTCGGCCAGATGCTCAGCTACGAGGGCGGTCCCGTGAACTGGGACATGGCCAAGCAGATCGCCCGCCAGACGGTCTCGCAGGGCACCCCGGACGGCACCAAGGACGCGAGCGTGGGTCCCGCGGAGCGGACGGCGGTCGATGAGGCGCTGCGGCTGGCGGACCTGTGGCTGGACGGCGTGACCTCGCTTCCGTCCGGAACGGTCTCGACCGTCGCCTGGAGCCGCGCGGAGTGGGTCGAGGCGTCCCTCCCCGCCTGGCAGCAGCTCGTCGACCCGGTGGCCGAGCGTGTCGGCCTGGCCATGGGCGATGTCCTGCCCGAGGAGATGCAGGCCATGGCGGGCCCGCTGATCGGCATGATGCGGTCGATGGGCGGCGCCATGTTCGGCCAGCAGATCGGGCAGGCCGTGGGCGTGCTCGCCGGCGAAGTGGTCGGTTCCACGGACATCGGGCTGCCATTGGGCCCGGCCGGCAAGGCCGCGCTCCTTCCGCTGAACGTCGAGCAGTTCGGCAAGGACCTGGGCGTGGCCCAGGACGAGGTGCGGCTCTACCTCGCGCTGCGCGAGGCCGCCCACCAGCGGCTTTTCGCCCATGTGCCGTGGCTGCGCTCGCACCTCTTCGGTGCGGTCGAGGCGTACGCACGGGGCATCAAGGTCGACACCAGCAAGCTGGAGGACGTGGTCGGCCAGTTCGACCCGACCCAGCCCGAGCAGTTGCAGGACGCCCTCCAGCAGGGAATGTTCCAGCCGGAGGACACCCCGGAGCAGAAGGCGTCGCTGGCCCGCCTGGAGACGGCGCTCGCGCTGGTCGAGGGCTGGGTGGACGCGGTGGTCCATGAGGCCGCCAAGTCGCGGCTGACCTCGGCTGACGCGCTGCGTGAGACCCTGCGCAGGCGCCGGGCGTCCGGTGGTCCCGCGGAGCAGACCTTCGCCACACTGATCGGGCTCCAGCTGCGTCCGCGCCGGCTCAGGGACGCCTCGCGTCTGTGGGCCTCGCTCACGGACGCACGGGGTGTCGACGGCCGTGACGCTCTGTGGGAGCACCCGGACATGCTGCCGACGGCCCGTGACCTGGACGACCCGGACGGCTTCGTCCATCACGAGCAGCTGGACTTCTCCGAGCTGGACAAGATGCTCGGCGAGGCCGCCAAGGGACCGCGGAAGCCCGCATCCGACGCGGACGGCGCCGACGGGCCGGGCGCCGATGACAAGGGCGCCGACGACCAGGGCGGCAAGGACAGCAAGGACGACACCGACCAGTGAGCCTGCACGACGACGCCGTCCTCGTACTGAAGAGCTACGCCCCCGAGGACGACTCGGCGCAGGACGAACTGCGCCAGGTCTACCTCGACCACCTGGCACAGCACCCGGACGGCATGTGGAAGGCGTGTGGGGCCGGGCATCTGACCGCCAGTGCTCTGGTGATCGACGCCGACCGCGGCCGGGTCCTGCTGACCCTGCACAGGAAGCTGCGGATGTGGCTCCAGATGGGCGGACACTGCGAGCCGCAGGACTCCGCCCTGGCCGCCGCGGCCCTGCGCGAGGCGACGGAGGAATCCGGGATCGAGGGCCTGACGCTGCTCGCCGGCGGGCCGGTGCGGCTGGACCGGCACCCGATTCCGGCGCCCTGCCACTGGCACCTCGACGTGCAGTACGCGGCGCTCGCCCCGGCCGGGGCCACCGAGCAGATCAGCGACGAATCGCTGGACCTGCGGTGGTACGCGTACGACGAGGTCGCGGCCGTGGCCGACGCCTCGGTCGCACGGCTGCTGGAGGGGACGCTCGCGGCGCTGGAACAGCGCGCGTAGCCGTACACCGGACCGGTACGGCGTAAGGGGCGGTCTCCTGGGAGAACCGCCCCTTACGCGATGCCTCTGTGTACGGATCAGTTCCAGGCGTTGTTCTGGTTCTGAGCGTGCGAGCCCTGCTGACCGACGCCGAACTGGGCGCGGGCGCCCTGTCCGATCTCGGCGTGCTGCGGGGGCATGACCTCACTCGGCTGGACGAGGGCGAAGCCCTGTCCGAGGAAGCTGAGCTCCCAGCCCTCGCCGGTGTTGCCGCGCCGCCGCCTGACCCCGGAGGAGTGCGTCTGGGCCTGCATCTGCACGCGCAGCGAGCTGGACCAGGCCACGATCGCGTCGGCATCGACGTTCACGTACTTGTCCGGCGTCACCTGCATCATCAGCGGCTGGCCGGAGGTCATCAGCGCGACCTTGCCGGTGCCGGTGATGTTGAGCTGGTACTTCCCGGTGCCCGAGAGGCCGTACTGACTGTCCACCGCGATGACCTCGGTGTGCAGCGTGGAGTCGAGGGCGAGGACATAGGCACTGTCCACCGTCATGCCCTCGTGGTCGACGTCCACGACGTGGATGTACTGGGCGAGGTTTGCCAGGTAGACGGTGCCCTGCCCCGAGCAGCGCATCAGGTCGAGGCCCTCACCCGTGTTCGCACGGGCGCGACGCTGCCCCTGCGAGCGGTACTCGCCGTCGAACTCCATCAGCCCCTGGTACGCGACCATGGCCCCCTTACGGGCGAGGACGTCGTCGTGACCGGCCAGCGCGACCCGCAGGAGCTGCGGGTTCTGGATGGTGTACCGGTCCTGGGACTGCTGCTCGGTGTGAGCGAAAAGCGGACTCTGCATGGTGTGTTCTCCTCCCCCTCAGTTCCGGATCCGCAGGCGGTCGGTACTGTCCTCGCTCGGCTGGACGACGACGATGCCCTGTCCTGAGAACGCCATCTGATAGGCCTCTCCGCTGCCCCGCCCGATGAGCGAGGAAGCCTTGAAGCTGCGCTTGCCCTTCACCTTGAGGTTCGGGGACCACGCGACAAGGGCGTCCGGGTCGACGTACGTCTCGTCCTCGCCCCGGCCGCAGTCGACGACGATCGGAGTGCCGCGGGAGGTGATGGCCACCCACCCTGTGCCCTGGATGCCGACGTTCCACAGGCCCTGGCCGGTGAACTTGGCGAGACCCTTGACCCGCTCGACGCCCCAGGTGAGATGGGCGTCGAAGGCCAGGAGATTGGTGCCGTTGACCGACAGGGAGTCGTTGTTGAGGTTGATGACGACCACATCGGCGCCGTAGTCGGCGAGGTAGAGCAGCCCGTCGCCCGAGCACTTCATGACGGGTGCGCCCTCGCCGGTGACCCACTGGGAGGCGGCCTGCCGGACGGCGGGCGGATTGGGTTCGTACTGGATGAAGCCCTCGTACGCCACCATCGAGCCGGTGCGTGCGTACAGGTCCTGGCCCGAGGCCATGGCGACCTTGAGCATCGTGCGGCCGTGATTCTCCATCCGGGCCGTTACGGGGGTCGGGGCGAAGCCCGCGAGTTGCTGGTTCATGACGGGCTCCCTCACACCTCGTAGGGCTGGACGACGATGAAGTTCCCGGGCGCTCCCCGGAACTGGAGGTTCACGGTCTCTCCGCTGTGTCCCGGGTACGCGTTGCGGCGCAGCCTGACCTGGCTGGAGAGGATCACCTGGGACGCCGACGACCAGGCGACGACGGCGTTGCAGTCGGCGAACGTGGTCGGGGTGACCGGCAGGACGACGGGGACACCATGGGTCTTCACGACCACGGTGCCGGTTCCCTGGAACAGCATGGTGAACAGGGCGCCGCCGGGGATGCCGTGGCCCTCGATCCTGCGCACCTCGTACTGGAGCGACTCGTCGAAGGCGAGCACGCTCTCGGCGGAGACACAGATGCCGTCGCCCTGCAGCTCGATCGGATGCAGATGCGAACCTTCCTCGGCGAGGAAGACCTGGCCCCGGCCCGTACAGCGCATCAGCTGCATTTCCTGACCGGTGGCGTTACCGACCACTCGGCCGGCGAAACCCGCGCTCTTGTAGCCGAAGTCGACCTTGCCCTGGTACATCACCATGCTGCCCTGACGGGCCAGCACAGGGGTGCCGCCCATGGTCAGATCGACCCGCATGAGCTGCTGGTTCTGAGGGGTCCAGCGCTGGCCGGTCGGCGTCTCCTTGTAGAGCTGGAGAGCCGCCTGCAGACCGGCACCGCCCTGCGGGACGCCCTGGGGCACACCCTGCGGCATGCCGGGAGGCTGCTGCCCGAACGGGGCCGGAGGCTGCTGCCCGTAGGGGGCGGCGGGCGGTGCGCCCTGTCCCGGAACCTGCCCGAACTGCGGCTGCTGCGGCGGCTGTGGCTGCCCGTACGGGGATGGCGCCTGCGGTGCCATCGGGGCTGCCATGGTCGGCGCCGAATGCATCGGCTGCTGTGGCGGCGCGGGCGCCGCTGCGGCAGGGGCTCCGAATACCGGTGCGGGCTGAGGAGCCTGAGGGGCCTGCGGAGCCGGGGCTCCGAAGGCCGGAGGCGCGGTCGCCTGTGCGGGCGGGGCGAACGACGGGGCGGCCGCCTGCGGCTGCGGAGCGGCCGGGGCTTCCTCCGCGACCTCGCCGCCGAAGTTCTTCAGCAGCGCGTCCAGGCCGCCGTCGAAGCCCTGTCCGACTGCGGCGAAACGCCAGACGTCCTTGAGGTAGAAGTCGCCCAGCATCACGGCGCGCTCGGTGGTGAACTCCGAGCCGGTGAAGGCGTACTTCACCACCTCTTCGCCGCCTGCCACGATCCGGATGTATCCGGGTCCGACCTGCGACATCTGTCCCGCACCGTCGAGAGTCGCAGTGAACGACAGCTTGTGGATATTCGCCGGAATGCGGTCGAGCGTGACGCGGAACGACTCGGTGTCGCCGGACTGTGCGCCGAGCAGCTGAATGGACTCCTCGGGCGACTTCGGCTGGTTGAAGAAGATGAAATACCGGTCGTCCGAGAGCTGCTCATTGGCGTCGAGGCCGAAGCAGCTGATGTCGAAGGTCAGTCCGGGTCCGGCAATCTGCACACCTACGTACAGATCCGTCCCTGGCGTGAGGTCACTGATCTTGGCCTTGTGGCCGCGTTGGAATTCCCTGCCCATGCGTAACGACCGTCCCCCATCCCGAACGTGAATGCGTCGCGTCAGGCTAACCGCAAACGACGACATCCAGCTAAGTCGGTACACACCCGGTACAGAATCACCGAACGTCACTCCTCGCGTGCGGCGGGCAGGTGCGGAAGCCGGTCCGCCGCCACGACACCTTCGAGATAGCCCCGGGCCCGCTCAGTGCGCGGGTACGCCTCCAGCAGCCGCCAGAAGCGCGGACCGTGACCGGGGACGAGCAGGTGGGCCAGTTCGTGGACGAGTACGTAGTCGACGACGTACTCCGGCATGCCCTGCAGCCGGTGCGACAAGCGGATGGAGCCCTCGGCCGGGGTGCAGGAGCCCCATCGGGTGTTCTGGTTGGTCACCCACCGCACGGAAGCGGGCCTCGCCCGGCCCTCGAAGTACTGGGCGGACAACCGCTCGGCACGCTCGGCCAGCTGGCTGTCGCCGATGACGCGCTTGCTCTCCTGGGCGGCGAGCTTGTCGAGCATCACACTCACCCAGCGCTGCTCCTCCGCCTCCGACATCCGGGCGGGGATCAGCACGATGGTGCGGTCGCCCTCACGGTACGCGGACACCGTTCTGTTGCGACGGGCACTCCTGCGGACCTCGACCGCGCTCGTCGCTGAAGCGCGGGGCTGACGGGCGGCCGCGCTGCGCTGAATACTTCCGGCGCTGCGCACAGGGATCCCCCCGGCGAAGCCAGGAGACGGTTCGGCGGGCACGCCCCGACGTTACCCGCTGTCAGGGGTGGAAGTCCCGGCTCCGGAACGGGTCGGCGTTGATCCGGTCCACAGCGTGCACCATTTGAACGACTAATACCCCTGCCTGTGGACAACTTTTCGCAGACTTCGCCCCGCCGCCGCATTCTGGCAAAGGATCTTCACAACGACCGGGGAGAAGTCATGCATCCGATGCTCAAGCCCGCACTGCGCCGCGCATGGCGCGGACGGAGCACCGTCCAATTCGGAGTGACGCCTGCGCATGCGGTGACGCTCGGCCCCATGGATATCGCCACAGGGAGCTTTCTGGAACTGCTCGACGGCACGCGCGGCCTGCAACTCCTTCGCGAAGAAGCCCGCTCGCTGGACCTGTCGGACCGTCATGTGGATGTGCTGGTCGCGCGCCTGACGGAGGCCGGGCTGCTGGACGATCCCCGGGCAGGCGGCCCCGAGGCCGATGCGTTACGCGATCGGGCCGATGCCCTGGAGCGGCAGCGCCCCGATCTCGCGTCACTCTCCGTCGTGCACCCGGAGCCCGGGAGCGCGCTGCGGCGGCTCGCGGCCCGGCGGGCCATACGCGTGCAGGTACGGGGTGCGGGCCGAGTGGGAGCCGTGATCGCCGGGGTGCTGTCCGGGGCCGGAGTGGGTCGGGTCGAGGTGCTGGACGGCGGCCGTGCCGAGCCGTGGGACGTCGCTCCCGGAGGGCTTCCGGCGTCCGCCGTCGGGGAGCGGAGGGACTCGGCGGCCCGTCAACTCGTCCGCCGGTCCTCCGTGGGCGGGACTCCGCGGGCCACCGAGACGGCCGGGACACCGGCCGGTGGCGAACCGGGGCTGTCCCTGATCGTGGTCGCCCCGCGGGACGGCCTCTCGGTGTACGCCCCCGAGCCCGCCACCGCCGCGCCATGGATCGGTTCGGGAACTCCCCATCTCTACGCGGGTGTGATCGAGGCCACTGGCGTAGTCGGACCGCTGGTGCTGCCCGGGGGCACGGGCTGCGCGGGCTGCCTGGCCCTGCACCGCGCCGATCGTGACCCGCAGTGGCCGCGGATGCTGGCACAGTGGCGCTCGGGGCGTCGCAGCACCGTTCCGGCCTGCGACGTGGGCTTGGCGGCAGCGGTGGCGGGGCTTGCGGCGGCTCACGCGCTGTCCTTCCTCGACGGGGAGTTGCCGGCCAGTACGGGCGCCCGATGGGAGGCCGCGATGCCGCTGTTGGACTGGCGGTCGGAGCAGCTGGGGCCGCATCGCGACTGTTCCTGCGGTGCGGCTGGGCACACTGAGGGGGAGCTCACCTCCGAGACAGGTGCCGCACACGACACAATGGCCGGGTGACCGCTGTCGACGGCAACGCCGAAGACTCACGCGGCACGGTCTGGGAACTGGAGGGGCACATGTCTGATCTTCCCCGGAAGGCGGTCACCCGTACCGCCAAGCTGGCCGCGCTGCCGCTCGGCTTCGCGGGCCGTGCCACGTGGGGCCTGGGTAAGCGGATCGGCGGCAAGTCCGCCGAGCTGGTGGCCCGCGAGGTGCAACAGCGCACCGCCGATCAACTCTTCCGAGTCCTCGGAGAATTGAAGGGCGGCGCGATGAAGCTCGGGCAGGCGCTGTCCGTCTTCGAGTCGGCACTGCCCGAAGAGGTGGCAGGGCCCTACCGGGCGGCGCTCACCAAATTGCAGGAAGCCGCGCCACCCATGCCCGCGCGCACGGTGCACGCGGTACTGGAGGAGCGACTGGGCGAGGACTGGCGGGATCTCTTCCTCTCCTTCGAGGACAAACCGTCGGCCGCCGCGTCGATCGGGCAGGTGCACCGGGCGGTGTGGCACGACGGGCGGGACGTCGCGGTGAAGGTGCAGTACCCGGGCGCGGGTGAGGCACTGCTCTCGGATCTGACCCAGTTGAGCCGTTTCGCCCGGCTGTTCGGCCCGCTGGTCCCGGGGATGGATGTGAAGCCGCTCATCAAGGAGCTGCGCGCACGGGTGGCGGAAGAGCTGGACTACGGACTTGAGGCCGAGTCCCAGCGGCAGCACGCGACGGAGTTCGAGGACGATCCCGACGTGGTCGTCCCAGGTGTGGTCCACCAGTCGGAACAGGTCCTGGTGTCGGAGTGGATCGACGGCATCCCGCTCGCCGACGTGATTACCGAGGGCACGGTGGAACAGCGGGACCGGGCCGGCCAGTTGCTGGCGCGCTTCCTCTTCTCGGGTCCGGCGCGTACGGGCCTGCTGCACGCCGATCCGCATCCGGGCAACTTCCGGCTGCTGCCGGCCGCCGGGAGCGACGACGGGGACGGACTGGAAGGGGCCGGTCTGGAAGGAGACCCCGGGCAGTGGCGGCTCGGGGTGCTGGACTTCGGCACGGTGGACCGGCTGCCGGGCGGGCTGCCGCAGACCATCGGTGACTCGCTGCGGATGACGCTGGAGGGCAACGCCGAAGCGGTGTACGAGCTGCTGAGTGAAGCCGGTTTCGTCAAGGAGTCGATCGAACTCGCTCCGGACGCGGTGCTCGACTATCTGCTGCCGATCATCGAGCCGGCTGAGGTGGACGAGTTCACCTTCACCCGGGGCTGGTTGCGCACCCAGGCGGCCCGCATTGCGGACCCGCGCTCCCCCGCCCATCAACTGGGCAAGCAGCTGAACCTTCCGCCGTCCTACCTGCTGATACACCGCGTAACGCTGAGCACCATCGGGGTGCTGTGCCAGCTGGGTGCGACCGTGCGCCTCCGGGACGAACTCGAGTCCTGGCTCCCGGGTTTCGTGGCCGAGGACGAGCCGGCGGATCACGAACAGGAAGAGATCGAGCAGGAAGAGGACGAGCGGCCGGTCGAGCAGGAGGGTGCGGCCGTCGAGGCATAGGACCAACGGCTGAGCGGGGAAGGCGCCGTCACCACCAGGCGGAGTCGAGGCGGCTCTCGATCGCCCTGATGTGGGCGCGGGCGCAGTCGTCGCACAGGTACTGGCGCCTGCCGTTCTCCACGGAACAGCTCCAGGTCGGCGGTGCGGTCCCGCCATGGGCGGCGGTTCCGCACCGGGCGCACACCACACGCTCGGCACCCGGCTGTACGGGCTGAGTCTCCTCGTCCACCTGGTGACGATAACGCCGTACGGGCTGTGCGGCGCGGCACAACGCACCGCGGGGCCGGCCTGTTCGGACCGGCCCCGCGGAGGGGTGGCTGCTCACCGGGCAGAGCGGTTGCCCGGGCAGCCTGTCGTTTTCGGGGCTCGGCCCCAAGGGTCTCCTGCGGAGTCCCTAGTGCATGACCGCCATGGCCAGCGCACGGCGGGCACGCATCGAGGCGCGCTCCGCACGGCGGTGCATCCGCCGGGCGGCGACGAGGCGCACGGCCTGTCGGTCCGCCTCGGCCTCCCTCAGGCGGTCGTGCATATGCGCACGAGCCATGGCTTCTGGGATGAGTTGCATCTCGCGGGTCCTGTTCTGACGTGAGTCGTTCGCGCCGGTGATGGTGACGTTCGGGGTTGCGGAGCCGATGGGCTCGTTCGTGGGGGAGGTCATTGGTGCCTGATTCCGGGGGTCATGGGTGTGGGGACGGTCGATGGTTCCGATGCGCTTCATTCGTGCGGGGGCGGGGACCCCCACCAGGCCGGCGGTCACGCCGCGACCGGGTTCTTGCGCGGGCGGCCACGCGGCCGCTTGCGGGCGACGACGACGCCCTGGACGAAGAGCTCGCCGCCCCAGACGCCCCACGGCTCGCGCCGCTCCTTGGCGCCGGCGAGGCAGGCCTCGACGAGCGGGCAGGTGCGACAGAGGGACTTGGCGTACTCGACGTCGGCAGGCGACTCGGCGAAGAAGACCTCGGGGTCGTACGAACGGCAGGGGACGGGCACACCGAGGTTCTCGATGGCGTCGTCGAGCGCGGTGAGCGCGGTGAGGGGGATCAAGGTGGAGTCCTCCGTGAGGCCGGGCGGGGAGATCGTGTCGGAAGGCGGTACGGACGGGGCGTGCGTTTCGAGTTGCACGGTGGTGGTGTCCTCGTCTGGTCGTGCCGGCCTGTTGGCCGGTTGGCGGCTGGTACCAGGTGCTGCTTGTCCCGAGGCTCCTTCGTCACGTCTCATCCCGTTCGGACAAAACAAAAGGGCCGCGGATCCCGAGTGGGGTTCCGCGGCCCTGAAGGCGCCGGCCTGATTCTGGATCAGGCTGGATCGCTCCAGGGTTCAGGCCCACGGAAGGCCCACATCGTGTGGTGCTGTGTCGTCTGCTTCTTGACTCCGGCACCGACGGCCGCAAAGGCATAGGCCGGGGCCTGTCCCTTCGCTACTGCTGCTGCCGGTGCCTCGATCGGTCGCTCATTGCGCTCCCGCATCACGGGGAGGAGAGCTGCCGGAGACAGCGGACGGGCGACGGAAATGCCGGACAGACCGGTGCCACGAAGCGCGGATTCCGAAGAGCATGCGAGGCCGAGCGAGTGCGCGGAGACGACCGAGAGATCGGTCATTTTGTTGATGCTGATGATGCTGATCACAGGAATCGCCTCCTCTCGGCGTCTAGGGGGACCGGCCGGGGCCGGTCCTGCGTATTCGGATAAGTACAGCACGGAATCAGGGCTTCAGAGAAGTCGCTGTTCCCGTGGTTAAGAACCTATGGTGATGACTGGGGCAGGCGCAAACTATTTTTTCGACGAGTTTTTCTTACACCTCGCCGTCGCCCTCCCCGGCCTCCTCACCCGCGGCCTCACCTGCGCAGATGGCCAGCACGTCAGCGCCGAACCTGGTCAGCTTCCGGTTGCCGACGCCGGCGATGGTGACGAGCTCGCCATCGGTGGCCGGCACGGCCTCGGCGATCGCCATCAGGGTCTTGTCCGTGAACACGCAGAAGGCGGGCTGGCCGATCTCCTTGGCCTGTCCGGCCCGCCAGTCGCGCAGCCGCCCGTACAGCGCCTCGTCCATGTCGGAGGGGCAGTCCTCGCAACGCATCAGCTTCATCGCACCGGCCTCGGTGAGCGTCCTGCCGCAGACCCGGCACCGCACGGGGCCGCGGCGCTTGCGCCTTGCCGCCGCGTCCGGGCCACTGCCGCCCGCTCCCGTGCCCGTACCGGAACCGCGGTCGATACCTCCGCCGCCGCCCGTGCCGCCACGGGTACCGAGCGCCACCGACCCGGGCCGCAGGCCGTTCAGGAAGCGTGTGGGCCGTCGGCCGCCCCGGCCGCCGGGCGAACGCGAGAGTGCCCACGACAGCGTGAGGTGGAGGCGGGCGCGGGTGACGCCGACGTAGAGCAGGCGCCGCTCCTCCTCGACCTGTTCGTCGGTCTTGGCGTACGTGATCGGCATCATGCCCTCGGTCAGTCCGACGAGGAACACGGCGTCCCACTCCAGGCCCTTCGCCGAGTGCAGCGAGGCCAGCGTGACGCCCTGAACGGTGGGGGCGTGCTGTGCGGCGGCGCGCTCGTCGAGTTCGGCCACGAGATCGGAGAGGGTCGCCCCCGGTTTGGCCTGTTCGAAGTCCTCGGCGAGCCGCACCAGGGCCGCCAGTGACTCCCAGCGGTCCCGGACCGCACCGGAGCCGGCCGGCGGCCTGCTGGTCCAGCCCTTGGTGGAGAGCACCGCCCGCACCTCGGAGGGCAGACCTTCGGCCTGGTCGAGCAGGGAGTCGTTGCCTCCGGCGCGGGCGGCGCCGCGCAGCGCCATGCCCGCCTCCCTCACCTCCGCGCGCTCGAAGAAGCGCTCCGCGCCGCGCAGCTGGTAGGGGACGCCCGCGTCGGCCAGCGCCTGTTCGTAGACCTCGGACTGGGAGTTGACGCGGTAGAGCACGGCGATCTCGCCGGCCGGGACGCCCGCGGCGATCAGATCGCGGATGCGGCGTGCGGTGCCTTCGGCCTCCGCGGGTTCGTCCGCGTATTCCGTATAGGCCGGGGCGGGTCCCTTGTCGCGCTGCGAGACCAGTTCGAGCCGGTGCTCGGCGGCCTTGCCCCGGGCCTGGCTCAGCAGGCCGTTGGCCAGGTGGACGACCTGGGGGGTGGAGCGGTAGTCCCGGACCAGCTTGACCATGGTGGCGTTCGGATGACGGGTGCGGAAATTCAGCAGATGGTCGGGGGTGGCTCCGGTGAAGGAGTAGATCGTCTGGCTGGCGTCACCGACGACGCACAGGGAATCCCGGTCGCCGAGCCAGAGGTCGAGCAGCCGCTGCTGGAGCGGGCTGACGTCCTGGTACTCGTCGACCACGAAGTGCTGGTACTGGCTGCGGACGTGGTCCGCGATGTCGTGCCGGTCCTGGAGGATGCCGACGGTGAGGAGCAGCACGTCCTCGAAGTCGATCACGGAGCGGTCGCGCTTGAGCTGCTCGTACATCCCGTAGATCTGGGAGAGCTCGGCCGGGTCACGCGGCGCGTCCCGCTGGGTCTTGGCGACCGCGGCCGGATAGTCGGCGGGCACCGTCTGCGTGACCTTGGCCCACTCGATCTCGCTCGTGGCGTCCCGCAGCTCGTTGCGGTCGAGTTTGATCCCACAGCGGGCCGCCGCCTCGGCTACCAGCTGGACCTTGCGTTCGACCAGTCGCGGGAGCTCGCCACCGACTGCTTTCGGCCAGAAGTACTGGAGCTGGCGCAGGGCCGCGGAGTGGAAGGTCCGCGCCTGCACACCGGTGGCGCCGAGCTGGCGGAGGCGGCCCCGCATCTCGCCGGCCGCACGGTTGGTGAAGGTGACAGCCAGCACCGTCGTCGGCTGGAGTATCCCCGCGCGCACCCCGTACGCGATGCGGTGGGTGATCGCGCGCGTCTTGCCCGTACCGGCTCCGGCCAGCACGCACACAGGGCCGTTCAGAGCGGTCGCGACCTCGCGCTGCTCGGGGTCGAGCCCGTCGAGCACGGCGTCCGGGGACTCGGGGACCTGTGGGAAGAGGGTGGAGTGCGTTGCTGCTGTCACCCCGCCATGCTGCCAGGTCGCAGGAGGCCGGCGCGGAAGTTGTCCACAGGGGTGAACGATCCGTCGTACTAATCGCCGCGGATCCGCCCGCCGTCGTCGGCGGCCGGCAGCCCCCGATCCCGCTGCGGGCCCCGATTTCCTGGGGTGCGGCGGGAATGGGCGACGGGGTCCCGTACGTTCCCATGCGTGCGGGAACGCACAATCTCAGCTTCACAGCGAGACGAACGAGACAAAGGAGCGCGAGACATGCAGGGCACTGTGACGATGTACAGCACCGAGTGGTGCGGCTACTGCCGTCGGCTCAAGGGTCAGATGGACCGCGAGGGCATCGCCTACACCGAGATCAACATCGAGCAGGACCCTGAGTCCGCGGCCTTCGTCGAGAAGGCGAATGGTGGAAACCAGACGGTTCCGACCGTGCTGTTCCCGGACGGTTCGACCCTGACGAACCCCTCGCTGGCCCAGGTCAAGCAGAAGGTCGGCGTCTGACCCGCTGCAACGTCCGCGCCGAAAAGCCCCCGCCGAGGCGGGGGCTTTTCGCTGCACCCATGAACCGTGGAGCGCATGAGCCGTAGAGCGCGAGTGCGTCAGACCGTGCTGCGCGGCCTCGGGAGCGGCTTCCCGTACCAGAGCTCGATGAGCCGGGCCGCGATCGAGATGCCGAACGGCGGCATGACCTCGCCCGACTCGAAGGCCGCCGTCAGGTCCTCGCGCGAGAACCAGCGGGCCTCCTCGATCTCCTCGCCGTCCACGTCGATCTCCGACGTGGTCGCCCGCGCCATGAAGCCGAGCATCAGGCTGGACGGGAAGGGCCAGGGCTGGCTGGCGATGTACTCGACCTCGCCGACCGTGATGCCCGCCTCCTCGAAGACCTCGCGCGCCACAGACTGCTCGATCGACTCCCCCGGTTCGACGAAGCCCGCGAGCGTCGAGAAGCGGCCTTCCGGCCAGTGGACCTGGCGGCCCAGCAGGGCCCGGTCCTGGTCGTCCGTGACCAGCATGATCACCGCGGGGTCGGTGCGCGGGTAGTGCTCGGCGCCGCAGGCCTGGCAACGGCGGATGTGGCCGGCCGCCGCGATGACGGTGCGCTCGCCGCAGCGCGAGCAGAAGCGGTGCAGGCGCTGCCAGTTCTCCAGGGCGACCGCGTGGACCATCAGCCCGGCGTCGCGGGCCCCGAGGAGGAGACCCGCCTCGCGCAGACCCGCCGGGCGGGCAGACTGGTCCATGCGGCCGGGCAGGGAGTCCTTCTGGAGTGCGAAGTAACTGACGCCCTCCTCGTCGGTACCGAGGAAGTAGCGGTGGGTCTCGGTGACCGGTGCCTCGAAGGCCGGGGTCATCACGATCTCGGTGCCGCCATCGGCCGTGTCGTCGATCAGCACCTGGCCGCCGGAGACGACGAAGACCCTGGTCGTCGGGTGACTCCAGGCTGCGGCCAGCCATGCCTCGTCGAGGCGGTGGTGGGCGGCGCGGTCGATGCCGCTCGGTGCGGTGAGACCGATGGGTCGGTCTGCGGTCGCGTTGTCGAAGGTGCTCACAGGTGCTTCCTACTCCCCCGGGATGGATCGGGTGCCATGAGGTCTCAGCGGAGTGCCGCGGCCAGCTCGCCCCACAGATGAGCGGCGGTCTCCACACCCTTGAGAAGGAGGTCGAGCTCGACCTTCTCGTCGGGGGCGTGCCAGCCGTCGGACGGTACGGAAATGCCCAGGAAGAGGACGGGGGCACCGAGCACGTCCTGGAGGTCGGCCGCGGGTCCCGAGCCCCCTTCACGGGTGAAGAGGATCTTCTTCCCGAAGGCCCGGCCCATGGCACGCGTCACCGCTTGCAGGGCGGGGTGGTCCAGCGGCGTCAGACAGGGCCGGGTGGCGGGCGAGAAGGTGATGCGGTGGCGGATGCCCGGCGGGATCTGCGCCTCGGCCCATTTCCGTACGCACTGCTCGATGTGGTCCGGGTGCTGGCCCGCGACCAGCCGGAAGCTCAGCTTCACCAGGGCGGACGACGGAATGATCGTCTTGCTGCCCGCGCCCTGGTAGCCGCCGCCGATGCCGTTGACCTCGGCGGTGGGGCGGGCCCAGATCCGCTCCAGAGTGGAGTAGCCCGCCTCGCCCGACGCTGCCTGCGACTTGGCGGTGCGCAGCCAGGTGGCCTCGTCGAAGGGCAGCTCGGCGAAGAGTGCCCGCTCGGTGTCGGTGAGTTCGGCCACGCCGTCGTAGAAGCCGGGGACCGTGACGCGGCCGTCCGCGTCGTGCAGTGCCGCCACGAGGCGGGCCACGGCGGTCGCGGGGTTGGGGACCGCGCCGCCGAACGATCCGGAGTGGATGTCCTGCCCGGGGCCGTACAGCTGGATCTCGCACTCGGCGAGGCCGCGCATTCCGGTGCAGACGGTCGGGGTCGTCTCGTCCCACATGCCGGTGTCGGAGACGATCACCGCGTCGGCTGCGAGGCGGGCGGCGTGCTGCTCGGCCAGGGCACGGAAGTTCGGGGAGCCGGACTCCTCCTCGCCCTCGATGAGGAGCTTGAGGTGGACGGCGGGGGTGGAGCGGCCGGTGGCGGCGAGGTGGGCCCGGACGCCGAGGGTGTGGAAGAAGACCTGGCCCTTGTCGTCGGCCGCGCCGCGTCCGTACATCCTGCCGTCGCGGATCACCGGTTCGAACGGGTCGGTGTGCCAGCCGTCGTCGCGGGCCGCGGGCTGCACGTCGTGGTGGCCGTAGACGAGGACGGTCGGGGCGTCCGGGTCGTCGCTCGGCCACTGGGCGAAGACGGCGGGGGCGCCGGGCGTCTCCCAGATCTCGGCGACGGGGAAGCCGGTCTCCTTGAGCTTGGCGGACAGCCACTCGGCGCTGGTCCGTACGTCCCCGTCGTGCTCCGGCTGGGCGGAGACGGACGGGATGCGCAGCCAGGAGGCGAGGTCCTCGAGGAAGGCCGCGCGGTGCGTGTCTATGTACGTACGGACAGCGCTGTCCGGGGTGTCGCTCATGGCCTTGAGCCTATCGGCCCGTCGGGGGTGGCTCGTCCAGCAGGATGCGTTCCAGTTCCGCACGGCCCGGCAGGTTCGTCGGGTGGACCGTCTCTCCGCTGCGTACGTAGAGGAAGGTGGCCGTGACCGAGTCGAGCGGCAGCTCGTGGAGCTCCGCCCAGGCGAGGCGGTAGACGGCGAGCTGGAGCGGGTCGGCGGTCCTGTTGCGGCTGGTCTTCCAGTCGACGATCTCGTACGTGTCACCTGTGCGGTAGACCGCGTCGATCCGGCCCCGGATCACCCGGCCCGCGAGGCTTATCTGGAAGGGCGTCTCGACGCGGTACGGGGTGCGGCGGGCGTACTCCGTGCGCTCGAAGGCCTCCTTGAGCTCCGCGAGATCCTGCTCGTCGGCGATCTCGGCGTCGCTCCCTTCGCCGCCGGGGAGTTCGTCGGGGCCGAGCATGGGCAGCGGCAGCTCCTCGTAGCGGGACTCCACCCAGGCGTGGAAGCGCGTGCCCCTGCGGGCGGCCGGCTGGGGCGGCCTCGGCATGGGGCGGGCCAGCTCCTGGGCGAAGCCGTCGGGGTCCTCGGCGAGGCGCAGCAGCTGCGTGGCGGAGAGGGAGGCGGGGACGACCACATCGCGCACGGTGGCGCGGGCACGGCGCAGCTCCCCGGCGAGCGCTTCGAGATCGCGGTCCCAGGAGGCGAGGGTGCGGGACTCCTCCGGAGTAGGGGTGGGGACGGTAGCGGGGGTCGGGACGGAGGCGGGGTCCACGGGAGTGCGGGCCGTCGGGACGTGCGGGGCTTCCGGTGCCGGGGTCGCCGGTGCGAGGGTCGTGGGCGGTTCGGTGGCGAGGCTGTCCCAGTCGGCGGTCTCGTCCGGGTACGGCTCGCCGTCCGGGAACGGGTCGTCGTACGGGGCGTCGTAGGGGACGTCCGGCTCGTCGTGCCCGGCGGCCGCCAGCTGCCGGGCGTCGTACACGTCCGGTACGGGGCCGACGGCGGCCAGTGCTTCCAGGTGGGCCAGCACCGTGTCCCTGGCCGCGCGGCGGCGGGCCATGGCCGCCTCGTCCAGCGGCAGCGGCCACGCCTGGTCGGCGTCCTTCTCCTGGAGGGCGGGATTCTCCTCGTCCTCGGCCGGTTCGTCGGCCCAGACCTCGATGTCGCCGTACCCGGCGGCGCAGTGCTCGTACAGCGCGTCCAGGAAGTCGGACGGACCGCGCGTCTTCTTCTGGGACGGCCCCCACCAGTGGCCGGAGCCGAGCAGCAGCGAGCGTGGGCGCGTGAAGGTGACGTAACCGAGGCGGAGCTCCTCGGTCCGCTGATGCTCCTTCATCTCCTCCTTGAACGCCTTGAGTCCCTTGGCGTCCCAGGAGTGGACCACCGGGAGCGTGGCCGTGTCACCGCGCAGGGCGTGCGGCAGGACCTGGGACTGGGAGGTCCAGGAGTCCCGGGTCTGGCCGCTCGGGAACTGGCCGGTGACCAGTCCGGGCACCGCGACCACGTCCCATTCGAGGCCCTTGGACTTGTGCGCGGTGAGGACCTTGACGGTGTTCTCGCCGCCCGGCAGGGCGTTGTCCAGCCCCTTCTCGTACTGCGCGGCGGTGCGCAGGTATCCGAGGAAGGCCAGGAGTGTGGCTTCGCCGTCGACCGAGGCAAAACCTGCCGCTATGTCCAGGAAGTTGCTCAGGGTCTCCCGGCGGCGGGCGGCCAGGGCCTGCGGTGACGCCGAGAGTTCGACCTCCAGGCCGGTGGTGGCGAGGACGCGGTGCAGCACGTCCATGAGGGGGTCGGCCAGGGAGCGGCGGAGGTCGCGCAGTTCGGCGGCGAGCCGGGCGAAGCGGATGCGGGCCTCGGCGGAGAACGGCAGGCCGTCGTCCTCGGCGCCGCCCGATTCCAGGAAGGTATCGAGCGCGTCGGCGAGGGAGATCACCTCGGCGGGGTCGACGCCTTCGACGGCCTCGGCGAGCCGGCGGTCGGGGTCGGCGTCCTCGTCGTCGTGGGAGGCACGGTGCACGAGGAGGCGGGCCCGGCGGCCCAGGAGTGCCAGGTCGCGGGGGCCGATCCGCCAGCGCGGTCCGGTGAGCAGCCGGACCAGCGAGGCGTTGGCCCCCGGGTCCTGGAGGACTTCGCAGACGGCGACGAGGTCGGCGACCTCCGGGAGGTGCAGCAGCCCTGACAGGCCGACGACCTCGACGGGGATGCCGCGGTCGACCAGCGCGGCCTGGATCTCGGCGAAGTCACCTGCGGTGCGGCACAGGACGGCGATCTCGCCGGGTGCCCTTCCCGTCGCCACGAGATGGGCGATCGAGTCGGCGAGCCACGCGATCTCCTCCGCGTGGGTGCGGAGCAGGGCGCAGCGGACGGTGCCGTCGTGCTCGGCGCCGGGGGCGGGGCGCAGGGCCTCGACGCCTTCGTGCATGGCGCGCAGCGGGTCGGCGAGGCCGTTGGCCAGGTGGAGGAGGCGGCCGCCGCTGCGCCGGTTCTCGCTGAGCGAGTAGCGGGTGGCGGGGGTGCCGTCGGCATGCGGGAAGTGCACCGGGAAGTCGTCGAGGTTGGCGACGGAGGCGCCGCGCCAGCCGTAGATCGCCTGGCACGGGTCGCCGACGGCGGTCACGGCGTGCCCCGCCGCGCCCTCCTCGTGCCCGCCGAACAGGGCGGAGAGGAGGAGCCGCTGGGCGACGGACGTGTCCTGGTACTCGTCGAGCAGGACGACCCGGAACTCGTCGCGCAGGATGGCGCCGACCTCGGGCCGGGTCAGGGCCAGCTCGGCGGAGAGCGCGATCTGGTCACCGAAGTCGAGGAGATCACGGCTGCGCTTGGCGGACCGGTAGCGCAGGGTCAGACCGAGCAGCTCCCGGCGGGCCTCGGCGGTTTCCGGGAGCTTGCGCAGCTCGGCGTTGCTGAGCTTGGCCGTTTCGAGGGCCCGGAGCAGCTCGGTGTCGTACTCCGCGAGCTGCTCGGGGCGTACGAGATGTTCGGCGAGCTCGGCGTCGAGCGCCAGCAGATCGCTCACCAGGGTGGGGAACGACCTGGTCAGCGCGGGATAGAGGCCGGGTGCCCCGCGCAGTACGCGGGCGGCGAGCTGGTAGCGGGTGGCGTCGGCGAGGAGGCGTGTGGTGGGTTCGAGGCCGATGCGCAGCCCGTGCTCGGTCAGCAGCCGGCCGGCGAACGCGTGGTACGTCGAGATGCTCGGTTCGCCCGGGGGGTTGTCCGGGTCGATGACGTCCGGGTCGGTGACTCCGGCGGCCACCAGGGCCTTGCGCACCCGCTCGGCGAGCTCGCCCGCGGCCTTGTTCGTGAAGGTGAGCCCGAGGACCTGCTCGGGAGCGACCTGTCCGGTGCCGACCAGCCAGACCACGCGCGCCGCCATCACCGTGGTCTTCCCCGACCCGGCTCCGGCCACGATCACCTGCGGGGCGGGCGGCGCTGTGATGCAGGCCGTCTGCTCCGGGGTGAACGGAATCCCGAGAAGCTCCTTGAGCTCCTCGGGATCGCTGATACGTGAGGACACTCCAGAGAGGCTAACCGGACCCACTGACAACGTGCGGCGAGCGCCCTCGGCCCCTCGGTCCGGGACCGGACAGTCCCCGCCCCTCAGTCCACGACCTGGCGGCCCTCCGGCTGCGCACTGCACGAGGCACGGAACGTGCAGTGCGTGCAGTGCTGCCCGGTCGCGGGGGTGAACCGTTCGTCCAGGACCCGTCCCGCCGCCGTCGCCAGCAGATCGGAGACCCACTCGCCGGACAGGGGTTCCTGGGCCTGTACGCGGGGAAGGGCGTCGCCGCCCTCCTTCTTGGGCGCGGGCTGGCGCAGCTGTACGAGTTCGGCGCCGCCGGATTCCGGCCGGTGCCCGTCGAAGACCTCGTCGACCGCGCCTTCCCCGACAGCCAGCTGGTACACGGCGAGCTGGGGGTGGGCGGCCACCTCGTCCCTGGTCGGCGACGCCTTCCCGGTCTTGAAGTCGACGACGTACGCCCGGCCGTCGGCGTCCTGTTCGACGCGGTCCATGGAGCCCCGGATGCGTACCGCGTACTCCCCCGCTTCGAGCGTCACATCGAAATCGTGCTCGCTCGCGACAGGGGTGCGGCCGGTGCGGTCCATGACGTGCCAGCGCAGGAAGCGTTCGAGTGCGGCGCGTGCGTGGTCCTTCTCCTGCTGGGACTTCCAGGGCGCGTCGAAGGCCAGCCCGTTCCAGACGGAGTCCAGGCGCTCCATCAGGACGGCCAGGTCGGCAGGGGTGCGGCCGGAGGCGACTTCGTCCGCCAGGACGTGGACGACGTTGCCGAAGCCCTGTGCGGCGGTCGCCGGGGCGTCGGCCTTCACCTCGCGGCCCAGGAACCACTGGAGCGCGCAGGTGTTGGCCAGCTGGTCGAGTGCGCTGCCGGACAGGGCGACGGGGTGGTCCCGGTCGCGCAGCGGGACGGCCGAGCGGGTCGGTTCGTCCAGGCCCCACCAGCGGTACGGGTGGGCCGCGGGGACGAGCGGCTGGCCCTCCTCGTCGGTCAGCGCGGCCAGGCGGGCGAGTCGGTGGGCGGCGGCCTCGCGCAGGATGTCGGAGGCGTCCGGGTCGACGGTGGTGGCCCGGAGCTCGGCGACGAGGGCGGCGACGGCCAGGGGGCGGCGGGGGCGGCCGGTGACGTCCCGGGGCTCGACACCGAGCTCGGTGAGGAAGCGGGACGGCTGGTCACCGTCGTCGGCCGGGGCCTTGACCGCCGTGACGACGAGACGGTCCCGGGCGCGGGTCGCGGCGACGTAGAAGAGCCTGCGTTCCTCGGCGAGGAGCGCACCCGGGGTGAGGGGTTCGGCGAGACCGTCGCGGCCGATCCGGTCCGCTTCCAGGAGTGATCCACGGCGCCGCAGGTCGGGCCAGAGGCCCTCCTGCACACCGGCGACGACGACGAGGCGCCACTCCAGTCCCTTGGAGCGGTGCGCCGTCAGCAGGCGTACGGCGTCGGGGCGCACCACGCGCTTGGAGAGGGTGTCGGCCGCGATGTCCTGGGCGTCGATCTCTTCCAGGAAGTTGAGTGCGCCGCGCCCTCCGGTGCGCTCCTCGGCGCGGGCCGCGGTGTCGAAGAGGGCACAGACGGCGTCGAGGTCCCGGTCGGCGTTGCGGCCGGCGGCGCCGCCGCGCAGGGCGGACCGTTCGAGCCGGCCGGGCCACGGGGTGCCGTCCCAGAGCACCCAGAGGGCTTCCTCGGCGGTGCCGCCGCCTTCGAGGAGTTCACGCGCCTTGCGCAGGAGAGCGCCCAGGCGCTGGGCGCCTCGGGCGTACGCGGGGTCGTGCGCGACGAGGCGTTCGGGTTCGGCGAGTGCCCGGGCCAGCAGTTCGCCGGAGGGCGGCGGTACGCGATTCCCGGCGGCACGCTCCTCGTCCCGCAGGGCGCGGCCGAGGCGGCGGAGGTCGGCGGCGTCCATGGAGCCGAGGGGGGAGGTGAGGAGGGTGAGGGCGGTCTCGGTGTCCAGCCAGGGCGGCACGTCGGTGGTCTCGGCAGCGGTGTCCGTGGTGTCTGTGCCCTCCGAAGCGGGCGCCGTCCGGTTCAGGGCGGCCGTGGCGATCGTGCGGAGCGCGGTCAGGAGCGGCGCGACCGCGGGTTCGTGGCGCAGGGGGAGGTCGTCGCCGTCCACCTCCAGGGGCACGCCCGCGGAGGTGAGGGCACGGCGTACGGAGGGGATGGAGCGGCCTCCGGCCCGTACCAGCACCGCCATCTCGTTCCACGGCACCCCGTCCTCCAGGTGCGCCCGGCGCAGCAGGTCCGCGATGTTGTCGAGCTCCGCCGACGCGGTCGGGTAGGTGTACGTCTCCACCCGGCCGCCCTCCCGGACCGCGGTGAGCTCCCGGTGGGCGCGCACCTTGTCCGAAGGCAGCCGGGTGAGCGGCATCCGGCGGGTGAGCAGCCGGGTCGCGGCGAGCAGCCCGGCCCCTGAGCGGCGCGAGGTGGTGAGGACGGCGACGGGCGCGGGCGCTCCGTCGGCACGCGGAAAGGCGTCCGGGAAGTCGAGAATGCCGTTCACATCCGCACCGCGGAAGGTGTAGATCGACTGGTCCGGGTCGCCGAACGCGACCAGCGTCCGTCCCCCGCCGGCCCCCGGAAGACTCCCCCGGTTCCCGGCCAGCGCGCGCAGCAGCCGTACCTGGGACGGGTCCGTGTCCTGGTACTCGTCGACGAACACCGCGTCGTACCGCTCCGCCAGCAGGGCCGACACTTCGGGGCGCTCCGCGAGCAGCACGGCCCGGTGGACCAGCTCCGCGTAGTCGAGGACTCCCTGCGCGTCCAGGACGTCCAGGTACTCGGCGAGGAACTGCGCGGCGGCGCTCCAGTCCGGACGGCCGGTGCGCCGGGCGAAGGCGCCGAGGGCGTCCGGGCCGAGGCCCAGCTCCCGGCTGCGCGCCAGCACCGCCCGGACCTCGTCGGCGAAGCCGCGCGTGGTCAGACAGGCCCGCAGTTCGTCGGGCCAGCGGACATGGGCGTGACCCTGCCGCTCCAGGTCGACCTGCCCGGCGAGCAGTTCACGGACGGTCACGTCCTGTTCCGGGCCCGAGAGCAGACGCAGCGGGTCGGCGAACAGATCGGCGTCCTGGTGGGCGCGGACCAGGGCGTAACAGTAGGAGTGGAAGGTGGTGGCCTGCGGTCCCCGGGCGGCTCCGAGGCGGGCCGCCATCCGGTCGCGGAGCTCCACCGCGGCCTTGCGGCTGAAGGTGAGGACGAGGATGCGCGCCGGATCGGTCCCGCCCGACACCTTCGCCGCGACGGCCTCGACGAGGGTCGTCGTCTTGCCCGTACCGGGTCCAGCGAGCACCAGAAGCGGACCGCCCCGGTGGTCAACCACGGCGCGCTGCCCTGCGTCCAGGAGAGGGGGGCTCACCGAACCCGGCGGGGTACGCACCAGTCGGTACGCGCCCGGGGCCCGCCGCCTGGCCTGGCGGTGCGGACTGTGCCGGGTGGAAGAGGAGGAGCTCACGTGGGTCGCCGGTCCTGGTGGGTGTACTCGGTGTACGGGTGCTTCGTGTACGGACGATGAGGGCGGAGCGTGCCGAGCGTGAACGACGCTACGCCAGCCGCGGCCCGGGACGCAGCGAGTCCGTTGCGTCCCTCGTCACGTGTCCGGCCGGTCAGGACCGTGCGGAACGCCATGGACCCGACGCGCGCCTGTTGCGGGCCCGGCGCCGCCCGTGGGACGGGCGGATGGCCGAAGCTGTCAGATGTGAGCTTCCTCGCCCCCGTCGCCGCCACCGGTCGCGCCCGTGCCGCCGTCCCACCTCGCACGCTTCATGTCGAGGCGCGGAAGGTGCCCTTCCGCGCTGCGCGGCGCCTCGCGCAGCGGGGTGCTCTCCTCGCGGTAGTGGTCCAGGGCCCGCAGTTCGTGGCCGGGCAGCAGGGCCCCGTCGGCCCGCACCACCCGCCACCAGGGCACCGCGGAGCCGTACAGCGCCATCACCCGGCCGACCTGACGCGGCCCGCCCTCACCGAGCCACTCCGCGACGTCCCCGTACGTCATGACGCGGCCGGGCGGGATCAGGTCGGCGACGTCGAGGACCCGCTCCGCGTACTCCGGCAGGGCCGGGCTCACCGGCCCGTCGCCGCCACCACTCGTCCGGTTCTCGCTCATCCGGCACATCCTGCCGTACGCCACCGACACTGTGTCCTCGCTCGTTCCCTTCGGTCACAGCGCGTGCGGGTGCGGGCAAAGGGGCGTATGTTGCGCTTCGCGCGCCCATGCGATGCACCCTGATGCCCCCCTCTGTCCGCAGGCCGTGCCACCATCATGCGGGCGGTGACCGGTGATACGAGAACACGAAGACCAATCAGAGGCGACAAAGGAGCAGGGCGTGCAGCCACCGAAGGCGGCAGGCGCCTCTGATGCCGAGTCCCGCCCGGACGCGTCGGACACCCAGGGAAACGCATCGGCCACCCCGGGGCACGCGTCGGACCCGTCGGACTCTCCGGGACCCGCATCGGACGCTCCGGAACACGAACCGGGTGAACTCGCCGGGTCGACGCTCTCGACCGCGAGCGACGAGCTGACCGACCGCGTCTCGGGCGACGAACCACTGCTGCCGGCCCGGGTGCACCGTCCCGCCGACCTCATGCGGCTCCTCATCGGAGTCCTCGCGATCGTCGTGCTGTTCTCCATCGCCGCGTTCGCCCAGGGCACCACCACGGGGCTCGAGGACGACATCACCAAGGGCACGGACCAGGCCCCCGACCTGCTGATCAAAATCGCCGGACTGGTCTCCAGCATCGCCGTGCTGCTCGTGCCGGTCGCCTTCGCCATCGAGCGCCTCGTCAAACGTGACGGGCTGCGCATCGCGGACGGCGTGCTCGCCGCCGTGCTGGCCCACGGCGTCACCCTCGCCACCGACCTCTGGGTGGCCCGGTCCGCCCCCGGCACCATCCAGGACGCCCTGACCCAGCCCCAGCCCGGGGACGCGCTCACCGATCCGGTGCACGGCTACCTCGCCCCCGTCATCGCCTATATGACGGCCGTCGGGATGGCACGCAGACCACGCTGGCGGGTCGTGCTGTGGGTGGTGCTGCTCCTCGACGCGTTCGCGATGCTGGTGGGCGGCTACACCACGCCGTTCTCCATCATCCTCACCGTGCTGATCGGCTGGACCGTGGCGTACGGAACGGTGTACGCGGTCGGCTCGCCCAATGTCCGCCCGACCGGCCAGCACCTGATGGCCGGCCTGCGTCACGTCGGTTTCCGCCCGGTCGCGGCGATGCGCGCCGACGACGCCCCCGACAACCCCGACCACAACGACCGGGGCCGCCGGTATCTGGTCACTCTGGAGGACGGGCCACCTCTCGATGTGACGGTCGTCGACCGCGAACAGCAGGCCCAGGGGTTCTTCTACCGGGTGTGGCGCAGGCTCACCCTGCGCGGCATCACCCAGCGCCGCTCCATCCAGTCGCTGCGGCAGGCCCTGGAGCAGGAGGCGCTGCTCGCGTACGCGGCGATCGCCGCCGGGGCCAACGCACCCAAACTGATCGCCACGTCCGAGCTCGGCCCCGACGCGGTGATGCTCGTGTACGAGCACATCGGCGGACGCTCGCTGGACGCGATGGCGGACGAGGAGATCACCGACGACCTCGTACGCGGCGCCTGGCGGCAGGTGAAGGCCCTCCAGTCGCGGCGGATCGCCCACCGCAGGCTCACCGGCGACGCGATTCTGGTGGATCGTTCCGGCAAGGCGTTCGTCACCGATCTGCGCGGCGGGGAGATCGCGGCCGGTGACCTCATTCTGCGGATGGACGTCGCCCAGCTGCTCACCACCACCGGCCTGCGGGTGGGCGCGGAGCGGGCCGTGGCCGGTGCGCTCGCCGTACTCGGCCCGGACGCCGTCGCCGACTCGCTGCCGCTTCTCCAGCCGATCGCGCTCAGCCGCTCCACCCGGGCGACGCTGCGCAGGATCGCCCGGGAGCGCTCACAGCGTGAGCGCGAGGCCGTGCTGGAGGCTTCGCAGGCGGCCAAGCACGCCAAGGAGCCCGAGGCCGAAGCGGCGGGCACCGGCGACCGCAAGTCCGCGCGGAAGTCCCTGCGTACCGAGAAACAGGCGGAGAAGCGGGCGATCGACGACGCGCTCGACGAGGCCCGCGAGGAGGATCTGCTCGCGCAGATCCGCCGTCAGGTGCTGCTGATCCGGCCGCAGGCGCCGGTCGAACCGGTCCGGCTGGAACGCATCAAGCCGCGTACCCTGCTCAGCTTCATCGCCGGTTCGATCGCCGCGTACTTCCTGATCTCGCAGGTCACCGAGGCCGACTTCGGCACGGTCGTCGAACAGGCCGAATGGGGCTGGGTCGCCGCCGCACTGGGCTTCTCGGCGCTCAGTTACATCGCCGCCGCGATGAGCCTGCTGGGCTTCGTGCCGGAGCGGGTGCCCTTCGGCAAGACCCTTCTGGCGCAGGTGGCGGGGTCGTTCGTGAAGATCGTCGCCCCGGCCGCGGTCGGCGGTGTCGCCCTGAACACCCGCTTCCTGCAGCGCGCCGGAGTGCGCCCCGGGCTCGCCGTCGCGAGTGTCGGCGCCTCGCAGCTGTTCGGTCTCGGCTGCCACATCCTTCTGCTGGCCCTGTTCGGCTATCTGACCGGTACGGAGAAGACGCCGGACTCGCTCACCCCGTCGAGAACGGTCATCGCGGGGCTGCTCACCGTCGCGGTGCTCGTGCTGGTGGTGACCGCGATCCCCTTCCTGCGGAAGTTCGTCGTGACGCGGGTGCGGTCGCTGTTCGCCGGGGTCGTACCACGCATGCTCGACGTCGTGCAGCGACCGCAGAAGCTGGTCACCGGCATCGGCGGCATGCTGCTGCTGACCGGCCTGTTCGTGCTCTGCCTGGACGCGTCGATCCGCGCGTTCAGCGGTCCCGACGTCCCGCAGCTCAGCTACGCCAGCATCGCGGTGGTCTTCCTCGCCGGCAACGCCCTGGGGTCCGCGGCACCCACCCCGGGCGGTATGGGGGCGGTCGAGGGTGCGCTGACCCTGGGGCTCATCGCGGTGGGCCTGCCGAAGGAGGTCGCGGCGCCCGCAGTGCTGCTGTACCGCGTGATGACGCTGTGGCTGCCGGTGCTTCCCGGCTGGATCTGCTTCAACCAGCTGACCCGGAAGGGCGAGCTCTAGATCGAACGGTACGGGGCACGGGCCACTCGCATGGACCGCGCCCCGCGCGCTCCCCCGCGCGCCGCAGCACGATGGGTTCATGAGGACTTCCCCTGCCCTTCGTGCCGCCGCCCTCGCCGCCACCGCCACCGTGCTGCTGCCCCTGGCCGCCTGTTCGGACGATGGGGACGGCGACAGTCCGGAGCGTTCGAAGCCCTCACCGGCCTCGACCGCCTCCCCCGCGTCGACGGCGGACGAGCTGTCCTCCCAGAAGCTCGACTGGAAGCCCTGTCCGGCCCCGAACGAGGCCCAGGGCGGCGGCGACTCGCCCTCCCCGCTGCCCGGCGGATCGGTCTGGGAGTGCACCTTCATGGACGTCCCGCTCGACTACGCGAAGCCGGACGGCAAGACGATCGAGCTGGCGCTCGTACGGGGCAGGGCCCGGAACCAGGACAAGCGGATCGGCTCCCTCATCTTCAACTTCGGCGGTCCGGGAGCCTCCGGTATCGCCACTCTGCCCTCCTTCGGCACGGACTACGACCAACTCCGGAGCCGCTACGACCTGGTGAGCTTCGACCCGCGCGGCGTCGGCCGCAGCGACGGCGTCGAGTGCTCGGACGACGCCCGGCTCGACGAGATGTACGCGCAGGACGCCACCCCGGACGACGAGGCCGAGGAGAAGACGTTCGTCGACGGCTTGGAGTCGTACGTCGCGAACTGCGAGAAGAACTCGGGCTCCGAACTTCCCTACCTCGGTACGACGAACGCCGCCCGCGACATGGATCTGATGCGCGAGGTGCTCGGCGACGACAAGCTGTACTACTTCGGCATCTCGTACGGCACCGAGCTGGGCGGCGTCTACGCCCACCTGTTCCCCAAGAAGGTCGGCAGGGCGGTCCTGGACGCGGTGGTCGATCCGACCGAGAACGCCGAGCAGTCCTCACTCGGCCAGGCCAAGGGCTTCCAGCTCGCCCTGGACAACTTCACCGCGGACTGCGCGGAGCGCGACGACTGCACGCTCCCCGGCGCCACCGGGAAGGAGGTCGAGGCGTGGATCTCCGAACTCCTCGACCAGTTGGACAAGGAGCCCATCGAAGGGCTCGGCGACCGGCAGCTGACGCAGACACAGGCCACCACCGGCATCGCGTCCTCGCTCTACTCCCAGGAGACCTGGCCGCTCCTCGAACAGGGCCTCGACGAGGCGGACGGCGGCAACGGCGGGCTGCTCCTGGCCCTGGCCGACTCGCTGAACGGGCGCTCCGAGGACGGCCGTTACGACAACTCCAACGCGGCCAACGCCGCGATCAACTGCGCCGACTCCAAGGAGCGCTTCACGGTCGCGCAGACCAAGGCGGCGCTCCCCGACTTCCGTAAGGCATCGCCCGTCTTCGGTGACTATCTGGGCTGGGGGCTGATGGGTTGCACCGGCTGGCCGGTCGCGGGCGCCTGGGACACCCCGGACGTCAGCGCCCCGGGCTCGGCCCCGATCCTCGTCATCGGCAACACCGGTGACCCGGCGACCCCGTACGAGGGGGCGAAGGCGATGGCCGAGGAGCTGGGCAAGGGCGTGGGGATCGAGCTCACCTACAAGGGCGAGGGGCACGGCGCGTACAACAGCGGCGACGCCTGCGTGCAGAAGGCCGTGGACGGCTACCTGCTGAACGGCAAGGTCCCGGCGGCGGGCACCGTCTGCGGCTGAGCGACCGGTCGGGCTGTCAGTGGCGGCGATTAACATGGCCGCACATCTGTACCGCCCGGCGTGCGTTCCCACGCCTTCGGGCATCGGGGAGGGAACGCACCATGCGCGTACACGGACGGATTCGGCGGGCCGTCGCCCTGGCCGGGGCGGCTCTGCTGGTGACGGGGGTGCTCGCGGGATGCGATGCCGGCGCGGAACCGGAGGCTTCGGAGTCATCCGCCAACCGCCCCGCGCCGTCGGCCACCGCCACGGGTGAGGGCTCACCCGGTCTGCCCGCAGCTCTCACCTCCCAGCGCCCCGACTGGAAACGCTGCAAGGCTCCCGAGGGCGGCACCGACCCCGGCTCCGGATGGCGGTGTGCCACCGTCGACGTGCCGCTGGACTACGCGAAACCGGCCGGGAAGACGATAGGCATCGCCCTGATCCGCAAGGAGGCCCGGGACCAGGGCCGGCGGCTCGGTTCGATGCTCTTCAACTTCGGCGGGCCCGGCGGTTCGGGCGTCGAGATCCTGCCGCGCGCCGCCTCCTCGTACGAGAAGCTCAACTCCCGTTACGACCTGGTCGGTTTCGACCCGCGCGGGGTCGTCTCGAGCTCCGGGGTCAGGTGCCGCACCGACAAGGAGCAGGACACCACCAACCGCACGGTCGACATGACGCCGGACACCCCGGCGGAGGAGGCCGCCTTCGTCAACGACGGCGCGGCCTTCGGAGCGGGCTGCGAGCGCCGCTCCGGCGCACTCCTGCCGCACGTCGGCACATCGAACGCGGCCCGCGACATGGACCTGATCCGCCAAGTCCTCGGCGACGCCAAGCTCTCCTACTTCGGCATCTCGTACGGTACGGAACTGGGCGCGACGTACGCCCACCTGTTCCCTACGAGCGTGGGGCGGACCGTCCTGGACGCGGTCGTCGACCCGACGGCGGACGCGGTGGGGCACGCCAGGAATCAGGCGACGGGCTTCCAGCGGGCGCTGGAGAACTATCTGAAGGACCGCGGCCAGGACCCGAAGGCGGGCACGCAGCGGATAGCGCGGCTGCTCCAGCGGATCGACGGCAGTCCGCTGCCGACCGATTCGGGGCGCGGTCTCAACGAGTCCCTGGCGATCACCGGCATCGTGACACCGCTCTACTCCGAGAGCAGCTGGCCCTCGCTGACGGCCGCGCTGGACGAGGCCGAGAAGAGCCGCACGGGCAATGGGCTGCTCCAGCTCGCCGACGCGTACAACGGCCGTGACCAGGAGGGGCGTTACGACACCCAGAGCCACTCGCAGCGCGCCATCTCCTGTGCCGACACCAAGGCCCGGCCGACGGTCGACGAGGCCAGGGCGCTGCTGCCTGAATTCCGGAAGCTGTCCCCGGTCTTCGGACCGTTCCTTGCCTGGGACACGGCCGGCTGGTGTGCGCAGTGGCCGGTCGACGGTGAGCACGAAACGCCGGAGGCGAGTGCTCCGGGCGCGGGACCGATCCTCGTCATAGGCACGACCGGTGACCCGGCCACGCCGTACGAGGGCGCGCAGAAGATGGCGGACGAGCTGGGCGAGGGCGTCGGCATCATGGTCACCAACAAGGGTGAGGGGCACGGCGCGTACGGCGAGAGCGTGTGCGTGACCTCGACGGTCGACGACTACTTCCTGGACGGCAAGGTCCCGGCGGACGGCAAGACCTGCTCGTAGCGGCGACGCATACGAGAAGGGGCCGGTCCGCAGAGACGCGGACCGGCCCCTTCTCGTGCTGCAGGTCTAGTAGACCGGCTTCTCGGGCTCGATCTGGTGGACCCAGCCGATCACGCCGCCGCCCACGTGCACCGCGTCGGCGAAGCCCGCCGACTTGAGGACCGCGAGGACCTCGGCGCTGCGGACACCGGTCTTGCAGTGCAGGACGATGCGCTTGTCCTGCGGAAGGTCCTGGAGGGCGTCGCCCATCAGGAACTTGTCCTTCGGGATCAGCTTGGCGCCCGGGATCGAGACGATCTCGTACTCGTTCGGCTCGCGAACGTCGATGATCTCGATCTTCTCGTCTCCGTCGATCCACTCCTTGAGCTGCTTGGGAGTGATCGTGGAGCCGAGCGCCGCCTCCTGGGCCTCTTCGGACACGACGCCGCAGAAGGCTTCGTAGTCGATGAGCTCGGTGACGGTCGGGTTCTCGCCGCAGACCGCGCAGTTGGGGTCCTTGCGGACCTTCACCTGGCGGTACTGCATCTCCAGCGCGTCATAGATCATCAGCCGGCCGACGAGCGGGTCACCGATACCGGCGAGCAGCTTGATGGCCTCGTTGACCTGGATGGAGCCGATGGACGCGCAGAGCACGCCCAGGACACCGCCCTCGGCGCAGGAGGGGACCATGCCGGGGGGCGGCGGCTCCGGGTAGAGGCAGCGGTAGCAGGGACCGTGCTCGGACCAGAAGACGGACGCCTGGCCGTCGAATCGGTAGATCGAGCCCCATACGTACGGCTTGTTCAGCAGAACGGCCGCGTCGTTGACGAGATAGCGGGTGGCGAAGTTGTCCGTGCCGTCCACGATCAGGTCGTACTGGGCGAAGATGTCCATCACGTTGTCGGCTTCGAGCCGCTCTTCGTGGAGGACCACGTTCACGTACGGGTTGATGCCCAGCACCGAGTCCTTGGCGGACTGGGCCTTGGACCGGCCGATGTCGGCCTGGCTGTGGATGATCTGGCGCTGGAGGTTCGACTCGTCGACCTCGTCGAACTCCACGATGCCGAGCGTGCCGACACCGGCTGCGGCCAGGTACATCAGGGCCGGCGAGCCGAGGCCGCCGGCGCCGACACACAGCACCTTCGCGTTCTTCAGCCGCTTCTGTCCGTCCATCCCGACATCCGGGATGATCAGGTGGCGGGAGTACCTGCGGACCTCATCGACGGTGAGCTCAGCAGCTGGCTCGACCAAGGGTGGCAGCGACACAGGAACCTCAACAATGCAGGTGGTCGGTTTCTACGTACTTCGGCTACGTACGGTTGTTCTTGCGGTAACACTGCCACGCCCCCTCTCATTCCGAGATACCAGGTCCGATCCGCGAGACGATTTCGTCCCAGTAACTGGGCAGCGCCGTGAATGGATCGGTTTGTCCGCCTTCATGGACGTGGGCGGCCCGGTCCGTGAAGAAGATCGTCCCCGCCCCCTGCCAGCGGGCGATGCGCATGGCCTCGTCGAGGTGGGTGCGCGGGACGCCGTGCACGAAGTGCGCGAAGCGGCCGGGCGGGTAGGCGGCGGTCCACTCCGCCACCTGCGACCAGCGGTAGTCGGTCCACGGCCCCCGGAAGGTGACGAGCTGGTCGGCCGTCTCGGCGTACCCCGGATACGGGTGGGTGTCGTGCCCCAGGACGAGCCTGCCGCCCCCGTCCGCGCTGTCGCTGTCCGCCAGGAGGGCGGACAGCGTGCTGGTGAGCCTCCTGACGGCCGGGAGGTCGGCGCGCTCGGCGGGGCACCGGTCGAGGTAGAAGCCCCCGACCCGGTACCAGCTGACGAAGGACCGGGCGTCGGCGACGAGCTCGTCGAAGGGCCGGTCCCCCTGGGCGAGATCGAGGTGCCCGAGCAGCCTGCCCCCGGCGGCCCGGACGGTGTCGTCAGGTGCCTCGCCGCGCAGCGCCCGTTCCCTGGCGTTACGGAGCCGGCCCGCGGCCTCCAGGCAGTGCGGGTCGGGCCGGGCACCGGGCCCGTTGCCGATATTGAGGACCGCCCAGTGCAGCGGGGTGCCGGGCCGGGTCAGCTCGGCCCATTCGGTGGGGGCGAGCAGCGGGTGCGCATAGCCGGGAACGCCGAATCCGAGCCGGTCGCCGCCGCTGGTCCGCCGGGCCGTACCTGTGGTGGTCAGATGCGGCATGCCGCCTCCATCCAGATGTCCGCGAGGGACTCCTCCAGGTTGATCCGGGGACGCCAGCCGAGCCGGTCGCGAGCGGTGCGGACATCGGCCTGCTGCCAGGCGCCGCAGCCGTCCGGGTACGGGGACGGGGTCGCCGAGAGATGTTCGACGACGGTCTCGACGGAGGCGCGGGGGGCGCCGATCGGGAGCCGGGACGGCGGGGTGTCCAGTTCGTGGAGCGCGCCCGCGTAGCCGGCGACCCGGGCGAGGACGGCGGCGGCATCGCGGAGCCGGACGGCCCTGCCCGTACCGATGTTGACGACGCCCTGGGCGGCGGAGAGCGAGGCGGCGTGGACGGCGCGCGCCACGTCGCGCACATCGACGAAGTCGCGCTGCACGCCGAGTCCGCTGAGCTTGAGTTCGCCGTCGCCCGACTGCATGGCCCGGCGCATCGCCTCGGCGAGGCGGCCGAGCGGGGAGCCGGCGGGGGTGCCGGGGCCGACGGGCGAGAAGACCCGCAGCACGACCGCGTCGAGGTCGGAGCCGAGGACGAGTTCGGTGGCGGCAAGTTTGCTGACCCCGTACGGGCCGCCGGGGCGGGGGACGGCGTCCTCGGCCGTCGACGAGCCGGGCTGCGAGGGCCCGTACTCGGCGGAGCAGCCGACCTGGACGAGCCGGGCACCGCAGCCGCTCCGGCGCAGGGCCTCGCAGACGGTGGCGACGGCGATGGTGTTGTGGCGGGTCAGGTCGCGGGCTCCGCCGCGGGTGGCGCCCGCGCAGTTGACGACGACTCCGGGGTGGACGGCGTCCAGGAAGCGGGTGAGCGCCCCCGGGCTGCCGCCCGCGAGGTCGAACCGCACGTCGGCGTCGTCACCCCGGCCGAGCGCCGTGAGGTGGACGGCCGGGTCGGCGAGCAGGCGGTCGGCGACGAAACGGCCGAGGAATCCGTTGGCTCCTAGCAGCAGCACCCTCATCGTGCGCCCCCTGGGTGCCGACGGCGGGCTGCCGGTGCGGGGGATTGGCGGGTCATGTCCGGTTTCTCCTTGAGGCTGTTGTCGATATATACGGTCTGCGAGGGGCCCGTGGCGTCGGCTCCACGGGAGTGAGGCGGTGGATCGGTGTCACTTCGTGTCCGCTCGCGCCGTGGCATGAGCGGATGCCCTGGAGAGGGCGACCGCGGCGTGGATCAGCAGCCCGAGGGCCGCCGCGCCGCAGGCGAGGGTCGGTACGGCTCCGGTGCCGGCCGCCGCGACGACGGCGTCGACGGGCCGGGCGAGGGGGTCGAGACCGGGCAGGCGCCCGGCCAGGATCAGGGTGGGCGCCGCCACCTCGACGGCGCAGGCGGCGGCGAGGCCGGTGGTGGCCGGCTCGGGGAAGCCATGGACGGTGAGCAGGCGGGCCAGGAAGAGCAGGACCCCGAGCGCGGGAGCCGCGACGGGCACGCCGCCCCCGTACGTGAGACCGGCGAGGGACAGCAGGATGAGGAGCGCGCACAGGAAGAGCGCGACGACTCCGAGGAGTACGGGGCGCACGCCCGCGCCGAACTCCTCCAGTGCGCGGCTGCCGGCGAGTTTGCGGTGTGCGTGTACGGAGAAGAGGTGCGCGCACCAGGCGGCGGGGGCGACGGCGAGCCCGAGGCCGAGCAGCGGGGCGGGGTCACCGGCCCAGCCGCCGTCCGGGCCACCGCTCATGACCTGGGCGAGCAGGCCCTCGCCGTACATGGCGTAGCCGAGGAGCCAGCAGCCGTACACCGTGGCCGCCCCGATGGGACGGCTCTCGGCGCGCAGGGGTCCGCGGCGCAGACAGGCCCGCAGTCCGAGGAGGACGAGAAGGACTCCGGCGCCCGTCACCGCGGACCGCGCGCTCCCACCGATTACCCCTTCGGTGACCCGGAGCACGCCCACGGTGGCGAGGCAGGCGGCGCCCGGCAGCAGCGCGAGCAGCGTCCATCCCGCCCGGGCCTCCGTGTCGCGCCCGGCGCGCGGGGACAGCGGTGCATCGGGTTCGCGCACGATGCCGGGGGCCCTGGCGTACAGCTCCTCGGCGAGCGAGAAGACGTCACGGTGCCGATAGCGGGCGGCGGTGCGGTCGGTGAGCCCGTGGGCCTCCAGTCCGGCAGCGATCTCCAGCGGATCGACGGCCCGCTCGCAGAGTTCGCGGTGCCGGTGCATGAGCGACTTCACGGGGTCGGCGGGCCCGCGCCGCGCCGTGGGTTTGCGGGCAGTGACGCCGGGGGCGACCTCGGAGGCCCGGTGGAGCGGGACCGGGGCGGGGGCGGAGTCGGGCGCCGAGTCAGGAGTGGGGTCCTCGGCGCCGGGGCTCCCAACGGGCGCGTCAGCACCGTCGAGTTCGGCGGCTTCGGGCTGACCAGCGGGCTGTACGGCGGCTTCCGGGTCCTCGTCGTCCGCAGCCCCCTCCGGCAAACCCCAAGGGGGCGCGGACATCTCGGTCAGGTCCGAGACCGAGGTCGCGTAGACCAGGGCCTCCGAGCGCGGGTCCCAGCCCCCGTCGGCGCGGGGGGCGGCAGGCGCGTCCAGGGCTTCGGTCGTTGGTCGGCCCATCGGGGGTCCTCCATGGTCATGGCCGGTCTCGTGGTCACCCATCGCCGTCCCCCGCCCCGGTGGCGGCCGAGCACATGCCCTCGGGCTCGGCGGCCCGGCTCGGCCGCCGGGCGGCGCCCGAGCCGGCCGGAACCGCTGCGGGAGTCTGCGAGGCCGTCCAGTGGCCGAGCACATGGGCCTCGGGCGGGGTGGCGAAGGGGCGCGGTTCGCCGTCGGCGTCGGCTTCCCTCCACGCGGGGGAGCGCGAGATCAGCTCCAGGTAAATGCCGCGAAATGCCGCGAGGTTCTGTTCGACGGTGAAGAGTTCGAGCGCCCTGGCGCGCGCCGCCGCGCCGAGGCGTGCACGGCGCTCGGGGTCGCGCAGCAGTGCGATGCAGGCATCGGCGAGCGCCCGCGGATTACGCGGGGGCACCACGAGCCCCGTGCCCCCGATGACCTCGACGACCGCGCCCACGTCCGTGGAGACGGTCGCCCGGCCGCAGAACATCGCCTCGACAAGACTGATGGGGAAACCTTCGACGACGCTGGACAGGACGATCACGCCGCCTGCCGCATACGCCTCCGCGAGGTCGGGCACGTCGGGGCCGCCGATCTCCTCGAACGAGACCGGGTTGTCGCCCACGGCGTGCGCGCCCGTGGCCTCGTCGGGGAAGAGCTGGGCGGCCAGGGCCCGGCAGGTCGCAAGGTAGGCATCGCCCTCGGTCCCCTGCGCCGGTGCGCCGAAGATCCGAAGTCGGGCATCCGGTTCGGCTCTGCGCACCTCGGCGAAGGCGTGCAGCAGGGCGATCAGGTCCTTGGCGGGCTCGATCCGGCCGACCCACACCAGCGTGTCGGGGCCGCCGCCGTCGTCGCTCTCCCCCACGCCCCGGAAGCGGTCCGCCGCCATGCCCGGGTAGACCGTGCGCAGTCTGGCGCGGTCGGCGCCGCACCGCTCCTGCCAGCGGCGTACATGGGTGTTGCCGGGGGTGATGATCGCGGCCTGGCGGTAGACCTCGGCGGCGAGCTGTCCGTGGAAGTTGGCGAGGAGCGCGCGCACCGGCGCCGTGAACGGGTCGCCGGGTGTGGCGAGGTAGTGCGCCCGCAGATGCACGCCGTGCTCCGTGACCAGCAGCGGCACTCCGAAGAAGCGTTTGGCCAGAAGCCCGGGCAGGGCTGCCGCGCCTCCCGAAGCCGCATGGCAGAGGTCGACGGCGCCGAGGCTCTCCTCGTCGTACCAGTCGAGGGAGAGGGGGCGCAGCACCCGCTCCAGTTCGGCGGCGAAGGTGAGGAGATCGGGCACGGTGGCGGTCTGCACGGTCCGCCCGGTGCCCCGTGCGCGGCACGCCGATTCCAGGATGCGCAAGGTGGTCTCGGAGCGGAGCGCGGTGTGCAGTCCGCCGCGTTCCCTGGCGAGTTCGGCGAGCCCGTACAGGGCTTCCGTGAAGCGTGTGCCGGCCGCGCTGCCCGCTCCCGGGTCCGCCGCGGCGCCCGTAGCGCGGTCGTCGGCGGCGCAGACGGTGGTGGCGAGCGCCGTCAGGTGCGCCGTGAAGCGTCGGCGTTCGCGGCGCCCGAAGGACCGTCCGTCACCGGTCAGAACCCTGGCCAGCAGGCCCTTCGGGCTGCTGCCGCGCAACGCGTCGTCGTCGGAGGTCCACAGGGGGGCCGTGCGCACCCGGCTGATCTGGGGCGGGAGCCTGACCCAGCCCTGTTCCTCCTGGTGGGCGGAGCGGCTGAGCGCGTAGAGGTCGAACTCGTGCTGGGGAAGACCGCGCACCAGCCGGTCGCACCAGAGTCTGGACTCACCGGTCGCATACGGATAACCACCGTCGGTGAGCAGTCCGATCCGCACGAGTACACCCCCGATCTCCCTTGTGGACGGCCGCCGTTGGAATGGCGACTCGCAGGGGGACGACCGTAAGCGGATACGCCGGTGGCGCGACGGACGGTTGTCCGTCGCGCCACCGAAAGGGGTGAACCGTCGTAACTTTCCTGCCCCGGTAGCGTTCTGTCGCGGTAAGGAGCCGTCGGGTTACGCAGGGTCAGGCTGCGGCCAGCTCCTTGCGGGCATTTCGGCGCACCGCCGCGCGCGTCGGATCGAGCGCGGGCACGGCGGCCAGGAGCTGCTTGGTGTACGGGTCGCTGGGATTGCCGTACACCTCGTCGGCCGGTCCCTGCTCCACGATCCGGCCCTGCCGCATGACCGCGACCCGGTCGCTGACCTGCCGTACGACGGCGAGGTCGTGGGCGATGAAGACGAGTCCGATGCCCAGCTCCCGCTGGAGTTCGGCGAGGAGCGCGACGACCTGCGCCTGGGTCGTGACGTCGAGTGCCGAGACAGGCTCGTCGCAGACGATCAGCTTCGGCCGGGCGGCGAGCGCGCGGGCGATTCCGACGCGCTGGCGCTGTCCGCCGCTGAACTCGTGCGGATAGCGTTCGTACCGGTCGGGGTCGAGTCCGACCCGTTCCAGCAGTTCGCCCACCCGGGCCCGGATGCGGGCCTCGTCGCTCTCCCCCGCCGCCCGGAGCGGGTCGGCCACGGATTCGCCGATCGAGCGCCGCGGGTTGAGCGAGGACACCGGGTCCTGGAAGACCATCTGGAGGTCCCGCCGGTACGGGCGCATCGCCTTCTCCGACAGCGAGCCGATCTCCGTCCCCCCGTAACGGAGCCGCCCCGAGCTCGGATCGAGCAGCCGGACGAGCATCCGCCCGAGCGTCGTCTTACCGCTGCCGCTCTCGCCGACGATGCCGAGGGTCTCGCCCGCGTGGACGGTGAGCGAGACCCCGTCCACGGCGGCTACCCGGTCGCGTCCCCGGCCGAACTCGCGCCGCAGGTCCACGGCTTCGAGCAGGGGCGTCACATCGGCAGCAGTACGGGGCGCCGGAACCGGCGCCACCCGTATCGCGTCCACCCGGGGCACCGCCGAGAGCAGTGCCCGGGTGTACGGCTGCCGGGGCGCGCTCAGCACCTCGGCGACAGGGCCGCGTTCGATCTCCCGGCCCGCCCGCATGACCAGCACCTCGTCGACGCTCTCCGCGGCGACGCCCACGTCGTGGGTGACCAGCAGCAGTCCCATGCCCGTCTCGTGGCGCAGGGTGTGCAGGAGGTCCAGGATCTGGGCCTGCACGGTGACGTCCAGGGCGGTGGTCGGTTCGTCGGCGATCAGCAGCCGCGGTTCGCAGGCCAGGGCCATCGCGATCAGGGCGCGCTGCCGCATCCCGCCGGAGAACTCGTGCGGCCGGGAGTTCGCGCGCCGGGCCGCGTCGGGGATGCCGACCCGGTCCAGGACCTCCACGGCCCGGGCCCGGGCCGCCCGCCTCGAAGCGGCGGTGTGCACCCGGTACACCTCGGCGATCTGGTCGCCGACCGCGTAGTACGGGTCGAGCGAGGACAGCGGGTCCTGGAAGACCATGGCGGCCTGCGCACCCCGCAGGGCCCGCAGTTCGCGGTCGTCCGCGGCGCCCACGTCCGTACCAGCGACGCGGACCGTTCCGGAGACCCGGGCTCCCGTACCGCGGTGCAGGCCGAGCAGGGCGTACGCGGAGGCGCTCTTGCCGGAGCCGGATTCGCCCACGACGCCGAGTGCGCCGCCGGCTTCCAGGGTGAACGAGAGGCCGTCCACGGCCCGGACGTCACCGAAGTCGATGGTGAGGTCCTGTACCTCTACCAGGGGCTGTGTCATGACAGGACCACCCGTCGGTCGGCCGCCGCGTACAGCAGATCCGCGACGGCATTGGCGAGCACCACGAAGAAGCCGGTCACCAGCACCATGCCGACGACCACCGGCAGGTCGACGACCTTGACGGCGTGGACCAGTTCGCGCCCGATGCCCGGAATCCCGAACAGCGACTCGGTGAGCACCGCGCCACCGAACATGGTGCCGACATCGAGGGCGCCGAGCGCGATCACGGGCGCGAGCGCCCCGCGCAGCGCGTGCCGGCCGATGATGGCCCGCTCGCTGACGCCGTAGGCGCGGAAGGTGCGCACATGGTCGTCGGCGAGCGTCTCCAGCATGGAACTCCTGGTCAGCCGCGCGTACTTGGCGGACTCGATGAGCGCCAGCGACACCCAGGGCAGCAGCAGCCCCCAGGCCCACTGTTCGGGGTTCTCGGTGAAGGGCACGTACGTCGGCGACGGCAGCCACTGAAGGGTGGAGCAGAAGACGATGATGAGCAGCAGCCCGATGACGAAGACGGGGGTGGCGGTGCCCGCGAGGGTCAGCCAGGTGAGCACCCGTTCGGTGATCCGGCCGCGCCGCCACACGGACAGCAGTCCCGTTCCGACGCCGAGCAGGACGTAGCCGACGAAGGCGCCGACGACGAGCGAGCCGGTGACGGGCAGCTTGGCCAGGATCAGTTCGGTGACCTGCTGGTTGCTCTGGTACGAGACGCCGAGGCACGGCGCGGAGCAGTGCTCGACGCCGGTGCCGGTGGAGAAGTCGCGTCCGGCGACGATGCCCTGGAGGAAGTGCCCGTACTGCACGTACACCGGGTCGTTCAGCCGCAGTTGCTCGGTGACCTGGGCGACCTGGGCGGGTGAGCAGCGCGGGCCGCAGGCGATCTGGGCGACGTCACCCGGGGCGACGTAGAAGACCGCGTACAGGATGACGGTGAGCGCGAGGAGCACGAAGAGGGCTCCACCGAGTCTGCGTAGTGCGAAGCCGGTCATGAGGACTGTTCCTTCTTCCGTCCGGTGCCGATCCGCAGCCGCGACGCGGCACGCGGGTCGAGTGCCGTGCGGACGCCCTCGCCGAGGACGGTCAGCGCGAGCACGGTGACGAAGAGCAGCCCGGTGGGGAGCAGCAGATAGGTGGGGGCCGCCTGGTACCAGGTGTCGGCCTCGGTGAGCATCTGGCCCCAGGACGGGGTGGGCGGTTTGATGCCGACGCCGAGGAAGGACAGCGCCGCCTCGACGACGATGTTGGTGGGGAACATCAGCGCCGCGTAGGTGATGACGGGCGCGGCCAGCGAGGGCAGCAGCTCCCGTCTGGCGATGCTCCACTTGCCGCGTCCGCCGAGCCGTGCCGCCGAGACGAAGTCGAGGGATTTCAGTGCGAGTGCCTGGGCCCGCACGATTTTCGAGGTGCCGGCCCAGTTGATCCCGCCGATGACGAGGGCGATCAGGACGGGCCGGGGGAAGGACTGCGGGACGATCGCGAGGAGCGCCAGCGCGGTCACCATGATCGGCAGGGCGACGTAGATGTCGGTGATCCGGCTGAGGACCTGGTCGACCCAGCGGCTGCCGAGGGCGGCCGCGAGCCCGATGACGAGCCCGATCGCGACCTGGAGGACGGTCGCGACGACGGCGACGCCGAGCGAGACGCGTGCCCCGTAGACGACGCGGGCGAACAGATCGCGGCCGGTCTGGGGTTCGACGCCGAGCCAGTGCTCCGCGCTGATGCCTCCGAAGGAGCCGATCGGCACGCCTCCGGCCGCCGAGTCGACGAGGTCGGGGTGGTACGTGGTGGGGTCCTGGCCCGCCAGCGCGGTGAGGAGCGGCGCGGCGAGTGCGACCAGGACGAGCAGGAGGACCACGGCCGCCGCGGCGGTGGCCGCGCGCTGTGCGCGCAGCCGCCGCCAGAACAGCCGGGCCCCCGAGGCGGGGGCGGCGACCGGCGCCGCTCCCGCCTCCTGGACCAGAAGTGCCTGAGACATGGTTACTTGACCGAGGCCTGGGAGATGTCGAGGACGCCGGTCCAGTCGCTGATGACGACGTTCTTGACGTCCTGGCCGTAGAGCCGCTTGTACACCGGGTGGAAGAGCGGCACGGTCAGCGCCTGCTCACCGATCTTCTTGTCGAGCGCGCCCCAGCGCTTCGCGGCGGCGCTCAGGTCGGTCAGCTTGTTGATCTCGTCGATCTCCTTGTTGACCGAGGCGTCGTTCAGGAAGCCGGTGTTGAAGTTGGCGCCGTCCTTCACGATCTGCCGGCCGTCGAAGATCGGCGCGAGGAACGGACCTCCGGAGGGCCAGTCGGCACCCCAGTGGGCGAGGAAGAAGCCCGGCTCCGTGTCGGCGCTGTGGATGGTGTCGGAGTAGTCGTTGCTCTCCAGGCCCTGGAGTTCGACAGTGATCCCTGCCTTCTTGAGCGCGGCCTGGAGCGCCGTGGCGATCTCCGGGCTGGTCTCGAAGTCCTTGTCGTTGGAGTGGGTGAGGGTGACGGTCAGCCCCTTGGGGTGGCCTGCCTCCTTCAGCAGTTCCCTGGCCTTCGCGGCGTTACCGGTCTTCCCTGCCGGGAAGTGGTCGTACGGCGTGTAGCCGAAGGACTTCTGGTTGGGCAGATAGGTGGTGGCGGGCTCGGCGAGCGAGGAACCGCCGGCCGCGTTGACCACCGAGGAGCGGTCGACGGCGTACGCGATCGCCTGCCGCACCTTCGGGTCGTCGAACGGCTTCACCTTCGGGTTGAACGCGAGGTAGTTCGTGTAGCCGAAGCGACCGGTGCCGACGCGGGACGCGAGCGTCTTGTCGCCGGTGACCTTGGCGAGTTCGGCGGGACCCAGGTTGGTGTCGGTGGTGACGGCCGCGGCGTCGGCGCCCTGGGACGCGGAGAGCCGCTGGTTGAGGACCGCGGAGTCGAGCCCGGAGCGTACGTCGATCCGGTCGGGGTACGCCTTGCGCTCCTCGTCCGTCGCCGCCGACCAGTGCGGGTTGCGCTCCAGGACGAGGCGCTCGCCGTCGTTCTCGTTCGTGACGACCTTGTACGGCCCCGACGAGACCGGGTGGTCCTCGTACTTGGTACCGGTGTCCTTGGCCTTCGGTACGGGGGTGGTCTGCGTCTGGGTCGCCAGATAGGGGAATTCGCCCTCGGGCTTGTTGAGACGGAAGACGATGGTCTTCGCGTCCGGCACCTCGATGGAGTCGAGGCCCTTCTTGTCCTTGTACGGACCCTGGTAGTCGGCTCCGCCGATCAGCCAGTCGCGCAGATACGGGGCTCCGCCCGAGAGTTCGGCGGCGAACGAACGCTCGATGCCGTACTTGATGTCCGCGCTGGTGATCGCGGTGCCGTCCTCGTACTTCAGCCCGTCCTTGAGGGTGTACGTCCAGACGGTGGCGTTCTCGCTGGGCGTGCCCAGGTCGGTCGCGAGGTCGGGGACGACCTTCGCGCCGGCGGCGCCGTCCTCGCGGTTGCGGGTGGTGAGCGTACGGAAGACGAGCGAGGGGACGTTGCCGCCGCCGGAGGTGTAGAGCCGGGCGGGGTCGAAGTCCTCCTGCGGGTTGCTGTTGAGGACGGTGAGGGTGCCGCCCTTCTGCGGCGTGCCGCCGGCACCGGAGTCGCCGTCGCTCCCCTTGGTGTCCTGGGGCCCGGCGCAGGCCGCGGCGCCCACGGCCAGGACCAGACCAACGGCTGCCGCTGCCACGCGGCGCGATATGACGGACGTTTGACGCATCGGAAGATGACCTCTCGGTGTACTGCTGGCAGGAAATTCGGAAAGGGTCCGTGCGCAGGCGACAGCGAGAAGAACGGGGCGGAACACCGAAATGCCGCGCCTGCGGGCGGAATACGCCCAGGCGCGGCAGTCATGAAGGGCCGAGAAACCAGAAGTGGTCCGGGAAGAACCAGGAATGGTCCGGAAAAAGGGCCGACGCGCGCTCGGGCAGGCGTCAGCGACAGAGAACGTCGGCTACGCAGATTCCGGTCACGCCGAGGAGCGCCATCTCAATGGCGGCGCGCTCGGAGGTGACAGGACTGCGTGACATGCCGAGAAATATGGACGACCCGATCGTCGATGTCAACGCGGAATGAGACGCCCGTCTCACGATCCGGACAAGGGTGCAGGCAGGGGCCCCTGAGCGGACGTCACCGACAACGGACACAGCGGCTCAATTGCCGGGATGCACCCAGGCGTTGGGGCGGCACTCGATCCCTCCGATGTCCAGCGACTTGGTCTGCTGTTGCATCACGGGGGCCAGTGAGCCGGGCGTCCGGCAGCTCACGTGCCCGTACCCCAGCCGGTGGCCGACCTCGTGATTGATGAGCATCTGACGGTAGGCCATGAGCTTCTCCGGACCGAAGGTCGACGAACCCTGCGCCCAGCGGTAGGCATTGATCATGACGCGTTCGGTCTGGGCCGAATCGCAGGAGACATTGTCCTCAGTCGTATCCAGACCCGATTTCGCGCACCAGACTCCGGTGGTCGCGGGACTGGCCAGGGTGATCACGAAATCGGCTTCGCCCGAGGAGATCCGCTCGAACGTCATGGCACCGTTGTGTGCCCAACTCCTGTCGTCGTTCAGCGTCTTCTGAACGGCGTCGGCGAATAGCCCGGCGTCGAGTGCGAGACCCTTTTCGACATCGATCCGATAGCGGTACTTCTGCCCCTTGCCCGGTGCTTTCGCCAGTCCCGGAATCGCCTCGAATTTCCCGGTGGCCTTCAGCCCGGGAGCGAGCGGATAGGGCTTCGCCATCTTCTGCTCGTACGAGAGCGGCTTGACCTGGACAACCTTCGGCTGCGGCGTGGCCCGGGCGTCGGAGCGGGAGGCGTCCTCGCTGCCCTCGCGGTCCACCCCGGCGGCCTGCGAGGCGACGTCCCGGTCGTCCGGGTCCTGGGCGACCTGCCCGGCCACCACGACGGCGAGCACGGTCGTGACGGCGGCGGCGGCGATCCCGGTGAACGTACGCCCCTTCCCGCCCTTGCCCGGTACGGAGTCCTCGGCCTCTTCCGTTCCCTCTTCGAACGACTGCCCGTCACCCCATGGGGTGACCTCGGACGGCGAGGAAGCGGGCGGGGCACCGTCGAACGCGTCGACGAACTCCCGACGGGGCCCGGGCAGCACCGGGCCCTCGGTCACCGTGGGCCGCGTTCCCGCGCGCCCGTCGGCAGCGCGCTGCGCCGCCTCCTGGGCCGACACCTGCCGGGCCACCGCCTGCTGGGCGGATACCTGCTGTGCGGGAGTCTGGCCGGTGCCGTACATCTGCGGCGGCATCCCTCGCGGTGCCCCGCCACGGCCCGCTCCGGCAAACCCCGCGGGCCCTGAGGGTCCTGCCTGGCCCTGGCGCCCGGCGCCCTGCCAGTCGCCGTAGCGCGGCTGCGGTCCGGTTCCCCAGCCACCGCCGGCCTCGCGCTGTTCGGGGTGGCCTCCGCGCACCTGCGGCCCACCGTGGAACGGGGTGTGTCCGTCGCCCCCGGGCGGCGTGGCGGCTCCGCGCCTGCGCCGTCCGCTGCCGGCCCCGGACGGGGCTGCCCCCGCCGGAGCGGCCCTTGACGGGCCCGTCCCGGGATCGCCTTCGGCGCTCGTGCTGCCCTGGCCCTTGGCCTCGGGGCCCTTTCGACTATGTCGTCCCACGCCCCGGATCAGCTCCCGCCGCATTCGTCGAGCAGATCCCGGAACGCCTGGGCGACCGTCTCCGGGTACTCCATCATCGCTACGTGCCCTGCCTCGGGCAGTGTCACCAGCCGGGTGTCGCGGAAGGCCGCGGACGCCCTGCGTGCCATCCGGTACGAGACCAGCTGGTCCCGTCCGCCGTACACCAGCAGGGTCGGTGCGAGCACCCGCTCGGCCTGGCGCCACAGTCCGTGCTGCCCGCCCAGTGTGTAGGCATCGACGATGCCACGGGCCGAGCGCGTCATGGCGTCCCAGAAGTACGGCAGCTCCAGTCGGCGCTCCATTTCCGCCACCGCGTGACGGAATCCTTCTTCGGAGACCCGTGCCGGATCGCCGTAACAGAGTGCCATGACCCCGCGCGTGCGTTGTTCGGCGGTCCAGTCCTTCGTGAGCCGGAAGAAGAGGGACGCGACGCCGGGGACGGCCAGCAGCCCGGTCGGAACGGCGGACCGCTGCACCCGGAGCTCCGGCAGCGCGGGCGAGATCAGGGTGAGGGTGCGCACCAGGTCGGGGCGGACGGCCGCGACCCGGGTGGCGACCGTGCCGCCCAGGGAATTACCGAAGAGGTGGACGGGCCCGCGCTCCCCCGCGTCGAGCAGCCGGATCACGGCGCGCGCGTGCCCGGTCACCGAGTAGTTGCCGTCGTCCGGCGGTGGCGAGTCCCCGAAACCGGGCAGGTCCAGCGCCTCGCTGTCGACCACGTCCCCCAGCAGCGGCATCAGCGCCGACCAGTTCTGGGACGAGCCGCCGAGCCCGTGGATGTAGAGGGCGGGGTCGAGCCCTGTGCGCAGCGGCGGCCGGGAGCGGACGGTCAGGGTGAGGCCCGCCAGCGTGACGGAGCGCAGCCTTTCCCCCTCCGCGACTCTGACGGCACTGACCGTGGGAGCGGCCGCGGCAGCGGCGGCCCTGGTACCCGGCAGCTCGGTCGAAGACATGCGGGCAATGTTACGAGACGATCACGCGCCGGTTCGTGTGTTCGCGGTCACAGACCGCGTAGCGGCTCGGCACGGTTGCTCCTAGGCTTCAAGGGAAGGAAGGAAGCCGCTATGACGGTCGACCCCAGCGACCCGGACACGTTCGAGGACGTCCAGCCCGACGAACCGGACCAGGAGACCCCCGAGGCCGACGCCGCCGAGCAGCAGGCGGATGTCCAGCAGCGGCGCGACGACCCGCTGACGAGCATCGACCGGGACAGGGTGAATGAGGCGGATGCCTCGGAGCAGGCCCGCGTTGTCTCTCAGGACGAAGACGATTACCGGTAATACAACCCGCTTTGTTCTCCAACTCCGTACATCTGTGGCTATCGCAGTCGTCCGGTCCATGAAATTCTGCGTCCGCGCCGCGCATACCCGGGTTACCCAAAAGTACGATGGCCGCACGGCGCAGCGTGCACGGAAGAGCTGTGCTTGAACACAATTTTGGGAGGCGGCGTGACAGCCATCGAGCAGACAGAGGCAGCGCGCCCGCGGGGCACTCGCCTGCCCCGCCGTGCCCGACGCAATCAGTTGCTGGGCGCCGCGCAGGAGGTCTTCGTCGCGCAGGGCTACCACTCCGCCGCGATGGACGACATCGCCGAGCGTGCGGGTGTCAGCAAGCCGGTGCTCTACCAGCACTTCCCGGGCAAGCTGGAGCTCTATCTGGCCCTGCTCGACCAGCACTGCGAGTCGCTGCTCCACGCGGTGCGTACCGCACTGGCCTCGACGACGGACAACAAGCTGCGCGTCGAGGCGACGATGGACGCCTACTTCGCGTACGTGGAGGACGAGGGCGGGGCCTTCCGGCTCGTCTTCGAGTCCGACCTGACCAACGAGCCCGCGGTACGCGAACGGGTCGACCGGGTATCGCTCCAGTGCGCGGAGGCCATCTCCGACGTCATCGCCGGTGACACGGGGCTGTCCAAGGACGAGTCCATGCTGCTCGCGGTCGGCCTGGGCGGTGTCTCCCAGGTGGTGGCCCGCTACTGGCTCTCCAGCGGCTCCAGCATCCCCCGCGACACGGCGGTGCAGCTGCTGACCTCGCTCGCCTGGCGGGGCATCGCGGGATTCCCGCTGCACGGCATCGATCAGCACTGACCCGCGCCGAGCCGGGCCGTACCCACGTCATCACCTCCGGTGTTCGCTGCGGGCGTTGCCGGTCGGGCCGTGCTCGGTCCCCTCACCGGGCTAATGTGTGCTGCGTACGGCGCGGTTCACCGCGCAGAGACTGACCGTCGGAGGGACATAGCCGTGGAGGTCAAGATCGGGGTGCAGCACACGCCCCGGGAGATCGTTCTGGAGAGCGGGCTTTCCGCCGAAAAGGTCGAGAGCGCGGTCGCCGAGGCGCTCGCCGGCAAGGCGCAGCTGCTCAGCCTCACGGACGACAAGGGCCGCAAGGTTCTGGTGCCGGCCGACCGGATCGCTTACGTGGAGATCGGCGAGCCCAGCACCCGACGGGTGGGGTTCGGCGCGCTCTAGGCGCGACTCAACGGACAGAAGGAGCGGCCCGGCGGATATCTGCCGGGCCGCTCCTTCGTGTGCCGACCCGTGGGCTGTCGCGTGTGCCGACCGGGTGCGTCGTCGGCCGTCCCCCGTAGGTGTTTCCGCAGACCGCGGGAGGGTTGCGTTCCGCGGGCCCCGGGTAAGACCGCCTACGACCGATTTGCCCTCCCCGCAACCCGCGAGGTGATCGTCTGTGATCTGGGAAACCTTCGGCTCCGTCGCGCTCGGACTCGCCCTCTCCTGGGTGGCGCTCCGCTCGCTGCCGGACCGGCTCCCGTCCGTCCGTGCGGTCTTCGTCACCGGCGCACTGGGTGCCCTGTTCGGCGCGTATCTGACGCATTCGGCGCTGGGGGCGGGGCATCTGCCGGCGACCTTGGCCGGCGCGGTGTTCGTCGGGACGGTGACGCTGTCCCTGCTGATCCGCCCGCGCAGCCGCCGCCTGGCCCGTTCGGCGGCGGTCCAGTAGGGCCGTGCCCCGGCCGCGCGGGTGACTACGCGGCGAGGCCGAGGGCCGCCATCCGCTTGGTGTGCGCCTCGGTGATCCTGGAGAACATCCGGCCGACCTCGGCCAGGTCGAATCCGTCGGCCACCCCGCCGACGAGCATCGTCGACAGTGCGTCACGGTCGGCGACCACCCGCTGGGCCTGCGAGAGCGCCTCGCCCATCAGCCGGCGGGCCCACAGCGCGAGACGTCCGCCGACCCTCGGCTCGGCCTCGATGGCGGCACGCACCTTCTCGACCGCGAAGTTCCCGTGTCCTGTGTCGTCGAGCACAGCCAGGACGAGGGAGCGGGTGTCCGTGTCGAGCCGGGCCGCGACCTCCCGGTAGAAGTCGCTGGCGATCGAATCGCCCACGTACGCCTTGACGAGGCCTTCCAGCCAGTCCGACGGCGCGGTCTGGCGGTGGAAGTCGTCGAGCGCCTTGGCGAACGGCTCCATGGCCGCCGTGGGCTCCTCGTCGATCGCGGTGAGGCGCTCCGTCAGCTGCTCGAAATGATGGAATTCGGCGGAGGCCATCTTTGCCAGCTCCGCCTTGTCACCGAGTGTCGGAGCGAGTTTGGCGTCTTCGGCGAGTCGCTCGAAGGCCGCCAGTTCGCCGTAGGCCAGTGCGCCGAGAAGATCGACGACAGCGGCGCGGTACTGCGGCGCGGCGGACGCGGTGGCCCAGTCCTGGGCGGCGATCCCGGTGAGTGCGGGGGCTTCATTGGCGTTGTCAGGCGTCTCCATGCAGCGCACAATAGCCGCCCCCGGGAGAGGTGTAAGGGCCCGGTCGACCATGGACGTCACACCGTTCCGATGAATTCGCCCAACACACATGCGCGAATCCGGGGTACAGTGGTATTGCGCTTACTGAGCATTTGACTGTGCTCGGAGCGCTTTTGAATGAGGATGCCCGGTCGGTGGCCCGATCGGCTCCGACCCGACAGCCCTCCACGCGGTGCGTACGACACGTACGACCGCAGCTGAGGGGCCCCCTCAGCGGCACGAGCGCTCGAGCGACGGCAGTGGTCCCGCGCCACCCGGCCCATCCACGGCCGGATGACCAACCCCGGCACGGTACGACCCCCAGCGTTCGCCTCGGACCGCGTCTCACAGAAGAGGCAGCACCCTGACTACGTTCCGCGACCTCGGAATCCTTCCCGAGACGGCCGAAGCCCTTGAGGCAGTCGGCATCATGTCCCCCTTCCCCATCCAGGAGATGACGCTCCCCGTAGCGCTCTCCGGATCCGACGTCATCGGCCAGGCCAAGACCGGCACCGGCAAGACGCTCGGTTTCGGCCTCCCCCTCCTGGAGCGCGTCACCGTTCCCGCCGACGTCGAGGCGGGGCGCGCCGCGCCCGACAAGCTGACCGACGCGCCGCAGGCCCTCATCGTCGTTCCGACCCGTGAGCTGTGCCAGCAGGTCACCAACGACCTGCTGACCGCCGGCAAGGTCCGTAACGTCCGCGTGCTCGCGATCTACGGCGGCCGTGCGTACGAGCCGCAGGTCGAGGCCCTCAAGAAGGGCGTCGATGTGATCGTCGGCACCCCGGGGCGTCTCCTCGACCTGGCGGGTCAGCGCAAGCTCGACCTCTCGCACATCCGTGTGCTCGTCCTCGACGAGGCCGACGAGATGCTCGACCTGGGCTTCCTGCCCGACGTCGAGCGCATCATCACGATGCTGCCGCCGAAGCGCCAGACGATGCTGTTCTCGGCGACGATGCCGGGCGCCGTCATCAGCCTCGCGCGGCGCTACATGTCGCAGCCGACGCACATCAACGCCACCTCGCCCGACGACGAGGGCACGACCGTCAAGAACACCGCGCAGTACGTCTACCGCGCGCACAACATGGACAAGCCGGAGATGCTCTCGCGCATCCTGCAGGCCGAGGGCCGCGGGCTCGCGATGATCTTCTGCCGTACGAAGCGCACGGCGGCCGACATCGCCGAGCAGCTGGAGAAGCGCGGTTTCGCCTCCGGTGCGGTCCACGGCGACCTCGGCCAGGGCGCCCGTGAGCAGGCGCTGCGCGCCTTCCGCAACGGCAAGGTGGACGTCCTCGTCTGCACCGACGTCGCCGCGCGCGGTATCGACGTCGAGGGTGTGACCCACGTCGTCAACTACCAGTCGCCCGAGGACGAGAAGACCTACCTCCACCGCATCGGCCGCACCGGCCGCGCGGGGGCCAAGGGCATCGCGATCACTCTGGTGGACTGGGACGACATCCCGCGCTGGCAGCTGATCAACAAGGCGCTCGACCTGAAGTTCCCGGACCCGGTCGAGACATACTCCACGTCGCCGCACCTCTACGAGGAGCTCAACATCCCGGCGGGCACCAAGGGTGTCCTGCCGCGTGCCGAGCGGACCCGTGCGGGTCTGCGGGCGGAAGAGGTCGAGGACCTCGGCGAGACCGGCGGCCGCGGCCGCAAGTCCGCCGCCTCGGCCCCTGCCCCCGTCCGTGAGGAGCGCCCGGCCCGTACACCGCGCCAGCGTCGCCGTACGCGGAGTGGCGGCACGCTCGAGGAGGGCGCCGCCACGGTGCCCGCCCCGGCCGCCGAGGCCGTCGTCGAGCCGGCCGAGGCCGATGCGTCGGAGCCGCGTACGCCGCGCCGCCGTCGTCGTGCCCGTGTCGGCGCCCCCGAGGGTGTCGCCGAGGCAGCGGTCGCCGAGGCAGCGGTCGCCGTGGCCGAGGCCGCGCCGGTGGCCGTCGAGGACGTGGCGGAGCCCGTGGCCGAGGAGAAGCCGCGCCGCCGCCGTGCCCCCCGTACGACCGCCGCAGAGCCGGTGGCCGAGACGGTGACGGAGGTCCCGGCACCCAAGGTGAGGGCCACCAGGAGCAAGGTCAAGGCGGAGGTGGCGGTCGACTTCCAGACCGTCGCCGTCGCGGCCGCCGAGCCGGTGACCAAGCCGCGCCGCCGCGCCCGTGTCATCAAGCCCGCGGTCGACGAGGTCGACTTCCAGATCGCCCCGCCGTCCGAGCCGGTGACGGAGACGCGCCGTCGGACCCGTCCCGCCGCCAAGCCGAAGACGGAAACGGTCTCGGAGGCTCCGGCCGCCGAGGGCGAGACGAAGCCGCGCCGCCGCCGTCCGCGTGCAGCCGTGAACGCGGAGGCCGCCGAGGCGACCGCCCCCGCGGTGGCCGAGGCCGAGTCCGAGGCCTCTGCGAAGCCGCGCCGCCGCCGTGCCCGCACGACGACGGCGAAGGCCGAAGCGGCCACGACCGAGAGCTGATCCCACCGCACGACACGAGGGGCCGGGTACTCCGCACCACGCGGAGTACCCGGCCCCTCGTGCGTACGCCCCCGACCGGCGCCCCCGACCGGCGATAGCCTCGTTCCATGAGTCGGCCACCCACCTTCACCCCGCCCCCCTGCGCCCGTGCCCGCGCACTGCGTACCGCGCGCGGGGACTTCGCCGTCCTGGACGCCGCACCGCGTACCGGGGCACACTCCACCGCGCTCCTGCTGCCCGGATACACCGGCAGCAAGGAGGACTTCATCGCCCTGCTCGAACCGCTCGCCGAGGCCGGCTACCGCGTGGTCTCCGTGGATGGCCGCGGGCAGTACGAGACGGAGGGCACGGACCGTCAGGAGCCGTACGCACAGGAGGAGTTGGCCCTCGATGTGCTGGCGCAGGCGGAGGCGCTCGGTGCCGCGGGGCACCGTATCCATCTGCTGGGCCACTCGCTGGGCGGTCAGGTCGCCCGTGCCGCCGTACTGCTGGACGCCTCCCCCTTCCGCTCACTGACCCTCATGTCCTCCGGGCCCGCCGAGGTCACCCCCGGCCAGCGGGACAGGATCAAGATGCTCGGCGACGCGCTGCGCACGCTGAGCATGGCCGAGGTGTGGGAGGCCATGCGGGCCCTCGACCCGCCGCAGGACGCCGACACCGGCGACGGCGAGGATCTGCGCCGCCGCTGGCTGCGCCACAGCCCCGCGCAGCTCGTCGCGACCGGTGCCCAGCTGTCGGCCGAGCCGGACCGGGTGGCAGAGCTCGCCGCCCTGCCACTGCCCGTCCATGTGGTGTCCGGCGAACGCGACGACGTCTGGCCCGTGGAGCGGCTCGACGACATGGCCCGGCGGCTGGGCGCCCGTCGCACCACCATCGAGGGCGCCGAGCACTCCCCCAACACGGCACGGCCCCTGGAGACGGCGGCGGCGCTGGTCTCGTTCTGGGACAGCCACTGATCCCGCACCCACGGCGGCGAGCCGCCGCCCGACGCCCCCCCATGACCGGGAGCGTCGGGCGGCAGCCGGCTCAGTACTGCGACTGCAGGTGCTGCCAGAAGCCGTCGCGCAGCGCGCGCCGCAGATGGGCGTGGCCGCGCAGGGAGTGCTGGAGCAGCCGCTCGGCCTCCACCAGCAGGTCCTGGTCGACGGAGCCCGGCAGATAGGGATGGCCGGGCAGCAGGTCGGCCAGGGACTCACGGCCACGGGCGGAGAGCCAGGTGGCGGCGATCTGCGCGCCGACGAAGCGGACGTTCTCGCGCGAGGGTGACGGGGTGTCGTCCTCGTACGTGGTGACGGAGCGCCGCGTGACGTAGGGGCGGCAGAAGTCGAGGTCGAAGGTGCGCGTGCTGTCGACCTCCCACAGCAGCGGCTCGGCCTGGTTGCGGCCCTCCCCCGCCTCGATGCCCCAGAGGTGGACGCGCGCCCCGTACCCCTGCGCCGCCTCGACCGCCGACACCAGGTCCTCGTCCCCGCCGACGAGCGCCGCGTCACTGATGGCACGGTGCCTGGCGAGCGATTCGAGGTCGGTACGGATCAGTGAATCGACGCCCTTCTGCTGGTTGTTGGCGTTGAGGTTGCCCAGTCTGACCTTGACGTCGGGGAGTTCGGCGATGGACTGCTGCTCGACGGTGTGGATGCGGCGCCTGGCCCCGTCGTACCAGTAGACGCGCAGCAGCCTGCTGTCCGCGAAGATCGTCCGCGCCTTGTCGATGAATGCCTCGATCATCCCTTCCGCGTCGAGGTCGAAGTTGCGGCGGTCCTCCGTGCCGGTGACGAGCAGTCCGGCCGCGGCGTACACATAACCCGCGTCCACGAAGATCGCATGGGTCGAGGGGGTCTTCGACACCTCCGCGAGCACGCGCGTGAGCAGCTCGTTGGTGCGGTCCAGGTACTCGCGGATATCGGCCTGGCCCTCCGTCGGCGCGTCCGCTTCGTTCATGCGGACCTCACCGGCTGCGCCTGCGCAGCTACTACCTGGTAGTTAGGCATCCAAAAAATTTCCTTAGCGTAGGGAATGTTTGCAGACGGCAAGCCGTTGTACACATCGTGGAGCGCCGGACACACATGCCTTGCGCTCTTCATCCTTGCGGACGGGTCACCCCGTCCTCCAGTAGTTCTCCAGCAGGAGGATCAGACGAAGGGAAGCCATATGCGCTTCGAGATCATGCGACTCGACGATGTCGACGGTACCGCCGTGGACAGCACCGTCGTGGACGCCGCCTCCGTCAACCGGATGGTGCAGCAGGCCGCAGCCATAGGCCAGCGCATCTACATCCGGCCGGCCGAAAGCTCGGCTTCGTAACGCCTGACACAGCATTGCGCCGCTAAAGACGAAGCGCCCCCGTACGGAAGGACCGTACGGGGGCGCTGTGGTGTCCGGGGTCAGGCGTTCTGGATGACCTGGGTGACACCGTTGATGATCTGCTGGACGGCGATGGCCGAGAGCATCATCCCGGCGAGCCTGGTCACGAGCACCACGCCGCCGTCCTTGATGACACGGATGATCAGCAGCGAGTAGCGCATCACGAGCCAGAGCACGATGTGCATGGCGACGATGGCGGTCCATACCGAGATCTGGCCGGCCGCGCCGTCGGCGTTCTGCACCGCGAGGATCACCGAGACGATCGCACCGGGGCCCGCGAGCAGCGGCATGCCCAGCGGTACGAGCGCCACGTTGACGTCCTTGGTCTGCGTGGGCTCGTCGGTCTTGCCGGTGAGCAGATCGAGCGCGATGAGCAGCAGGAGCAGTCCGCCCGCGATCATCAGCGCGGGGACGGAGACATGGAGATAGTCGAGGATCTGCTGACCGAGCAGACCGAAGACGGCGATCACACCGAAGGCGACCGCGACGGCCTGAAATGCCATTCTGCGCTGGACCTTGGCGGGCCGGCCGGCGGTGAGGGCCAGGAAGATGGGGGTGATTCCGGGCGGGTCCATAATCACAAAAAGCGTGAGAAAAAGGGAACCGAAGACAGCGACGTCGAACACAGTGAGCCTTGCGAGTGGGGAGCGGGTCGAACAGGAGGGGCGCGGCCCGGCGGCAGGGGTGAAGGCAGCCGTACGCGGCCGTGGCGGCCGGGCGCGCGAAGGTGTGACGGGAAGGCGTGAGCTACGGCGCGGGCGCCGCGTGCGGCCTTGGAGCCCGACAGGCTCTTACGGGCGGCGGGATCCACCGGCGCCCGGCACCGGGAAGGCTCCCGTTGCGCGCCGGGTGATCTCGCCGTAGATCTCGGGGTCGGTGGTGTACTCACCGAGTTGCACGGTCTTGCGGCTGCCGTGGTAGTCGCTGGACCCGGTGGGCAGCAGCCCCAGATCGCCGGCGAGTCCGCGCAGCCGGGCCCTGGTGGGCGCGTCGTGGTCCATGTGGTCGACCTCGATGCCGTCGAGTCCGGCCGCGGCGAGCAGCGCGATCGACTCCTCGGGCACCACCTCGCCGCGCTTCACGGCGAGCGGATGGGCGAAGACGGTGACTCCGCCCGCGGCCTTGACCAGCCGGATCGCGTCGAAGGGGTCGAGTTCGTGCTTCTCGGCGTACGCGCGTCCGCCGTTCGCGAGCCACTCGGGCGTGAAGGCGTCGGAGACGGTCTCGACGACGCCGAGGTCGACGAGTGCGGTGGCGATGTGCGGGCGGCCGACCGAGCCGTCCCCGGCGATCGACGCGACCTGCTCCCAGGTGACCGGGACGCCCAGCTCCTGGAGCTTCTGCACCATGGCCTGTGCGCGCGGCACCCGGTCGTCCCGTACCAGCTCGCGCTCACGGGCCAGTTCGGGCTCGTGGGGGTCGAAAAGGTACGCCAGCATGTGCAGGCTCACTCCGTCGATGCGGCAGGAGAGCTCGGCGCCGGTGACGAGGGTGAGGCCGTCGGGCAGGGCCGCGACCGCTTCGGCGTGGCCCGCGACGGTGTCGTGGTCGGTGAGCGCGACGACATCGAGACCCGCGGCGGCGGCGTTGGCCACCAGCTCGGCGGGGGTGTCCGTGCCGTCCGACGCGGTGGAGTGGGTGTGCAGGTCGATGCGCACGACGCGACTCCAGTGCTTGCGGCCGGACAGGGGACGCTCAAGGATAACCGGCGCGCGTACTCCCCCCGGTCGGCCGTCCGGCCCGTCAGGGGGGAGTGAGCAAACGCGGGGTGAGCGCCCCGCACGGTACGAGATCCACTTCGGCCCCGGCGTCGCGCAGATCCGTCAGCACCAGCTCGTCGTACATCAGCAGCCCGGACTGTTCGGGCCAGACGATCGCCCAGAGCCACAGCCCGCGCGCCTCGCCCGCGAAGACGGCCCGGTCGTCCGGGGCCCCCTTGACGTGCCAGAGCCCTGTCGGGCGTCCGGCGGCGAGCACCTTGGCCTCGGGCGCCCCGTTGACGCACAGGTGCGGGCCGGGGTCGGGGCCGTCCAGGCCGGCGTACCGCGCACCCAGTCCGACACCGAGCTCCTCGGCGACGAGCAGCAGTTCACCGAAGCCGCCGAGCGGCCCGGGACCCGAGCAGGCGACAGCGGTGGCGCGCCCGCCGCTGCGGTCGTCCCCCGCGGAGGCCACGCCCGTGAACACCCAGCCCACCGGCAGCGGCCAGGGCATCCACACCGGCACCTGCGCGCGATGCACCGCGACACCGAGCGACTCGACGCTGGGCGGGATCACCGGCTGCATCGGGTGCACCTGGCCGTGCGTGGGGCACTGCCAGGAGTCGGCAAAGAGACCGGGCGCCCTGACCCGGCCACCGCACTTCGGGCAACTGGGTTCGCCCCTCATAGCGTCCAACGGTCCTCTCCGGTGGTCGCCGCGTCAAGGACGATCACCCGTCCGCAGCGTGGCTCCGACCGGGGAAAATAGATGTAACTTGCATTTATTAGATTGCCTAACTTATTCTGTACATGAGGCATCGACCCAGTGGAGAGCGAGAGAGCCATGCGGGGAGAGGACCCCGAAGATCGAGGAGTGGACCGACATCCACATCCCGTTCGTAGTCGCCGCGGTCGCCGCGCTGGCCGGCGCCGTCGTCGTATGGGTCCGGCGTACGGCCCTGACCCGGGAGGTGCGGAAGCTGGAGCCGAAGCACGCCACCGATGACGGTGTCAGGGCCTTCGACAACTGACCGGCGCACCAACCCCGTTGCTCCCCGCCCGCGGCTCCCCCTCCTGGCCGCGGGCGAGGTCTGTGCCGTTCGTCTCAGTGGAGCGCCGGCCCCAGTCGAGCACCGGCCTCAGTCGAGCACCGGCCTCAGTCGAGCGCCACGGAGGTACGCAGCGGATCGCGCAGATCCGTGCCGTGCGACAGCCACCGTTCCTGAAGCTCCTGCGCACCCCTGACCCGCTTCCAGGCGGCCTCGTTGTGCGTCATCGGAAGGAGCGGCAGGAAGTGCACGGGGTCCATGGGGGCGTCCAGTTCCAGGTCCTCGACGAGCCCGCCCGGCTCGGCGACCAGGACGGAGCTGAAGGGCGCCCCGGGCCACAGCGGCTGCCCCACGTCGAGGGAGGCGCCGGGCGCCACGATCAGCCCCTCGACCTGCGGGGACGCGGCCAGCACGGCCAGCGGGCGCAGCACCTGGTCGGTGTCGGCGAGCCCCACCCGTACCGACAGGATCAGCTCGGCACGCGGCCCCTTCACCGGGTCGGCGAGGGGCGAGGTGGGGTCGGCCATCGGCTGCCCGGACATGCCGAGTGTGGCGTAGCGCACCACGTCGCCGTCGATGAAGCGGAGCACCTCGATACGGTCCGTACCGAGGAAGGTCACGTCGGCGCGTGCGTCCGGTTCGCCCAGGGCCGTACGGAGCCGGGCCTCGACCAGCGCAAGAATTTCTTCCATGACGCGAGCATAGGACGCGTCAGGAACGGGCAAAGAAAGGGATTGACCCCGAGTCGGCTGGTAGCCTGGCCGCCAGCCGGGACAGCACGCAGAAGCGTTGCTCTCTCAGTCCCGGCACACGTCGTCCCCCACGGGGGACCGGCCGGAGGAGGTGGGGACTGCCATGGATCCAAGTCGACCGTGCAGTACCAACCGCTCTTCCGCCCGACGCCTTCCCTCTGTCGCCTGAAGCCTTCACGGCCAAGGCCCACGGCAGTTCGCGCGATGGAAGAGCCCCTCGTTTTTGCCTGTCTGTAGCGAACGCCGTCATCGCGCTGCCGCGGTGCCGCCCGCTTTGCGGACGTAGCGACACGTCCCCATTCCGGGCTGTTCCACGTGCCCGCCGACGGCCCTCCGTGAAGGAGCCAGCCATGTCGATGATCCGTGACCTGCGCGCCGCCGTGCGCCCGTCCCTGCGTAAGAGCAACGCCCCGTACAACAGTTACGACACGACCCGTGACCCGTCCGCCTCCAGCGCGGTCGTCGACTGCGCGGTCTACCGCGACGGACGGCGCCAGGATGCGGCCGGCTGCCAGACCCCGCACGAGGCGATGCTCCGGGTGCGGGAGCAGGGCGGCTTCGCCTGGATCGGTCTGCACGAGCCGACGGAGGAGGAATTCGCCGGTATCGCCCGGGAGTTCGGTCTTCACCCGCTGGCCGTCGAGGACGCGGTGCACGCGCACCAGCGGCCCAAGCTGGAGCGGTACGACGACACGCTGTTCACCGTCTTCAAGACCATCCACTACGTGGAGCACGCCGAGTTGACCGCGACCAGCGAGGTCGTCGAGACCGGCGAGGTCATGTGCTTCACCGGCCGGGACTTCGTCATCACCGTCCGGCACGGCGGACATGGTTCGCTGCGCGCCCTGCGCCACCGCCTTCAGGAGGACACCGAACTGCTGGCCAAGGGCCCGTCGGCCGTGCTGCACTCCATCGCCGACCACGTCGTGGACGGGTACATCGCGGTGGCGGAGGCGGTGCAGGACGACATCGACGAGGTGGAGATCGGTGTCTTCTCCACCCCGGCGAAGGGCAGCCCGCGCGGTTCGGACGCGGGCCGGATCTACCAGCTGAAGCGTGAGGTGCTGGAGTTCAAGCGGGCCGTGTCCCCGCTCCTGCGCCCGATGCAGCTGCTGAGCGAGCGGCCCATGCGGCTGATCGACCCGGATATCCAGAAGTACTTCCGCGATGTGGCGGACCACCTGGCCCGGGTGCAGGAGGAGGTCATCGGCTTCGACGAGCTGCTGAACTCCATCCTCCAGGCCAACCTCGCGCAGGCGACCGTCACGCAGAACGAGGACATGCGCAAGATCACGTCCTGGGCGGCCATCGTCGCCGTGCCGACGATGATCTGCGGGGTGTACGGCATGAACTTCGACCACATGCCGGAGCTGCAGTGGAAGTACGGCTACCCGATGGTGATGGGCGTCATCGGCGTCGTCTGCTTCTCCATCCACCGCACCCTCAAGCGCAACGGCTGGCTCTGAGACCGACCGGAAACCGGGGGTCTAATAGAGTGCGCTCATGACTGCTGCTGCTCCTGACGTGCTGCTGGGCCGGGCTCTTGTCGAGGAGGCCACCAAGAAGTCCGGGCTGATCTGGGTCCGGGGCACCGGCCACGCCCGGGCGCTGTGGCACGTCTGGCACGAGGGAGCCGTCTACCTCATCGGGGACGGCCCCGGCGAGCAGCCGCTCCCGGACGGGCTCGCGGACGGGGCGGCGGCCGAGGTCACCGTGCGCAGCAAGGACAAGGGCGGCCGGCTGGTCGTCTGGACCGCCGCGGTGACCGAACCGGCGCCGCGCTCCGAGGAGTGGGCGGCGGCGGTCGCCGAGCTCAAGGGCAAGCGGCTGAACGCGCCGGACGCCGAGCAGATGACCGAGCGCTGGGCGCGCGAGTGCCGCGTGCTGCGGCTGGAGCCCGGCGAGTCCCGGACGGAGCTGCCCGACTCCTCGTTGGCGGCGGTGCCGCTGCCCACCGGGGCGACGACCCGCCGGCCTGTGCCCGCCGCGCTTCCCCGGCTGCTGCTGAAGCGCCGTAAGAAGAGCTGACGGGGAGCCCGAAACTCCCTCAGCCCTCAGTCCTCAGTCCTCAGTCGGAGGACTTGGGGAGCTGGCCTCCGTAGTCGACCGTCTCGTCCTCGGACGGCGGCTTCAGGGTGAAGGACCTGCCCCAGTCGGCGAGCGTGACCGTGCCGCCGCCTCCGCCGCGCGCGACCCGTACGGGATACGGGGTGCCCTTCAGCGAGACGTCGAGTGCGCCGCCCTCACCCTTTCCGCCCACGATCTGCACCGTGGGGACGCCGGCGACCTTGTCCCGGTCGCCCTTGTTGACCTTGCCGTGCAGGGCGAGCAGACCGTCGAGCAGGATTTTCTTGTCCGTGAAGCCGCGCAGCTGCTTGTACGTGGGGTCGCCCTCGGGGACCTTCACGTACTTGCCCTGGAGCTTGTCGGCAGCAGCCTGATCGCTGTCCTCGCCCTTGCCGCTCGCCTCGTCGTGGTTCCAGAAACCGGCGTCGGCCTTGAGGAAGAGCTCGTCGCCGATGCGCAGCAGCGCGAAGGTGTTCTTCTTCGAGGTGACGGAACCCGTGCCGCCCTCCGCGTTGAGCTGCATGTTGAGCCTGTACGTGCCGCCCTTGCTGACCAGGGTGCCCGCGAGCCGTACCGCGTCGGCGGAGTCCGCCGCCGCTCTGGTCTTCTTGTCGATCTCCGCCGCACTGAGTTTGCCGACGCCGTTGGTTCCCTTGTCCGGGTCCTCTCCGGCGCACGCCGTGAGGACTGCGGTCAGCCCCGCACAGAGCACTACGGCGAGGGCGGTCCGGTGATGGGCCCGGACGGCCGGGGCAAAAGAGGTCACGGGCGCACTGCCTCTCATCTGCGTGTCGGGGGTGGCAGACGGCAGCGTACCCGTGCTGACTACGCCTCTTTGCAGAGAGCCGTACGGACGGCCCACCGGGGCGCCGCGGAGCGGTACGGGCTAGCCTGATCCCGGCATAACGGTGTATTCGCATCACAGTCGGAGGAGGTGCACGGGATGGTGGCAGGCGCTCCCAGGATCTTCGTCTCGCACCTGTCCGGTGTGCCCGTCTTCGACCCCAATGGTGACCAGGTCGGCCGGGTCCGCGATCTGGTGGCGATGCTGCGCGTCGGCGGGCGCCCCCCGCGGCTGCTCGGCATGGTCGTCGAGTTGACGAGCCGGCGGCGGATCTTCCTGCCGATGACCCGAGTGACGGGCGTCGAGTCCGGTCAGGTCATCACCACCGGCGTGGTCAACATGCGGCGCTTCGAACAGCGCCCGACCGAACGTCTGATCCTCGGCGAGTTCCTCGACCGCCGGGTCCAGCTGGTGGAGACCGACGAGGAGGTGACCATCCTCGACGTCTCGATCCAGCAGCTCCCGGCCCGTCGCGACTGGGAGATCGACAAGTACTTCGTACGCAAGGGGCGCGGCGGTGCGCTGCGGCGCAAGGGCGAGACCCTGACCGTCGAGTGGTCGGCGGTCAGCGGCTTCTCGCTGGAGGAGCACGGGCAGGGCGCCGAGAGCCTGGTCGCCACGTTCGAACGGCTGCGGCCCACCGATGTGGCCAACGCCCTGCACCATCTGTCGCCGAAGCGCCGTGCGGAGGTCGCCGCAGCGCTCGACGACGACCGGCTCGCGGACGTCCTGGAGGAGCTTCCCGAGGACGACCAGGTGGAGATCCTGGGCAAGCTCAAGGAGGAGCGGGCCGCGGACGTCCTGGAGGCCATGGACCCGGACGACGCGGCCGACCTGCTCTCCGAGCTGCCCGAGGAGGACAAGGAGAGGCTGCTGGCCCTGATGCGTCCGGACGACGCGGCGGACGTGCGGCGCCTCATGGCGTACGAGGAGCGGACGGCGGGCGGTCTGATGACGACCGAGCCGATCGTGCTGCGGCCGGACGCCACGGTCGCCGACGCGCTCGCCCGGGTCAGGCGGTCCGACCTGTCCCCCGCGCTGGCCGCGCAGGTGTACGTCTGCCGCCCGCCGGACGAGACCCCGACGGGCAAGTACCTCGGCACAGTGCATTTCCAGCGGCTGCTGCGCGATCCGCCGTTCACCCTCGTCAGCTCGATCGTGGACAGCGATCTCGTACCGCTGCCACCGAACACCCCGCTGTCCTCCGTGACCAGCTATCTGGCCGCGTACAACCTGGTCTCGGTGCCCGTCGTGGACGTGAGCGGATCGCTCCTCGGCGCGGTGACCGTCGACGACGTGCTCGATCACCTGCTGCCCGAGGACTGGCGCGAGACCGACTTCCACGGCGAGGAGGGGATCTCCCGTGGCCGGTGAGGAGCGCCCGAGGGCTGGGTCGACGGGCTCCTCGGGCCTCGTGCGCCCACCGCGGCCCCGGCTCGACCAGCCGAAGTCCCCGCGGCGCCGTCTGCTGCCGGAGTACGACCCTGAGGCGTTCGGCCGGTTCTCTGAGCGCATCGCCCGTTTTCTGGGCACCGGACGGTTCCTCGTCTGGATGACGCTGATCGTCATCCTGTGGGTGGTGTGGAACATCTCCGCGCCCGTGGGGCTGCGGTTCGACGAGTACCCGTTCATCTTCCTGACCCTGATGCTGTCGCTCCAGGCCTCGTACGCGGCCCCCCTGATCCTGCTCGCGCAGAACCGGCAGGACGACCGCGACCGGGTCACCCACGAGCAGGACCGCAAGCAGAACGAGCGCTCCATCGCCGACACCGAGTACCTCACCCGGGAGATCGCCTCGCTCCGGATGGGCCTGGGCGAGGTGGCCACCCGGGACTGGATCAGGTCGGAGTTGCAGGACATGGTGAAGGACATGGAGGACCGGCAGGTCCTCTTCGAGGCCGAGAGTGACGAAGGCGACCGCTGACGGGTTACCCGGGCGTAGGGGCATGCGCCGTAACATCGTCGGTATGGCTACGGAAGACGCGGTGCGTGAAGCACTGGCGACAGTGAACGACCCGGAGATCCACCGTCCGATCACCGAACTCGGCATGGTGAAATCCATCGAGATCGACGCTGACGGTGTAGTCGCTGTCACGGTGTATCTCACGGTCTCCGGCTGTCCGATGCGCGAGACCATCACCAACAACGTGACCGAAGCGGTGGCGCGCGTCGAAGGCGTGTCCCGCGTCGAGGTCACGCTCGACGTCATGAGCGACGAGCAGCGCAAGGAGCTCGCGAGCTCGCTGCGCGGCGGTACGGCGGAGCGCGAGGTGCCGTTCGCCCAGCCCGGCTCCCTGACCCGGGTCTACGCGGTGGCGTCCGGCAAGGGCGGCGTCGGGAAGTCCTCGGTGACGGTGAACCTGGCGGCGGCGATGGCCGCCGACGGGCTCAAGGTCGGCGTCGTGGACGCGGACATCTACGGGCACAGCGTGCCGCGCATGCTCGGCGTGGACGGCAAGCCCACCCAGGTCGAGAACATGATCATGCCGCCGTCGGCGCACGGCGTGAAGGTCATCTCCATCGGCATGTTCACACCGGGCAACGCCCCGGTGGTGTGGCGCGGACCGATGCTCCACCGCGCGCTCCAGCAGTTCCTCGCCGATGTGTACTGGGGCGACCTGGACGTCCTGCTGCTCGACCTGCCGCCGGGCACCGGTGACATCGCGATCTCCGTGGCGCAGCTCGTACCGAACGCCGAGATCCTCATCGTCACGACGCCGCAGCAGGCCGCGGCCGAGGTCGCCGAGCGGGCCGGCTCCATCGCCGTGCAGACCCACCAGAAGATCGTCGGCGTCGTCGAGAACATGTCGGGCATGCCGTGCCCGCACTGCGACGAGATGGTCGACGTGTTCGGTTCGGGCGGCGGTCAGCGGGTCGCCGAGGGGCTGACGAAGACCGTCGGCGCCACGGTGCCGGTGCTCGGCTCCATCCCGATCGACGTACGGCTGCGCGAGGGCGGCGACGAGGGCAAGCCCGTCGTCCTGTCCGACCCGGACTCGCCCGCCGGAGCCGCGCTGCGCTCCATCGCGGAGAAGCTGGGGGGCCGCCAGCGCGGCCTGTCCGGCATGTCCTTGGGGATCACCCCGCGCAACAAGTTCTGAGCCCCGACACATAAACGCGACACGTAAAGGGGGCGGCCTCCTCGGAGGCCGCCCCCTTACGCGTGGTTGCAGGCCCGACCCGGCGAGCCAGGCTGCCGAGGAGACCGTGGTGGCGTCCAGGACGCCCGTACCGTCACCACTGCGCCGCACCGGGCTGGCAGCC
>NZ_JBHUUV010000038.1:0-70614 GCF_042670885.1 Streptomyces sp. NPDC057136
GGCCCCGGAGCACAAGTGCTCCGGGGCCTTCTCCATGTCGGCTGTCTCTGCGAGCCGCCGATCAGACGGTCGTGACGACCTCGTCGTAGGAGAGGCGCGGCAGGCGCGGCATCCAGGCGTCCTCGCCCGGCTTGCCGATGTTGACGACCATGAGGACCTTGTGGTCGCCGTCCAGGAACTCCTTCTCGATGCCAGCGGCGTCGTAGCCGGTCATCGGGCCGGCGGCGAGGCCGGCTGCGCGGATGCCGAGAATGAAGTAGCCGGCCTGCAGCGAGGCGTTCAGCGCGGCCGCCTGCTCGCGGGCCGGGCGCTCCGAGAAGAACATGTCCTTGGCCTGCGGGAAGTGCGGAAGGAGCGCCGGGAGCTCCTCGTGGAACTCGTTGTCGGCGACGAGGATCGCGACCAGCGGGGCGGCGGCGGTCTTCGGCTGGTTGCCCTCGGCCATGTGCTTCACGAGGCGCTCGCGACCCTCGGCGGAGCGGACCAGGACGACGCGCAGCGGCGACTGGTTGAAGGCGGTCGGGCCGTACTTGACCAGGTCGTAGATCGCCTGGACCTGCTCCTCGGTCACCGGCTCGTCGGAGAACGTGTTGGCGGTGCGGGCCTCACGGAAGAGGAGGTCCTGGGCGGCGGGGTCAAGAACGAGGGACATCGTGCGAGTTACCTTCCGGGCGTACAGGGGATCAAGCGATGCCACGACCGTAACCCGAAGTAGGTTAACTTTCAACTAAACCGGGCCGAAAGTGATCCACTCCACCTTTTTTCAGCCCCTCTGCAGCCACCCTTTTCAGCCCCTCCGGCTTGAGCCCCTCCGGCGTTTGAGGAGCGGGGTCCGGGGCGGAGCCCCTGTTACGGGAAGGGGCAGCGGGGTAGGGGAACAGCCCCGCGCAGCGGCCCACCCCGCACACGCCTCCCCACCTCAGTCGTCGCCGCCCACCCCGGTCGCGGCGTCCCCGGACCCCTCCTCCGGCCGAGCCAGCGCCGCATCGAGCCGCGCTCGCGCCCCCTCCAGCCAGCGCCGGCACACCCGGGCCAGCTCCTCGCCGCGCTCCCACAGAGCCAGCGACTCCTCCAGCGTGGTGCCGCCCGCCTCCAGGCGGCGCACGACCTCGATCAGCTCGTCCCGCGCCTGCTCGTAGCCGAGCGTGCCCGTCGCGCCCGTCGCGGCAGCCGTCGTCGTCCCGTCGTCCGTCATGTGATCCACCCTATGTTTGAGCTACGACAGCTGAACCGCTGGAACCGTGAACCACACCGGCCGCTCACTCCACGACCCGCACGGTGAACTCGCCCTCCGACACCCGCGCGCGCAGCTCCTCGCCGGGCGCCCCGGCCTCGGCGGGGGAGCGCACCACATGGCCGTCCGGCCGCTGGAGCACCGCGTATCCGCGCTCCAGCGTGGCGGCGGGCGACAGGGACACCACCCGGGCGAGGGTGTGCGAGATCTCCGACTCGGCGCGGTCCAGGAGATGCCCGAGCACCCGTCGGCTGCGCCCCACCAGCGCGTCGATCTCCGCCTCCCGCTCGTCCACCAGCCGCTGGGGACGCTCCATCGCCGGGCGGCCCAGCGCATGCGCCAGCCCCCGCTCCTCCCGCTCCAGCAAACCGCGCACCGTACGCAGCGCCCGGTCCCGCAGCTGCTGCACGCGGTCCAGCTCCTCGCCGACATCCGGTACGACCTTCTTCGCCGCGTCGGTGGGCGTCGAGGCCCGCAGGTCCGCGACCAGGTCGAGCAGCGGGGAGTCCGGTTCGTGCCCGATCGCGGACACCACGGGCGTACGGCACGCGGCCACCGCCCGGATCAGCTGCTCGTCGGAGAACGGCAGCAGATCCTCCACACTCCCGCCGCCCCGGGCGACGACGATCACGTCGACCTCGTCCAGCGCGTCGAGCTCCTGCACCGCCTGGACCACCTGATTCACCGCGTGCACGCCCTGCACCGCGGTGTTGCGGACCTCGAAGCGCACCGCGGGCCAGCGCCGCCGCGCGTTCTCCAGTACGTCACGCTCGGCCGCCGACGCCCGCCCGCAGACCAGTCCGATCAGCTGCGGCAGGAACGGCAGGGGCTTCTTCCGGTCCAGCGCGAAGAGCCCTTCGGCCGCCAGCGACTTCTTCAACTGCTCCAGCCGTACGAGCAGCTCACCGATCCCCACCGGCCGTATTTCCGTCGCCCGCAGGGAGAGCTGTCCACGGGGGGCGTACCACTCGGGCTTGGCGAGGACGACGACGCGCGCGCCCTCGGTCACCACGTCGGCGATCCGGTCGAAGACCTGCCGGAAGCAGGTGACGCTCACCGAGATGTCGTGCGACGGATCGCGCAGCGTCAGAAACACCACCCCGGCACCCGGCCGCCGCGACAGCTGCGTGATCTGCCCCTCGACCCAGACCGCACCGAGCCGGTCGATCCACCCGCCGATGAGCCGTGACACCTCACCGACGGGCAGCGGGGCTTCCGCGGACGTATTGAGAGCCATGCGGCGAGCGTATCGGCCCTCACCGACAAGAGGCCCGGTCAGCGCGTCCCCGCGGTCCTCTCGGGTCCTGGCCCCGAACCGGGCCCGTCCGGCCCCGACCGGCGCCCCCACTGCACCGCGAGCACCACAAGACCGATCCCGAGCCAGCACAGTCCCACCACCTGCGCGCTCGTCGTGGCCTCCACGATCACCGCGATCAGCACGGCCGCACCCACCACCGGCATCAGCACATGGCGCCACCAGCTCGGCGGCCCCGCCATCCGGCGTACGGCGAACCAGCCCACCACCGACGCGTGGAGCAGGACGAACGCCGACAGCGCGCCGATGTCCACGACCGACACGAGATGGTCCAGGCCGTCGTCCCGCCGGGCCGCCCACACCGCCGCCACCAGCGTCACGAGCGCCGCACCCAGGATCGCGGTCCTGGGGACCCCGGAACGTACGTCGACCTTGGCCAGGAACCCCGGCAGTCGCCGCTCCCGCGCCATTGCGAACACCAGTCGGCCCGCCGCCGCCTGCCCGGCCAGCGCCGCGAACGCCGCGCCGATCGCCTTGCTCACGGCCACCAGATCGTGCAGCCACGTACCGACCGAGGCATCCACCGCGTCGTAGAACGCCGACCCCTGCTTCGCCGGATCGGCCGCCAGCTCCGCGGAGCTCAGCGGCTCCAGCAGCGCGGCCAGATACGACTGCGCGATGAACAGCACCCCCGCCAGCACCAGGCAGAACAGCACCGCACGGGCCACCTTCGCCGACCCGCCGGTCACCTCCTCGGCGAACGAGGCGATCGCGTCGAAGCCCAGATACGACAGCACGGCCACCGACACCGCCCCCAGCACCGCCGTCATCGAGAACCCCGAATCCCCGGTGAACGGTGTCAGCCACCCGCGCTGTGCCCCGTCCCGTACGAGCACCCAGACCGCCGACACCACGAACACCAGCAGCACCACGATCTCCATGGCGAGCACCGCGAAGCCGACCCGGGCCGCCGCCCGCACGCCCCACAGGTTCAGCAGCGTGGTCACCAGCACGGCGATGGCCGTCCAGACCCACCGCGACACCTCGGGGACCAGCGCGTTCATCGCGATCCCGGAGAAGAGGTAGGCGACCGCCGGGATGAGCAGGTAGTCGAGCATCGCCATCCACCCGGCGATGAAACCCGGCCCTTCCCCGAGACCCTTGCGCGCATACGTGAAGACCGAACCGGCCAGCGGGGCGACCCGCACCATCTGGGCGTAACTGAAGGCGGTGAACGCCATGACGACCGTGGCCACGACATAGACCAGCGCGACCGCGCCGCCGGACTTCGCGTCCAGGGTGCCGAACACCCCGACCGGAGCCATGGGGGCGATGAACAGGAGGCCGTAGACGACCAGATCCCGGAAGCCGAGAGTCCGTCGCAGTGTTCCCTGGTCCGCGTCGTGGTCCCTGGTACTGCCGGCCATGAACCCTCCGTCGTTCGGGTATGCGCGTGATGCCCTGGGGCCTGTCCGGCGGATCATGGCCGGGGCCACGGCGCTGATCCGCCGGGCAGGCCCCAGTCTCCCGACCCGGCCGGACCCGCGCCTGTTCGGTACGGCCTTACGATGGGACGCATGACTGCAACGCCTGCACGCCGTGTCCTGCTCGCCGCTCCCCGTGGCTACTGCGCGGGCGTGGACCGTGCCGTGATCGCCGTCGAGAAGGCCCTCGAGCAGTACGGGGCCCCGATCTATGTGCGTCACGAGATCGTGCACAACAAGTACGTCGTCCAGACGCTGGAGAAGAAGGGTGCGATCTTCGTCGACGTCACCGCGGAGGTCCCCGAGGGGTCCATCGTGATGTTCTCCGCGCACGGTGTCGCGCCGACCGTCCACGCCGAGGCCGCCGAGCGCAAGCTCGCCACGATCGACGCCACGTGCCCGCTGGTCACCAAGGTCCACAAGGAAGCCGTCCGCTTCGCCAAGGACGACTACGACATCCTCCTGATCGGCCACGAGGGCCACGAGGAAGTCATCGGCACCAGCGGCGAGGCGCCCGACCACATCACGCTGGTCGACGGCCCCGAGGACGTCGCCAACGTCTCCGTACGCGACGAGTCGAAGGTCGTCTGGCTCTCCCAGACGACGCTCTCCGTCGACGAGACGATGGAGACGGTCGACGCCCTCAAGGAGAAGTTCCCGAACCTCCTCTCGCCGCCCAGCGACGACATCTGCTACGCCACGCAGAACCGTCAGATCGCTGTGAAGAAGCTCGCAGAAGACGCCGAGCTGGTCATCGTCGTCGGCTCCAAGAACTCCTCGAACTCGATCCGCATGGTCGAGGTCGCCCTCGACGCAGGCGCCCCCGCCGCCCATCTGGTGGACTTCGCCGACGAGATCGACGAGGCATGGCTGGAGGGCGTCACCACGGTGGGCCTCACCTCCGGCGCCTCCGTCCCGGACGTGCTCGTGGACGGCGTACTGGAATGGCTGACCGAGCGGGGTTACGCCGACGTGGAGACGGTGAAGACGGCCGACGAGTCGATCACCTTCTCCCTCCCCAAGGAACTCCGCCGCGACCTGCGCGCCGAGGCGGCAGAGCTCTCCGGCAAGTAGCCGGGCGAGGCGCCCGGGCTGCCCGTACCGTGGATTCCATGCAGATTTTCGGCGTGGACATCGGCGGGTCCGGGATCAAGGGTGCTCCCGTGGACCTGGACCGCGGAGACCTGGCGCAGGAGCGCCACAAAGTGCTGACACCGCAACCGGCCACGCCCGACGGCGTGGCCGACTGCGTGGCCGAGGTGGTCGGCCATTTCGACTGGCAGGGGCCCGTCGGCATCACCTTCCCGGGCGTTGTCACGGGCGGAATCACCCGAACCGCGGCCAACGTCGACAAGGGCTGGATCGACACGGACGCCCGCACCCTCCTCGGCGACCGGATCGGCCGGCCGGTCACGATCCTCAACGACGCCGACGCGGCCGGAATGGCCGAGATGGCCTTCGGCGCGGGCCGAGGACGCATGGGCACGGTCATCGTGCTGACCTTCGGTACGGGCATCGGCAGCGCGGTCTTCACGGACGGCCTGCTGGTCCCCAACACCGAGCTGGGCCATCTGGAGCTGCACGGTCACGACGCGGAGAAGCGCGCTTCCACGAAGGCCAAGGAGGACGAGGACCTGAGCTGGCAGCACTGGGCGCACCGGGTGCAGAAGTACCTGGCCCATGTGGAGATGCTGTTCTCGCCCGAGCTGTTCGTCATCGGCGGCGGAGTGAGTCGCAAGGCGGACAAGTTCCTGCCCCTGATCGAGAACGTACGGGCGGAGATGGTCCCGGCCGAACTTCAGAACAACGCGGGCATCGTGGGCGCCGCGATGGCGGCCTCGAAGAGCCCCGGCTCCTGACCGAGCCCCTGCTCCCGCTGACGCCTACGACGACGGCTGCTGGGGCCGACGTACACCCTGCACCCCGCGCGCGGCCTGCGCGGCGCGGAGCAGGTACCGCTGACGCATGTGCCGGATCTTGCGGACGCTCGCGATGAGACCGGCGACGAGCGTGCCCCCGTACAGCCAGCCCGCATGGACGGCGAGGGCTGTGACGACCGCCATGGTCTGCCCGCCGAAGCCACCGGCGCCCCCGGAGATCGGGATCACTCCGGCGGCGAAGGCGATCGGCACGCTGATCGGCGCGGTGACCAGGTCGGCGGGCCGCACCCAGAGCGCGGTCAGGGCGCTGACCGGCAGGAACAGCAGCCCGTACACCGTTTCCGAGCTGTCGAGGAGCAGCCGGTCGAGGCAGGCCAGCACGAACATGGTGGCGGCGGCGAAGAGCCCCGCGCCGATGCCGGTCAGCCGGGGATTGGGGAACCTGCGCAGCGCCGACATGGCGGGCGACACCGTACCGGGCCGGGCGCCGGGCGCGCCCATCACGCGGTAGACGGCGGCGGTCTCACCGATCGTGGCCTGCGGGGACAGCGGGGCCTGCTGACGAGGCTGCCTGCGCTGAGGGGGACGTGTCCTGGGCTGCTCCACCAGCACAACGTAGGTCGCGTGACGGGAGGAATCAGGCGTTGGACACGCGCTTTGGCCGAGCTTGGCGCTGAGTTCGATGTCACACGGCCGAAACGCACCCTGTTCGGCCCTGTGCCCGACCCGTATCTGCCTGCCCGGGCCCGCCCGTAAACTGGACCCTCTCTCCTTCATCCTTACTCCAGGAAGTCGCCAAAGTGTCGCTCACGATCGGAATCGTCGGTCTGCCGAATGTCGGCAAGTCGACCCTGTTCAACGCCCTGACCAAGAACGACGTGCTGGCGGCCAACTACCCGTTCGCCACGATCGAGCCGAACGTCGGCGTCGTGGGCGTCCCGGACCCGCGCCTGAACAAGCTGGCCGAGATCTTCGGCTCGCAGAAGCTGCTCCCCGCCACGGTCGACTTCGTCGACATCGCGGGCATCGTGCGCGGCGCGAGCGAGGGCGAGGGCCTGGGCAACAAGTTCCTCGCGAACATTCGCGAGTCCGACGCGATCTGCCAGGTCATCCGCGCCTTCAAGGACGAGAACGTCGTCCACGTCGACGGCAAGGTCTCGCCGAAGGACGACATCGAGACGATCAACACGGAGCTGATCCTCGCCGACCTCCAGTCCGTCGAGAAGCAGATCCCGCGCCTCCAGAAGGAATCCCGTCTCCAGAAGGAGAAGGTCGCGGTCCTCGCCGCGGTCGAGGAGGCCCAGAAGATCATGGAGGCCGGCCAGACCCTGTTCGCCGCGGGCATCACCGCGAACACGGAGAAGGGCCGCCTCCTGCACGAGCTCCACCTCCTCACGACGAAGCCCTTCCTGTACGTCTTCAACGTCGACGAGGACGAACTGGTCGACGAGGACTTCAAGAACGAGCAGCGCGCCCTGGTCGCCCCGGCCGAGGCGATCTTCCTCAACGCCAAGATCGAGTCCGAGCTGATCGAACTCGACGACGACGAGGCCCTGGAACTCCTTCAGTCGATGGGCCAGGAAGAGCCCGGCCTGGCCACCCTCGGCCGCGTCGGCTTCGAGACCCTGGGCCTCCAGACCTACCTCACGGCAGGCCCGAAGGAGACCCGCGCCTGGACGATCAAGAAGGGCGCGACAGCCCCCGAGGCGGCCGGTGTCATCCACACCGACTTCCAGAAGGGCTTCATCAAGGCGGAGATCATCTCCTACGAGGACCTGCTCGAAACAGGCTCGGTGGCCGAGGCCCGCGCCAAGGGCAAGGCCCGCATGGAGGGCAAGGAATACGTGATGCAGGACGGCGACGTGGTGGAGTTCCGCTTCAACGTGTAGCGGGTGACATAACACCACGTCGCTGATCTGGCAAACGTGCAGGTCGAAGAGGGTCCGGCTCTTCGGGGTCGGGCCCTTGGTTTTTTCCCGTGCTGGGATGGTGCTGGGATAGCTGACCCCTCGTCACCTGTCATCACCCCTGATCATCCCTACCGTGCTGGGATCGTGCTGGGATGGGATGGGGGCGCCCGTGCTGGGATTCGGGTGCTGCGGCTGCCCGATGCTGGGAGCGGGCGGGGAGAGGAGCGGTCCACATACCTTCTTCACGGTTTTGGGACTCCGCGCGATTCAGGCCGTGGCGCTCTTCCTGCGCGTTGACACACTCGGGGTATGGGTGAGGCGATGTACGGCATTGGGCAAGGGCCGGCGACGCGGGTGAGTCTGTCGCTGCCGGTGGGGACTGCGGAGGCGATCCGGGCGCGGGTGGGGAAGCGGCAGTTCTCCGCGTTCATCGCCGAGGCGGTCGAGCGTGAGCTGCGCGGGCAGGTCCTGGACGAGTACCTGGCGGACCGCGAGAGCCGTAAGGGGCCGGTCTCCGAGCCGGCTCGTCAGCGGGCGCGGCAGGTCTTCGACGAGGTGTTCGCCGAGGAGGGCGAGTGGCCTGCCCCAGGCTGAGTCACGAGGGGACGCTTCTCCTGGGCAGTGAGGGACTCTCGAAGCTGCTCGCCGACGACGAGCAGGTGGTGGTGCGGCGGGCGGGTCCGGCTCGTGGTGGTGTGATTTCCCCGGGTCCGCTTTCTGCCTTTCGACGGTTGGGAAGTGAGTGGCGGTGGAGCTATCAGTATTCGGCGGATCACCGGTTTCGGTAACCGGCGATCCGCCGCTATGTTGCCGCTCAGTAGGAGCGGGGCCCGTAGGGGCTCCAGTGGCCGAGGAAGGGCTTGAGGTCGTCGCCGCTGGGCTTCGGTGGTGTGGGCAGTTTCGGTGCTGAGGCCGATTCGGTGAGGTGTTGGAGGTGAGCGTCTGCGAACGCGAGCCACGCCTCGATCTCGATCCGCTCCTGCCCGGGCGGCAATGAGGTGGCGTGGTCGCGTACTGCTGTGACGTATTCGGTCAGGTGGTTGGCCTGGTGCCAGGCGTCTGCCTGTTCTCCGAGGTGTTTGACGCGGTGCGCGTGGGCGTAGGCGGCGCGGGCTTCCTCCATGGCGGCTTCCCAGCGCTTTTGCTGTACCTCTCTGGCTTGCTGGTCTGCGAGGCGTTTGCGTTCCGCGGCTTCGCCGCGGAGGCCGACCTCTTGCACGATCTCGGCGAGTTGTTCTTCCAGAGGCCGCTCGGGGAGGTCGGCCCATTCGCTGGCGCGGTGCGGGCTGCCGCCGCGGAGTATGAAACGCAGGCGGCTGGAGGGGGTGTAGTCGAAGCGGGCGATGCGCATCCATGAGTACTTCTTGGCTTCGGCGAGTTCCTTGTCCGTGGGGACGTGTTCGCTGCGGTCCTGTTCTTGGAGGACGAGGAATCCGACACTTTCGCCTTGTGCGGTGATGGTGAAGTGCGGTGGCGCCTTGCGGCGCCGATGGGGCGGGGGCGCGCCTTGTGTGGTTCCGAGTGCTGCTTTGTGGCCTTGTGCTTCGGTGGCGGTGATGAGGGTGTGGATGATGCGCAGGGCTCGGCCCTGGAGGGGTTTGGTCAGGCCCATGGGCTGCGGCTGCTTTTGGAGGGCGGCCACGATGGCATGGGGTTTGGCGAGTCTGGCCGGCACAGGGAGTGGGGTGAGTTCCGCGAGGCGCCAGGCAGGGATGTCGACCAGCTTGATTTCGTAGCCGCGGTGGGTGCGGCAGCCGTGGAGTTCCTGCGTGTGGGGGATCTTGCCGGACTTGCGGGCGGCGTTGACCCGTGACGCCCAATTCACCGCGTGCGGACCGGATTCGATGGGCTTGATAAGACAGTCATCGTTCGCGGCGGACAGTTCTTCGAGTAGCTGGTCCGCGTAGTTCGTGCGGGCCTTCGGTACGGCTCTGGGGCGCGGCGGTGCCGGGTTTCGGGCGGGCCGTTCCGGCGGTCGGGTGCTCTGCTCCACGGGGCGGATGCCGCGTTCGGTGAGATGCTGCCGTCCCTTCTCGGTGAGGTGGGCGCTCCAATGCCCGCGGCGTTTGGTGATTTTGATGAGCCCTCGGTTCTGCAGGGCCTGTCCGCTGGTCTTGTACGTGCTGTCCGGCCAGACTCCGTCGGGACACCCCTGGCCCACCCAGTCGAGCACAGCCTGCTGCCGCTCGTTGAGGGCCTGGTCCATGTAGCCTCCCGCCGTTCCCTGTGTGCGCTGCCCTCGGAGACAATGCCCGCTGCCCCTGCGGGAATTCGGGGCTGTAGAGAGGACCCCCCGTTCGGATGAGAGGTGCTGGAAGGCGCGCTAATGGCGAGACCGGTTCTTGGTGTTGATCAGAAACGGTTTGGCTTCTGAGTCGTTGATCGGGGCCTGAGCGAACTGGCCTGGCGAGCACGGCACTTGTTGTTGTCGGCGCAGGAGGCGTTGCGGATCCGGGGAGCGCGGTGAGGGCCGCGGCGGTTTCGGGGAAGCGGGACAGTACGGGCAGCGCGCGGCGGGCGACGACGGCGACCATGGCTCCCGGCATGAGGTTCCGGCCGGCGAGCGGAGTGATTGCTGCTGTGGATAGATGCCCAGTTGAAGGTGCGTAAATGCGAGTGTGGCGGGGAGGGGGCTTCCCCCCGTGCCGCCCTTGCCGATCCACGTGACCAGGCGGGTGCGGTCACGCCTGTCCATCCGCGGACCGTGTCAGCCGGCGTTGTTCGGCGCCAGCGTCCAGGTAGGTGGACAACGGCGGTGACGCCCCCTGGTCCGGGCCGTCGTCGGCGACAGTCTGCACCGCGTGCCGCCCTTAGGCTTGCTCGTCTGCGCGGCGTAGGTACGGGCCCGGAATCGTCGTCCGGCGCGGCTTGCGCGCGGGGCTGTGTGGTCAGCGCCCGTGGTCTCTGTCCGATGTGCCGGTGTCTGCCGTGCGGGCCGGGGTGGCCGCCAGGCTGGCCAGGAGTTTGAGGCGGTCCTCGGAGGTGGTGCCCAGGCTCCGCGGTGTAGAGGTCCAGGTCGTGTACGGCCCGCAGGGACAGGGACAGGGGCAGGTCCAGGGACTGGTAGGTGAGCTCCAGGTCGCCGACATCGGGGTGGTGCAGCCGCTTGATGCCTTCGTTCTGGGTACGGACGTCGTGTGCGGCCCACTGGCTGCGGAATTCGGGGCTGAGGGTGGACAGTTCACCGATGAGTTCGCGCAGGGCCTTGTCGTGCGGTTCGCGTCCGGCTTCGGCGCGCAGCAGTCCATGTCAGCCGCGTTGCCTGCGGGCACGCAGGGACGCCCAGTGGCGTAGGCGTTCGGTGATCTGGGCTTCGTAGCCGTTCCGGGTGGGCTGGTAGTACGTCTCGTGGTCCATGGCGTCGGGGAAGTAGTCGGCGCCGGAGAAGCCGTCGCTGGTGTCGGGGTCGTACTGGTAGTCCTTGCCGTAGCCGAGGTCCTTCATCAGCCGGGTCGGGGCGTTGAGGATGTGGGCGGGCGGCATGAGGGAGCCGGTGCGGCGGGCGGCGCGGTGGGCCGCGTTGAAGGCGCGGTAGACGGCGATGGACTTGGGGGCCGTGGCGAGGTAGACGACGGCCTGGGCGATCGCCAATTCGCCCTCGGGGGAGCCGAGTCGCTCGTACACGTCCCAGGCGGCGAGGGTTTGCTGGAGGGCGTGCGGGTCGGCGATGCCGATGTCCTCGCTTGCGAAGCGGACCAGGCGGCGGGCGACGAACAGCGGGTCTTCGCCGCCGTCGAGGATGCGGGCGAGCCAGTACAGGGCGGCGTCCGGGTCGGAGCCGCGCATCGACTTGTGGAGCGCGGAGATCAGGTTGTAGTGGCCCTCCTGCGCTTTGTCGTACAGCGGGGCGCGCTGCTGGATGTGGTGGGCGAGCGCGGCGGTGTCCAGGGGAGTGCCGGGGTCGGGGAGGGCCTGGAGCTGCTCGGCCGTGTTGAGGAGGTAGCGGCCGTCGCCGTCGGCCATGGCGATCAGGGCGCGGCGGGCGTCGTCGTCCAGGGGCAGCCGGTGCCCGGTGAGGTCCTCGGCGCGGTCGAGGAGCGTGGACAGTGCGGCCTCGTCGAGACGTTTGAGGACGAGGACCTGGGTGCGGGACAGGAGGGCGCCGTTGAGTTCGAAGCTCGGGTTCTCCGTGGTGGCGCCGATCAGGATGACCGTGCCGTCCTCGACGTAGGGCAAGAAGCTGTCCTGCTGGGCGCGGTTGAAGCGGTGAATCTCGTCGACGAACAGCAGGGTGCCCTGGCCGATGGTGCGCCGGCTGCGGGCGGCGGCGAAGACCTTCCGTAGGTCGGCGACGCCGGAGAAGGTGGCCGACACCGGCTCGAAGGCCAGGTTGCCGGCGTCCGCGAGGAGCCGGGCGATGGTCGTCTTCCCGACGCCGGGCGGCCCCCACAAGATGGCGGAGCTGAGGCGCTGTTGGGCGACCATGCGGCCCAGCGGGGCGTCCGGGGCCAGGAGATGGTCCTGCCCGACGACGTCTTCCAGCTGGGTGGGGCGCAGGCGGTCGGCGAGTGGCCGGGTCGGCTCCTCGTCGAAGAGCGGCAGGGTCGGTTCCATCGGTCTCTCGGGTTGCGGCGAAGGTGTGCGGGCATGGCGAGCCTTGCACGGGGCACTGACACGCTTGGGACTCAGCCGCTCGCGGGCGGGCCTGCAGTGCTCATCGAACAGCGGGGCGGTCGCGCCCGGGCAGCTGCCCGACAACCAGGTCGTAGGAGTCCTCGACCGCGTCGGTGACCAGTCGCTTGGTGATGCCGGGGCCCGGCCCGAGCGAGATCCAGTGCCTTTTGTCGAGGTAGCGGCCCGGTGTGATCGAGGCATAGCCGTGCACGCGCGCGCGGGCGTGTTCGGGTTCGCACTTGACCGTGATGATCTGCTCGTCCGGGTCGTCGGTGACGATCAGGAACACCTTGCCCGCGACCTTGTACACGTCCAGTGCGGGCGTGAAGGGGTATCCGTGGCTGACGCCGGGCAGGGCCAGGGCCGTCTGGCGGGCGGTGTCCTGGAGCCGGTCGCCGGCCGCGCTCACGAGGCTGCCCGCGTGCTGATGCCGTAGGTGTGCGGGTCGACGGGCTGCTCAGCTTTGGGCAGGTGGGCGACGACGAGCCGGTAGGAGTCGGTGACGAGTTCCCTGACCAACTCCTTGGCGACGCCTTCCCCGGCTTCCAGCGTGATCCAGTGCTTCTTGTTCATGTAGTAGCCGGGGGTGATGTGACTGTTCTGCTGCTGCAGGGTCTGCGCATCTCCAGGGTCCGCCTTGAGGATCACGACGGGGCGCCCGGGGACCTCGGTCATCAGCATGAACACCTTGCCGCGCACCTTGAAGACCTCCCAGTCGTCGCCGAAGGGATGCTCCAGCTGGGCTCCGGGAAGTTCCTCAGCGCAGTCGGCGGCGGTCTTGTGGAGGGTGGTTCCGTTCATGGGGGCGTTGCCTTCCTCACGGGGTGGGCGCGGTGGCACACCCCATCCTTCCCTCGAAGTCGACAAATGAGGCAGTAGGCTGCAGACACGTGATGGTCGACAAGCGACACCCCAGGCAGGGCGGCCAGGCTGGCCAGGATGGACCGGCCGAGGTTCGGCTGTACGGTTTCCAGCCCCCGGTCGGCACCCCGTACGGCCTCGAGGTGAGCACCATCGAGGACTTCTTCGCCCAGCACGACGACTGGCCGTGGAACCCGCCCCGTCCGGGCCGCGCCACCTTCCACTACCTCATCGCCATCACCGAGGGCGAGCTGCGGCACGACGTCGACCACCTCACGCGGACCGTCGCCGCCGGCCAGTGGCTGTGGGTACGCCCCGGACACACGCAGCGCTGGCACCCGCCCGGCGCCGCCCGCGGCCCGTTCACTCTGTTCGAACCGGATGTACTACGGCCCGACATCGCCCGCCTGCTGGCCCCGCTCACCGCACACGAGGCCCCTGCCGTGCTGAGTCCGCACCCCGACGACGCCGCCTGGCTCCACCAGACGGCACTCCAGCTCCTGGACGAACACCGCGCACTCGGGCGCCGACCCCTCGACGTCCACCACGCCCTGCGGCGCAGCCTGCTCGAATCGCTGCTGCTGCGCCTCGCGGGCGCCCCAGGGATCACCCCCGCCGACACGAGTGCCGCCACGAGCCGTGGTGACACCTACGGACGGTTCGCGGACGCCCTGGAGCTGCACTTCCGCGAACTGCACCGGGCCGCGGACTACGCAGAGTTGCTCGGCTGCTCGGTCCGCACCCTCAGCCGCGCCGCCCGGGAAGCCACCGGCAAGGGAGTGCGTGAGCTCATCGACGAGCGTCGCCTCCTCGAAGCTCGGCGCCTGCTGGGCGGTGCGCAATGGGACGCCCGGACTGTGGCCGCCCACCTCGGCTTCTCCGATCCCGCGAACTTCGGCCGCTTCTTCCGCGACCGCACCGGTCTCACCCCGGCCGCCTTCGCGGCCCGGGATGCAACACGCGGGTAGCTGTGCCATGTCAGCGCGTGATCTGACGGAAGGGCGTGTAGGTGGTGGTGATGGAGTAGGTGTCGCGGAACCTCTCGCTGAGCTCACCCAGGATGACGAGTTCGATCATCTCGGTGGAGGCGGCGAAGTCGGCCTGGCCCTCGGCGGTCAGTTCCATGTGCTTCCAGACGGCTTCCTCGTTCTCGTAGAGCTCGCGCTGGAAGTAGCTGCCGTCACTGCCTTGGGAGATCTCGTAGGCCAGGATGTACGGCTCCTGCGCCTGGGTTACCGGCAGGACCTTGTCCAGATATGCCTGGTACTGCTCCTCCATACCGGACTTGACGCGGTAGTGGAAAAGGTTTTCGATCTGGTTGCTCATGGTGTTCTCCGTAGAGGATGTGGGTGTGTTCGGCGGAAAAGCAGGGCGGTTCGGAGCTCAGCCGGTGGTGAAGGCGTCGAGCGGAGCGGCCGGGTAGCGGCTGCTCGCTGAACCCTTGGGGAGGATCTCCTTGATCCGCTCCAGGTCGCTGACGGTCAGACCCAGTTGGGGGCATGCGCGTCGGCGTAGCGGGCGCCGAAGCCACCGGTCGGGAGGATCTCGCGGATCGCGGCGAGGTCGGCCTCGGTGAGGGCGACGTCGGCCGCGCCGGCGTTCTCTTCCATGCGGGCGGCGCTGCGGGTGCCCGGGATCGGGACGATCTGGTCGCCTTGGGCGAGCAGCCAGGCCAGGGCGAGCTGGGAGACGGTGATGCCCTTGGCGGTGGCCAGCTTGCCGAGCCGGTCCACGGCTTCGACGTTCTTCTCGAAGTTGCCGGGCTGCCAGCGCGGGTCGGTGTTGCGCATGTCGGTGGCGTCGTACTGTCCCGCGGGCTTCGCGTTACCGGTGATGAAGCCGCGGCCGAGGGGCGAATAGGGAACAAAGCCGATGCCGAGCTCCTGGAGCAGCGGGAAGAGCTGCTCGATCTTGCGCTCGAAGAGCGAGTACTCGGTCTGCAGGACCGAGACCGGCTGGACGGCGTGCGCCTTGCGGATCGTCTCCGGGCCCGCTTCGCTCAGGCCGAAGTACTTCACCTTGCCCGCGTCGATCAGTTCCTTGACGGTGCCCGCGACGTCCTCGATCGGCACGTCCGGGTCGACCCGGTGCTGGTAGAAGACGTCGATCTGGTCGACGCCCAGGTAGCGCAGGCTGTTGTCGGCGACCTTGCGGATGTTGTCGGGGCGGCTGTTGAGGGCGCCGAATCCCTGGGACAGGTCGGACAGGTCGAAGCCGAACTTGGTGGCCAGGACCACCTCGTCGCGGAAGTCCTTGACCGCCTTGCCGACCAGGATCTCGTTGGAGCCGGTGCCGAAGCCGTAGAGCTCGGCGGTGTCGAAGAAGGTGACGCCCAGGTCGTGGGCGCGGCGGATGGCGGCGATACCCGCGTCCTCGTCTCCGGGGCCGTAGGCCATGGTCAGGCCCATCGAGCCGTAGCCGATGGCCGAGGCGGTCAGGCCCTGGGTGCCAAGTGTCCTGCGCTGCATGAGGATCTCCTGTCGTACAACCAAACAGTTCGGTTTGAAGCCTACGTCGACCATACTCCATCGTCAAACCGAACGGTTTGGTCGGATGGTTCGCAAGTATGAGCTCCTCAACCCGCGCAGACTCCGTCCGTGATCGCATCGTGCGTGCCGCCAAGGGCGAGTTCTCCCTGCGCGGGATCGCCGGGGCGTGGATGGACCGGACCGCCATGACTGCTGATCGTCGAGGAAGCATGGAAAAGCCGGGGACGGCACGCTGCCGCTCATCGTCTTCCTGGGAGCAGCTGCCTGCGCCGCACTCACCCTCGGTGGTGGCGCCTCGCTCGCGGGTCCGGTGTAGCAGTGCTGAAGCGCGAGCCAGATTTCCCGGAGTCCGGCGGTCCGAGGCTCAGGTTGAGCGGGGGAACAGGCGCTCGACGGCGGCGACCAGGGCCGCGCGGCGTGCGCCGACGGAGGTGTCCGCGGCCAGCTTGTCCGCGGCGGCGCCGATCTCCGGCTGACCTGCCCAGGTGGTGGCGATCTGGTTGATCAGGGCGAGCACGTCGACCGGATCCCAGGCGGGATCGATCAGGCCGGCGCGCTGCGCGTCGCGGAGCTGTTCGACCTTGCCGGTGATGGTGGTCAGCATGGGGTCAACCGTGTCGCTGTCGGCTTGGCCGTCGGCGAGTTCGAGGCGGCCCCAGGTGAGGAGCCGATAGTGGTCCGGGTGGGCCGTGAAGTGGTCGAAGAGGATGCCTGCGTAGCCGGGCAGGTCCGCCGGGTCCATGCGGGTGGCCTCGATGAGCGCGGCCGTTTCATGCCCGGCGATGTGGTGGTAGAGGGCCTCTTTGCTGCTGAAGTAGGCGTAGACCCGTTCCTTGCTGGTCCGCGCCTGCTTGGCGAGGCGGTCCACTCGGGCGCCGGCGATGCCGTACCGGGCGAACTCGTCCTTCGCCGCGGCAAGGATCCGCTGCCGGGTGTCGGCGGTCGAGGAGTTCGAAGTCTTACGGGAGACGGCGGAGCGAGGCATAGGAACACGATAGACGACCAAACCGTTCGGTTTGCCAGCCTTGCAGTCAGATCTTCCCTCCGGGGGCGTGCGATCCGGAACGCGGAACGGCCACGAACCCGGCGCGGACGGCCTGTTCGCACCGGCTGCGGCGGGTTCGTGGCCATGGGCGGCGGCCCGTGTGTCTGCGGCTGATGCTGCGGAAGGCCCTGAAGTCGGCGCCTCCACGGCCATGGTCACCCTGCTCACGAGTCGAGAGCCCGCCGGATGAACTCCTCGCGGGTCGCGTTGGCAGCGCGCGAGACAGCCGCATCACCCGCCGCCATGTCGGACCCGTGGAAGGCCCCGCCCCACATGTGCAGATCGACGCTCACGCCCGCCTCGGACAGGCGGCCGGCGTAGACAAGGATCTCGTCGCGGAACCCCTCCGCCGAGCCGGTGTCGATGTAGGTGCGCGGCAGTCGGCTGAGGTCCTCGGCGCGGGCCGGCGCGGCGTACTGCGATACGTCCGGGCCGCCGCGCTGCTTGCCCAGTACGGCGGTCCACGCGTACAGGTTGCTGTAGCGGTCCCATACGCCGTCGCTGTCCACCATGCGGCTGCTGTGCGTCTCGAAGCGGTCGTCGAGCATGGGACAGATCAGCACCTGGTGGCTGAGCGCGGGAAAGGCGCGGTCACGGGCGAGCAGCGCGGCCCCTGCCGCGAGGCCGCCGCCGCCACTGATTCCGGTGATCAGGAGCCGCTCGGGGTCGATACCGAGCTCGGCCGCGTTCTTGGCCGTCCACGCCAGCCCCGCGTAGCAGTCCTCGACCGGAGCGGGGTCGGGGTGCTCCGGCGCCAGTCGGTATTCGACCGACACGACGACCGCATTGCCGTCGATCACATGGGGGAGGAGACGGGTCAGGTGGTCCCGGCGGCCCCCCATGACCATCCCGCCGCCGTGGATGTGGACGATGCCGCCCTTGGGCCCTCGGTCCTCGACGGGGCTGAGAATCAGCACAGTGATGTCCGGCGCGCCGTCCGGCCCGGGTACCTGGCGTTCCTCCACCCGCACCCTGCCGCCGGCTGTCAGATCCTCCGGTTCCATCCCGGCGATCCCCTGTCGGATCGTTTGCAGGATCTCGTACGTCAGGGGCGGAACAGCGGCGCCCCGCGCCTCCTCGACGGGTGCGAGCTCCGGGTCCAACGGGGGCCGGGTGGTCAAGGCGCCGAGAAAGTCTGCTGCTGTCCGGTCTGTCATCTGTTCTCTCCTTCGGAAACGACCGGGAGCGGCGACGCTCACTGTCGGGTTGAGGTCCTCACCGCGCACGATGTGCGGGTTCGAGGTCCGGATCGAAGTCCGCGACCATGACGACGTGTTTGCCCGGCGTGGTGCCGGACTCGATGCCGGCCTGGGCGTCACGGACCTGTTCCAGGCCGTGGTAGACCTTCGCGACCGGGACTTTGAGGTGTCCTTCGGCGATGGCCTGGAGCTGGTGGGCGAAGACGTCGGCCGGGAGGTCGGCGGCCTGACCGCCGTAGGAGGTCAGCCGTACCCCGAAGGGGATCATGAACGGGGTGAAGTCCGGGATGGACCACTGGCCCGCCAGGGCTCCGGTGAAGCAGACGGTGCCGTGGCGGCGGACGGTGCGCAGGGTGTCGGGGAGGGCCGAGCAGCCGACCAGTTCCAGTGCGGCGTCGACGCCGTCCGGCACTAGATCGCGGACTTGGTCGGCGAGGGTGCCGTCGTCGACCAGGGGATGGTCGACGCCCGCCGCACGCAGGTCCCCGGCCCGGCCGGGGCTGCGGGTGGTGGACAGCACGGTGGCTCCCAGCTCCTTGGCGATCGTGGCCGCGCTCAGCCCGACCGTGGAGGTGCCGCCGCGGATCAGCAGTGTCTGCCCGGCCTTGAGGTCCAGGCCGGTGGTCAGCGATCCGTAGGCGGTCTGGAACATCTCCGGCAGCGCACCGACGACCTCCCACGGCAGGCCGGTCTCGAACGGGATGACCTGCCCGGCGGGGACGGTCACGTACTGGGCGTACGCGCCGTCGTACGAGCGGCCCATGCCGCCCATCATGGTCGCCACCTGCTGACCCGGGCACAGCCCGCTGTCCTCGTCAGCCTCGTCGATGACGCCGACGCCCTCGATGCCGGGCACACGAGGGTAGGTGACCTCGGCGTCCGACTCTCCCTTGCGGGTGGTGACCTCGGACTCGTTGACGCCGAACGCCTTCACCTTGATTCGCACCCAGCCGGGCTTGCGTACCGGGACGGATACTTCCTTGATCTCCAGGGCGTCCAGGCCGCCGGGGTGGGTGATGACGACGGCCTGCATCGTCGCGGGTGCGGAGTCGCCAGCTGCTGTCGGTTGGCTCATGTCGAGTTCCTTGCTCTGTGTTCCGTATCGCCCGCCGACCGTCAGGGCCGGTCGATGCCCTCCCACAGGGCGAGGGCCTGCTCGTAGTGGGCGGTGGCCTCGAAGGGAGGGTTGCCGACGCTTTGCGAGGTGGGCCGGTCCGTGACGGCCGGCCATAGGCGGGACTGCTCGCCGGTGGCGAAGTCGAGCACGATGTCGCGGATACGCGTGTCACGCTCGGCCTGTTCCGCGCTGCGGCCCGGCTGCTCCTGACCGACCAGGGCATACATCTCGGTGCCGTGCACGGCGGGCGCGCCCTCGGCGGGCCCGATCAGAAGGAGATGGGCGTTGCCGCCGCCGGTGGTGTGCGCCAGGGCGCCGCGGGCCGCGGGGAGCCCGAAGATGTAGTCCGTCAGGAGCGCGGCGCGGACCTCGGCGGGGGTGCGGCCGCCCTGGTCGTAGCCGTCGACGACCTTCTCGGCCTGGGAGCGGGGAATCCGCCATCCCGCGACCTCGTCGACGATGCGGTCGACGGCGCCCGGGTCGAACCGGTCGAGGTCGTTCGCCACCCACCAGCCCATGTCGTCACTGGCCATACTGAGCAGCACGTCGACATCACGGTGCGCGCCCGAGGCGAGGACGTCCATGGGGTGGGCATGCAGCACCGCGCCCGGCTGCCCGATGTCCAGGACGACACCGAGGCTCTTGCTGTCGATCCCGCCCCGGACCCCGAGGTCCGTCGGGGTGACCTTGCGCAGGGCGGCCACCAGGGAGGCCGTGTCGAGGTCGAGCAGCTTCTCCGGGTTGTCCGCGACGCCGAGTTCGGTGACGAACAGGTGCGCCAGTTCCTCGGCCCACCAGGCCGGTTGGAGACGCGTGGGCCCGGCGGAGAACCCGGCCAACCGCCGGTACAGGCCGTTGGCGGAGGAGGCGCCGAGCAGCCCGAAGGTGGAGTAGGCACCGCCGCTGTGGCCGTAGACGGTGACGTTGTCGGGGTCGCCGCCGAAGTGGGCGATGTTCCGCTTGATCCAGGTCAGCGCGGCGATGTCGTCCTGCAGGCAGAGGTTGCTGGCCTCGGCGAGCCGCCCGCCGTACTGCGACAGCGAGACCGCGCCCAGCGCGCCGAGCCGGTAGTTGACCGACACGCTCACCACACGCCCCGTCAACGCGAGACCGGACGCGTTCGACGTGATCTGCGTGTTCGCGCCGAACTCGAACCCGCCGCCATGGATGTACACGGTCACCGGCAGCGCCTCGCCGGCCGGCTGCTCGGGAGCCCACACGTTCAGATTCAGGCAGTCCTCGCCCGTCCCGCTGTCCGCCTCCAGCCAGTCACCGCTATCGGGCTGAGGGGAGGCGACGCCCTTACGGTCGTAGGGGAGACCCGGATCGAAGTCCGCGACCAAGGGACGGCGGTACCGCTCGGCGGTGGCGTACGGAATTCCCCACCAGGACCGCACCCCTGGTGCGGTCGGGGCCTTGGGTACGGAGGTGGTCATGACATGTCCTTCCAGCGCGATGCGGATGGTTCGCGCGGTGTATCGGCAGCTGGTCGCTTGCCGTGGCGCTCACCAAGCATCGCCCGGCATCCGACAAATCACCCATTGGTTAGCGGTCACCCGATGGTCGCCAGGTGACAATCAGCCGCTCCTATTCCTCGTCGTCCGCGGACCCCTGCGGCCCCACGCGCTGCCCCCTCCCCCGATGCGGCCCTTCCGGGTAGCCGGACCACGCCTGGGCGCTTGCCTCGCCGGACCATCGCCGTCCCGTGCGGGCTCGGTGGCGTCGCTGTCTACGACGGCCGTGACCTGCGTGGGCCCGGCCCGTCGTCCGCGACGGCAGTCCTCAGCGGCGGGGAGATCCAACCCGAGCGACGCAGATAGACGCTGAGCGCGCGATCTTCATCGCGCAGCCATGTGCTCACGCGCTCCGTGCGGGTCTGCGGCTGCGAGCAGTTGCGACGCGATGTCCATGACCGCGCCCGCGGCCAGGGAGTCCTGCGGCGGCGCGGTGTAGGGCTTGGAGGTCTTCTTCTTGCCGCCGGTGTTCAGCAGGGGCTGGGCCCGCGCGGCGCGGGAGGCGTGCTCCGCGTCGAGCGCGGCGGACAGGGTCGGAGTGCTGGCGTACGGGCGGGCCTCAGGCCAGGTCCGGAAGATCACGGCGACCACCGCTCGCAGGTCGGCGAAGTAGTGCGCGACGGGGACCGGCGCCCCCGCGCTCATCGTGGTCTCCGAACTGCCCGCCTCGAGCAAGTCCGCGAGGCGTGCAAGGTGCCGGAATGTGTCCCGATGCGAGGGCGGCGTCGTAGAGCGGGCGTAGCACTCGCTCGGTCCAGTTCTTGTCGCGGGCTTCGAGTACGGATGCGGCGATGCCGAGTACAGCGCCCGTGGTCAGTGCGGATTCCATGGGATCGAGCAGCGAGTTGATCCCGTACGGCCTCTTCGATCCGGCCCCGCCGCGTGCGGCGTCGGCTGTCGCGCAGCCGCTGCACCGCTTCCCGCGCGATCGCCTGTGCCAGGGCGGGTGTCGCTGCGAAGCGGCTTGCCTCCGGCCACGAGGCGAGGATCAACGTGGCCACCACCCGCAGGTCAATGAAGTACTGGGCGACCGGTACGGGTCGGCCACAACTCATCATGCTCGGTGGCCCGTTTGGTCCCAAGCAGCTCATCGAGGAGTTCTTGGAGCGTCAGCAGCGTCTTCAGTAAGTTGGCGTCTTCCGGCGTACGAGGAGGGCGGACGCGGGACAAATCGGTCCCGCACGCCGATCGTCGCCCTCCGCCCGAGTTCAGGGCGGACGACGATCGGCACCGGGCCGGATGCAGATCTTCCGTACCCGGGTGAGCGATCAGCCCTGTGCGGGTGAACTGGGCAGGGATGCGGCGCGTTCGTCCACTCGACTTCGACGTCGACCGACCCAAGGCGATGATAGGGCTGGATAACCGCTGGCGGGGCAGCTCAGGCATCCTTGATCTGTACGCGGTCGCCGCAGAGTTTCTCCCAGTCGTCGCGGTCCGACGTGAGCACGAGCACGGGCGCCGGGGAGCGGAGCGCCATCGCGGCCACGAGGGCATCGATGGCGTACTTGTGGCCGTGCAGGCCGCCGGCGTCGCTCAGCAACTGCACCGCGGTGAGGCTGTCCGCCTGGGTGACGTCCTGGACCTGAAGGCGGGAGAGCATCCAGCGCAGCCGGGCGGTATCCGTCTTCCCGTAGACGGCCTCCACCACCGTCAGGGCCGATACGAGGACGGGCACGCCTACGCGCCGGGCGGCCTCGATCCGGGTGACCATCTGGCGGTCGTTGCGCAGGAGCAGCGACAACGCCTGGGAGTCCAGAACCAGGGACCTGGCCGCGGGTGCCTTCACGCGGCGCTGTCGCCGGACGCGTACGGCGCCGGTGCGTCACCGAACAACTCGCGCTGCGCAGCCTGGACTTCAGCCTCGCTCAGCGGTTCGTGCTCGGCTTCGTAGGCGGCCACGATCTCGGCGAGGCCGTCCATCGCCAGCTGGTGCCGGACCGCCGCGGTCACGTAGGCGGATACGCCGCGCTTGCCGGTGCGCGTGCGCAGGGCACCGAGGAGTTCCGAGGGCATCGAGACGGAGATGTTCTCCGTGCCGCCGGGGCGGGGTGACGTCATGACGCCAGTCTAGTACAGGAACTATTACATCGGGCGGAATGCTGCGCAGCCTGCATCTGGCGGCGTAGTCTCGGCGCCATTGGATCTTCTTGTACTTTGTCGCGGCGCCCGTGCTGGGATGGTGCTGGGATGCGCCCACATTTCCGCAGGCCAGGGCCTTGTCGTGGAATCCCGGTTCAACGTGTAGTCTTATCGTTACTGCATGTTAGCTAGTTTGGTTAAACGTGCAGGTCAGAAGGGGTCGGACTCTGTTGAGTCCGACCCCTTCCGCATTCCCGTGCTGACCTGGTGCTGACTTGGAATTGCGGTGTCGGTCCGAGTGGCCCGGCGCGCGAGGGGGCGCAGTCAGGCGTGGGGGACCGCCGTGGCGAGGACCACATCGAATTCCTCCAGGCTGAGGGTGGTCACGTGGGCCTTCGTCGCGGCCTCTCCGCGGACCGCCGCGACGGCGCCACGGGATGCCACGAGTGCGTCGCGGTCGGTGTAGAGCGCGCCGACAGCGGCTCTGCCTCGATCGCGGTCGATGAGCAGGGAGATGCCGGCCAGTCCGGGGATCTTCTGGACCTTGGGCAGTGAGGTGTCGCGGAACGTGTCCACCAGCAGGTCGATGTCGGGCGGCTCGACGTCCATGCGGACCAGCCGGAACCCTGCGCCCGGCCCGAGTTCCTCTGCGCGCCGGGCGACCGCCGCTTCCCAGTTGTCGACCGTCACGGTCTGCGCGAAGGGCGCCATCATCTCGGCCCGCCGCTTGCTCAGGTTCTCGTAGCTGGCCTGCCGGGAGGCCTCGTCCTCCCACCACGATCCCACCAGTAGCTTGCCGAGCTCGCGGTCGGCGAACAGACCCATCCCGCGAAAGCCCGGCTGCGTCGACAGCAGCGCCCGCCCGTCGGTCCGGAGAGCCTCGGCGACCCCGTCGAGCTCGGCCGGATCACCCGTTGCGTAGATGCTGCGAACGTACATAGCGTCCTTTCCTGCCTTCCGGTGGCCCCGCGCGGGCTCGTGTTCCCCACTCCATGCGATGGCCGGGGCGGATGGGGGTCAACGTGGCAGGGGCATTCAGGTGAAGAGGCGGGCCGTCGCTGGGCGCGTGTGGCTCCCTATGGAGCCCCTGGGCGACGAGTCGGAATATTCGTGAGACGGTCTCTGTGACGGTGCTGATTCTGTGCTGACTTGGAGCGGCGGGGAGCGCGTTTCCGCAGGTGGGAGCGCTGTAGTGCACGTTCCGCTTCAACGTCTGATCCCGCTGACGAAAGGCCGTCCGACCTGCGGTGAGCGGTCGGACGGCTTTTTTTGCGACCCCGGGAACTCATGGTCTGTACGGATCAAGAGGTTGTTGCAGGGGTACAAGAGGGGGTGGATGGCCGCACCCTCCGCGCCCATTCGCGTACTTCGGCGAGATGGCTCGGCTGGAGGCCAAGGTGTGGGCTGGGCTGTACCAGCAGCGTCGGTCGGCCCCGGGCAGTGCGTTCGGCAGCCCAGGTGTGGTCGAGGGCGGTGAAATCGTCGTCAACCCAAGCGACAGGAGCTGAGCCGAGCCAGGGATCGACCTGGTCGCGTTTCCAGAGGTAGCCGCTGGGATGGCTGGTGGTGATCTGGGGCCGAGGCAGATCGAGGTAGGGGAAGTCGGGCAGGGCCCAGGAGGGGCCCGATGATCGTGGCGGCGTCGTTGCGCCAGCTGGTGCACCACACGGGGTTGACGAACCCGCCGGTCAGGAGACTGGTGAGCAGAGGGCCGTGGTCGGGGTCGAGCCAGATGGCGACGGGGTAGTCAGGGTGCCGGCCGGTGGGCAGGACGGTGTGGCGGACGTGGGTGGGCGGGGTGCTGCCGTCCGTGGCCGGGAACGGTATGAGAACGCCGTCCTCGGCACACCCGGCCAGTCCGCAGGCAGTCCGCAGGACACCCGTAAACAGCCGTCGGGACCCAACGCACGCCAACGAGGAAATCCCAGGTCAGGGCCCTGGATGGGGCTCCGCCGCAGGTCAGGATCGGGTGGCAGACATTCCGCTTCAACGTCTGATCGGTTCCCTACTGCAAGCCAGGTTGTCCGTCACATTCGCAGATGGCGAGGGGTCGACTCTTTCGGGAGCCGGCCCCTTGCTGGTTCCCGTGCCGGACAGGCCCTGGTCGGCAAGCAGTTTGAGCACCGGCTGGAAGGAGGAGTCCTCCTAATCGCAGGTGTGCGGGAGGAAGCCGTCGGGGACGGTGCGGGCGGCTACTTCGTACGCTTCAGCGGCCCCGGCCACACCGCCGCCGAACGCTGGGCCTCCTGGACTCGCTCCCGGACCGCCGCGACTCGGCCGTTCATGCCGATGAGGTCGATCAGGGGGAGTACGACGGCTTTCTCTCTGGATTAACTCCGCCTCCCCCAAGATCCCTGAACACCTTGTGGGCCAGCATCAGATGGCCCTGCTCGTCGGGGTGCAGCCCGTCCCCGAGCAGGCCGGCCGGTGGGGTGTCGCCGTAGTCGGCGGACCACTGGGCGAAGTGGTCGACGAGGACCACGTTCTGCTCGCTTGCGACATCGGGCAGGGCCTGGGCGTAGTCGGCGCGAGCCGCGCGGCCGGGCCATGCGCCGGTGTCGACGGGTTGGGCGTCTGCAGCAGGGGGATGGCCTGACCCGGCAGCGCCCGTATCGAGGTGATCACCTCGATGAGATTCGCCCGGTACGTGGCGACGCCGATGCCCGAGGTGGCGACACCGTTCGTGCCGAGCATCACGGAGACGACCAACGGGGGGCAGGCGGCGCCCGTTCCTTCCGGCCTCTCCTCGCGGCGCTCGGGCTCGGGGTGAGGCAAGGGACTAGACCACTTCATGTCCATGTCGCTAAGGTGCTCGAAATTGCAAGAAGGCGCCACAGTTCAAGCGGATGCATGCATTGTTGGTCACCCTCAAGGGAGTCCCCGTGCGGTTGTGGAAGAAGAGAAGCTCTGTCCCACTACGGCGTCGTAAGCCGTTTCTGCTGTTCGCGGCGATTCTGACGACCCTGGCCGGCCTGGCGGGCGCGCCGTCGGCCGGCGCTGAGTCGGTCCCGTCCACAGCATCGACCGGTACCGCGCTCATCCCACGCCCTGTCGTGGTGCAACAGGACGACGACGAGAAACCGTTCCTCCTGCGTCACTCCCTCACGGTCGTCGCCCATGGCGAGGCGGCCCGCGTCGGTGAGCAGCTCGCGGCCCAACTGCGCCGCGCGACCGGGTTCCGGGTGCCGGTACTTCGGAACGGCCAAGGCGACAGCATCCGCGTCACTGTGGACCCGGCGGCCACGTACACCGTCAACGGCACGGCGCCCACCCCGGAGTCGTACGTCCTGGACGTGAACCGCGGCGGCGTCACGATAACCGCGCGCACCGCACACGGCGCGTTCAACGGGGTCCAGACTCTGCGTCAACTCCTGCCCGCTTGGGCCGACTCGCGGACTCCGGTCGTCACCGACTGGCGCGTGCCCGCCACGCGCATCGAGGACGCGCCGCGCTTCTCCTACCGTGGCGTGATGCTCGACGTCGCCCGGTCGTTCCAGGAGGTCGACGAGGTCAAGCGCTACATAGACACCCTGTCCCGGTTGAAGATGAGCGTGCTGCACCTGCATCTCGCCGACGACCAGGGCTGGCGGATCGAGATCACCGACGACGGCAAGGCTCCGGGCGACCCGATCGACTACAAGGCGCTGCACCGTGTGTCCGGCGCGACCGCGATGAACCAGCGGGGCTACCGCAACGAACTGGGCCGCACCGGCTACTACACGCAGAAGCAGTACCGTGACATCGTCGCCTACGCGAAGGAGCGGTTCGTCACCATCGTCCCCGAGGTCGACGTTCCCAGTCACACCAACGCCATCCTGCACGCGATCCCGCAGCTCAACACCGCCCGGTCCCTGCCCGCGCCCGACCCCAGGACCGGTGTCGTCGACTGGAACGGGACCGGCGACGTGGGGTATTCCGCCCTTGACGAGCGTCACGACCTCACCCACACGTTCGTCAGGCATGTCTTCCGTCAGCTGGCCGAGATGACCGGCGGTCCGTACGTGCACATCGGCGGTGACGAGTCCCACGCGATGGGGCACGAGCGCTACGTCGACTTCATCTCCCGCGCGGTACCCGACGTCAAGGCCGCGACGGGTGTCGGGGTGATGGGCTGGTCGGAGTACGCCGAGGCCGGCCTGGACCAGAAGCCGGGTTTCTGGGACGGCTCGGTCGTGCAGTACTGGGTCGGTTCCGGTGACTGGGTGCGCGACTTCATCGCCAAGGGCGGCAAGGCCGTGGTGTCGGCCGCGGGCGGCTCCTACCTGGACCAGAAGTACACCGGGGACACCCCGATCGGCCTGACGTGGGCCTGTGGCGGCACGTGCGACTTCCAGCGCTACTACGACTGGGATCCGACGACGACGGTGTCCGGCGGCATCCCCGAGACGGGTGTGCTCGGGGTCGAGGGCCCGCTGTGGTCGGAGACGGTGCGCGGCGGCGATCAGGCGGGGTTCCTCACACTGCCGCGAGCAGCCGCGATCCTGGAGACCGGCTGGACGCCCAAGGAACGGAAGAACGTCGCCGACTTCGGTGCCCGTCTCGCCCAGTTCGGCTCGCACCTCACCGTGGCGGGCGCCAACTTCTACGAGAGCCCGGGAGCACGGTGGGCCGCCACCGTCGCCGGCACCGACGCGGTCGCCCCTCGCGCAGTCGCTTCCCGGGTCGGGTTGGGCCTTGTCGCCGCCCCCGGTACCAAGGTCTCCGAGGACGGTACCCAGATCGTGCCGGACACCGTGTCGACCGACGGCGACCCCGCCTCGGCCAGCGCGCTGACCGAGCCGCTGACCGCGACGGCGACATGCGGCGAGAGCGTGCTGCCGGTGACGTTCACCCAGAGCCGGGTACGCGATTCCCTTCACGCCGCTGGTCTGTACACCGCGGGTGTGAAGGCGGCGTTCACCCGGGAGGCGACCTGCGTGCTGACCCCGTCGGTGGGCGACCCGGTGTCCGTCCGCGTCCGGCCGGTCGACACACCCGCCGAGGACCGCACCACTTCCGCTCCGGCTGCTCCGGCTGCTCCGGAGCTTTCGGTACCGGATGAGGTGAAGGCGGGAACGTGGGTTCCGCTGAAGCTGACCGGTTTCACGCCCGGCTACGTCGACATCCGCGTCGACGGCAAGACCCTCTACACGGTGCGCGCCGACGAGGCCGGCGCGTTCGCCCGCCACGGCGTCATCCCGGCCACGACCTACGACGGCACACGTACCATCAGTGCCGTCCAGGGCGACCGCTCGGCGCGTGAAACGGTGTCGGTCACTTCCGGGCTGCGTCCGCTGCCCGATCTCATCGACCAGTCCTCGCTCCGTGTGGAGGACACCGACAGCCAGGAGACCGTCGGCGAGAACGGCGCCGCCGTGAACACCATCGACGGCGACCCGAACACGTTCTGGCACACCCAGTGGTACGGCGCCGCCCCCGACTTCCCCCATCACATCACCCTGGACCTGGGGAAGCAGCACGATGTCACCGGCCTGCAATACACGCAGCGGCAGAACGCCCGCAACGGCCGGATCAAGGACTACCGGATCGAGGTGTCCGTCGACGGCACCACCTGGACACAGGTGGCCACGGGCTCTTTCACCGAAGCGCTCACACCGCAGAACGTCGAGTTCAACGCAGGCCGCGGCCGGTACGTACGCCTGACGGGCCTCGACTCCCCGGCGGGCAACGCGTTCGCCGGCGCGGCAGAACTCAATGTCGGAGGCCGCCCCGTGTAACACCGGTGCGGCGGATGTGATGTGCTCCGATGCCGGGCGGACGCGAGGCTCGGCATCGGAGACAGCGCTCGATCAAGTTCCGAGACACGCAGGGCGTGCCTCTCTGCAAGCCCATAAGCCCTACGTGGCACCGCTTTCGAGTAGACCCTTGAGCTTCTGCTCGTTCCTGGGCATCTCCTTCCGTGCGTGTGGACGGACGACCAGTGGAACGAGCAGCTTGCCCATCCCGTGGGCGTCGAAGTCGAGGTCGAGTGTCACGCGCGACCGTTCACCGTCATCGAGCGGCTCGATCGTGCCGTGGACATCGCCTCTGACGGGCCCGTCGATGCCGCGCATGTGCCAGCTGCGCGGAGGGTCGAGCTCCATCACTTCCATGGTCATCGGGAACTCCCGGCGGCCGATTCGCCGGGTCACGACCATCCGGGATCCCACGACCATCGGGGTGCCGCCGACTGGCTGTACGGAGACGGCGCTCTCCTGCCACTCGGTGAGGTGGGAGGGATCGGTCACGTAGGAGTAGACATCCTCGGGTCGGCGGGAGATGTCGACGCTGTCCTTGATAGTGGACATTTCGCCTCCTTTGTTGGGCTATGAAATAAATGATCCCACTGGGACGACCGCCTCACCAGAACGCTGGGCTCGGCCGCAGGGTCAACCCCGACCATCGTCATGCCCTGGCCCTGCCGTTCGGCTCAGGTTTCCGACGGCCGTCGCTCCTACGTTCGGGGCCATGGAAATTCACTCACGAAGGAACGTCCGGGGTGTCTGGGGCGTCCGGCTGCCGGCCTCCGTGGCTCTGCTGGGCGCAGGAGCCGCTGCCATCGTTCAGCTCTCCCCGGGCGGGCTGGGGAGAGCCGGTGCGACCGAGGTCACCGAAGGGGCTTCGGTGTCCGCCTACCGCTCCCTGACCGGAGCGGTGGCCGACGCGCCCGCGTGGATCGGCTCGCTCCTTGAGGTGGCTACCGAGGGGACGTTGGTGATCCTGGGGCTGCTGCTCGCCTGGGTGTGCTGGGTCTCGGTCCGCCACAAGGACGTGGCCGGCGTCGCCGGGACCGTTGTTGTCGGCGTCGGTACCGTTGCCGCCTATGTGGTCAGCGAGGCACTGAAACTGATCGTGGACCAGGAACGGCCCTGCCGGGCGCTCGCCGGGGTCCAGGCGCTCGCGGAGTGCCCGGCGGTGGGGGGCTGGTCCTTTCCGAGCAACCACGCCACCCTCGCCGCCGGCCTGGCGGTCGGGTTGGCCGTGGTGCGGCCCCGCCTGGCCGCCGTAACCCTGCCGTTGGCCGGTGCCGCGGCGCTGCTGCGGGTCCTGGTGGGAGTGCACTACCCGCACGACGTGCTCGCCGGTGCCGTCCTCGGCGGTACGGTCGTCGCCGTTGCGCTGCTTGTCGCGCTGCCGCTCGCCGTACGGGCGGTGTCAGCGCTGGTCGGGCGGTGGTGGGGGAATGATGCCGGCCTCGTGGGCCACGACGGCGGCCGCGGCCCGGTTGTCGACGCCCAGGCGGGCCAGGACGGAACTGACGTGCGCCTTGACCGTGCCTTCCACGACATGCAGCCGGCGGGCGATCTGGCCGTTGGACAGGCCGCTGCCGAGGAAGGACAGCACTTCGCGTTCCCGGGCGGTGAGTCCGTCGACCCGCTCGCGGGCGGCTTCCCGCCGTCCGGCCAGAGCGCCGGCGCCGCTCGACGCGAGGTGCGCGACCACGCGGGCCGCGACCTTCGGTGACAGATAGGCGGCGCCGTCGGCCACCGCTCGTACCCCCGCGATCAGTTCCTCGGGCTCGCCCGACTTGATCAGGAAACCGGCGGCTCCGCCCCCCAGCGCCTGGAGGATGTAGTCGTCCTCCCCGAAGGTCGTCAGCATGATCACACCGGTGTCCGGTGCCGTCCTGCGGATCTCCGCCGCCGCCTCGATGCCGTTGACCCCGGGCATACGGATATCGAGCACGGCCACCTGGGGGCGATGGCGCCGGACCAGCTCCACGGCGTCATGTCCGTCGGCGGCCTCGGCGACGATATCGATGCCCGGATCGCTGGACAGTACGGCCCGTACGCCCGCACGGATCATCGGCTCGTCGTCGGCGATCAGCACCCGGATCATCGGACGCTCACGGTGTCAGGGCGTCGAGAGACACCAGTACGTCTCCCTGGAAACACAGCCGGTACGCGTCTCCGGACCGATCGTCGAACCGGTCGGCCGTCATCGCGTAGTACTCGCACGTCATGCCTCGTTCCTTGGGTTCGGCGGGCGCGGGGGGTTCGACGGGTCCGGGGGGCGGAGTTGTCTGATGGTCCGGCAGCACGCGCTCCACTTCCGAGCGATCCTGCCCGACCCGCAGGCGGGCGTAGTCGCGCGGGTCCAGCACCGACCGGGAAGCGGACAGCATCTCCCACCCCATCAGCACTCCGATCAGCACCGCGCCCGTCACCAGGGGCAACATCACCGCCGTGACCAGGGTGCGGCCGGCACGGCGTCGTGCACGGCGGTACTCCGGTGGCAGTCCGTCCTTGTCCCGACGGGGCGGCACCGGGACGGCGGGCTGTGAAGGGCGTACGTGCGGGAGCCGGGCCACGACCGCGAATCCGCCGTCCCGGGGGCCGTACTCGAAGGTGCCACCGGCCAGCCGTACACGCTCGTCGAGTCCGATGAGGCCGTGGCCGCCACTACGGGCACGGGGAGCGGACGCGGCCGGCCCTGGACCGTTCCTGACCGAGACCCTCGTCTCTGTGGTCGTATGCGACACATGAATCCTGGTCGTTGCCCGGGGGGCGTGCTTGGCCACATTGGTCAGCGCCTCCTGCACCACGCGGTGCGCGGCTCGCTCGACCACCGGAGGAAGGCCGGTCCCCTCGCCGTCGACGCGCAGGTCGACTGCCAGTCCGGTCGCGGAAACCTCGCCGACCAGCTGTGTGAGGCTGGAGTCCGACGGCCGGGTCGGCGCACCGTCCGTGTCCTCGCGCAGGACACCGATCACCTCGCCGAGGCGCTCCACCGCGGCAGCGGCCCTGGCCCTGATCTCCTGCGCGGACCGCCGATGGCGGTCCTCCAGGCCGGGCGCGAGCTTCAGCGCGCCGGCCGACAGAGCGATCAGGCTGAGGTCGTGGCCCAGTACGTCATGCATGTCCTGTGCGATGCGGGCCCGTTCCAGGAGTCTCGCCTGCTCAGCGACCAGCTGCCGTTCCCGCTCCAGATGCTCGGCCCGCTCCCAGCCGGCCCTGGCCAGTTCCTGGTACTGGCGCCAGAACCGGCCCACGAACCACGGCGGCATTGCGGCGAAGACCACCACCCCCACGAACCGGCTCCCCAGCGGAAGCCACGAGGGCACCAGGGACACCGAGACCACGCCGGCCGTCAGAACCGCGGCCAGGACCAGTGCGGCCGGACGGAGCCTGCCGGGCTGCCGCCCCGACATGAACGCGGTGATCACGGTCGGCACGGCCCACCAGGGGCTCGCCACACCCAGTGCGGCCGTCGTCGCCGTGGCCGCTGCCAGCAGGTTGCCCGGATCAAGCAGCCGCCGGAAGCCGGCAGCCCCGGCCGGGGCCACGCTCTCGTCCTCGGTCGTGGTCTCGTTCACGGAGGTGAGGCTACGGAAGACGCACGGGGTCCGGCACTGCCGAAAGTCATGGTTCAGTGCACGGCGAGCGGTGCGAGGAACGCGCCGCGTTCCGGGCCCGAGCCGACCACCGAGAGGCATACCAGGTCGCCGGGTGTCAGGGTTCCCGTCTGCTGGTCGGTGTGCAGGAGCGCGAGGGTGGAGGGGGAGGCCGTGTTACCGACGGTGCGGGCGTTCCCCGGGGCCAGTTCCGTGGGGATGCCCGTCCCGGCCAGGAACGCGTCGACGAGGAGGGGGTGCGCCTGGTGCGTGTACAGGCGGGCGATCTCCTTGAGGTAGCCGGGGTGTGCGGACTCCAGGGCCTGGTGGTTGAGCGTCATGCCGGCGCTGTAGTAGCGGCGGATCTCGGGTGAGTTCATGCCGTACGCGGAGAGCTCGTCCGCTCCCGGAGTGCCGGCCGGATGGCTGCTGCCGCCGCCGAGGACGTGGATCAGCGGGTCGGTGATGCCGGGGCCGCCGTCGAAGGACAGGCTGTCGCGGGAGTAGACCAGGACGCCGTCGGCGTCCGCGCTGCGGCGCAGGACCAGGGCCGCGACCCCGTCGGAGAAGAGGGCGGGGGCGGCCCACATGTTCTTGCCGTACGGGTGGGCGGTGTTCTCGGCGTACTGCGGCAGCAGCGTGCCGTCGGGGCCGGTGCTCATGCGGCTCGTGATGTTGTACGCGACGACCAGGGCGCGTTCGGCGCGCATCGCCGCGACGACCGCCGCCGCGCGTGCCAGGCCCGCGCAGCCCGCGCCCAGTTGTACCGGCGGGACGAGGTCGGGAATTCCCAACTGCCGCATGAGCGCGAAGGCGTCCTGGTCCAGCATCACCTGGTAGGGCGTGCAGGTGACGACGACGACCGTGGTGATGTCGGAGGGGGCGAGTCCGGCACGGTCCAGGGCCTGCCGGGCGACGGCGACGACCGGGTCGATACCCGCGAAGTGTGCCGGGTCCCAGCTCTTTCCCTGTACGCCGAGAAGCTTCGTGATGGTCGCGCCGTTCAGGTGGTGGCCGGGCCGGTGGCGGTCCGGGACGCGGGCTCGCTCGGCCCAGTCGTCCATGCCGACGACGGTTCCCAGGTCCGCGTGGGCGCCGGCGATCTCGTACGGGAACGGCTCGGCGTCCGCCGGGTGGCCGAGGGGGACGGTACCGGGGGAGGAGGTGGAGAAATCCATGGAGAGAGGCATCCCGTGGTTCGGTGGCCGACAGCGTCGACGGGCTCTGGGGGGCTGGCTAATTTTCGGCCACCGAAGGGCCAACGTCCAAGTCAGAGAGCCTCGTTCGGGTGATCGGGCCGTGTCGTTTCCTCTGCCTCGTACGACCGTGCGAGGAGGGCGCCCCGGAATCACTCCGACGTGGGCGTGTAGGACGGCGAGTGGCCGTAAACCCGGTGGCACGATGACCGCTGATCAGGTGGCACGACAGAAGGTTGACCCATGGGCGTCCCGAGTGTTGATGCGATTCCGACGGTGGCCGGTGTGCCGGTGCCCAGGCCTGGGACGGCTGAACACCCGCGCGGCGAAGGGGTTCTCGCCGGCATGCGGGCGGTCGTCACGGGCGGCACCGCCGGACTCGGCCGGTATCTCGCCGAGGGGTTCCTCGAAGCGGGGGCACAGGTCATGTGCGGCGCCAGGGGAGAGGGGCAGGTCGGTGAACTCGTCGAACGCTACGGGGAGTTCGCGGCCTACCGTGCGGCTGATGTGCGCGACCCCTCGTCCGTCGACGGGCTGATGGCCGAGGCGGCCGACCGGTTCGGCGGCGTGGACATCGTGGTTGCCAACGCCGGCATCACCCGCAACGGCACGGTGCGAAAGCTCAGCCCGGCGGACTGGCGGGATGTGATGAGTACGAACGTGGACGGCGTATTCCACACCGTCCAGGCCGCGTTGCCCCATCTGGAACGCAGCGGCGGCGGCACCATCCTGACCCTGTCCTCCGCGATGACCGGCCGGATCGCCCCCGGAGCGAGCGCGTACGTGGCGTCGAAAGCGGCGATCGAGGCGTTCACCCGCTGCTGCGCGGTGGAGTTCGCCGGCCGCCGTGTCCGGGTGAACTGTCTGTCGCCCGGAATCCTCACCGTAGGCATGGGCGAAGCGGTCTGCGCGGACGAACGGTTGAAGGCGGCGTACTGGCCGCGCCTGCTGGCCGGGCGGGCGGGAACGCCCCAGGAGGCGGTCAACGCCGCGGTGTTCCTGGTCAGCCCGGCCGCCTCGTACATCAATGGGCAGGTCCTCGAAGTCAACGGAGGACTGCTGTGACGGTACGGGTCAGCTACGTGGACGCCGTGGCCTGGGTGTGCCTGGACCGGCCGCCGCTCAACCTCTTCGACACGGCCCAGCAGCTCGGCGCCGAGCTGGCGCTGCGCGAACTGGAAGCCCGGGACGGGCTGCGCGCCGTGGTGTTCACCGGCGCCCACGGCCACTTCTCGGCGGGCGGCGACGTCAAGGAGATGGGTACGCTGCCGCCGGACGAGGTGGCGGAGTACGCCGAGCGGATCAGCCGTCTGACCCGGGAGGTCGCCGCGCTGCCCGTTCCGGTCATCGCCGCCATGGAGGGCTTCGTCCTGGGCGGGGGCTGCGAACTCGCCCTGGCCGCCGACGTACGCATCTGCACGCCCACCGCCCGCTTCGCGCTTCCCGAGACACCGCTGGGCCTGATCCCCGGCGCCGGAGGAACCCAGCGGCTGCCCCGGCTGATCGGGCTGTCCCGGGCGAAGGACATCATCTTCTCCGGGCGCATGGTGCACGCCGACGAGGCGGCCCGTATCGGACTGGTCGACGCCGTCGTCCCCGAGGAAGAGCTCACCCCGACGGCCCGCGACTGGTCCCGGCGCTACACCGCCTGTCCGGCCGGTGCGCTGGCCGCCGCCAAGCAGGCCGTCGACGCGAGCATGGAGGGCCCTCTGGAGGCCGGACTCGACCTGGAACGCGCCCTGTTCGCGCCCTTGCTGGCCGCCGGGGAACGTACCGCACACTTCCAACGCTTCCAGGCGTCGCGAGCGGAAGCAGCCGCCTCCGCCGCCCATTGACCTCCGCGACGGCCTCGCCCGCCTATCCGGCCGTCCCGGCCGCCCCCACCGTCAGCTCGGCGATGCCCGCAGGCTTCTCCTCGTCCGCCGAGGTCACCGTCACCCGCACATACCTGGCAGCCGTACCCGACCGGTACGGCTGCCAGTGGCGGCCGTCGAGCGAGGTCGCCAGCCGGTGCGACTCGGGCCGTACGTCGCTCCATCGCGGTACGAAGGAGGTGACCGCGGCCACCCGGCCCAGGTCCACCGACAAAGCGCCCTTCGCGCCGTCCGGCGACCAGCCCGTCGCCGGGCTGCCGTCCACCGCGGCCGCCGCGTACAGACCGGGGGTCTCGGAGGTGGCCGTCGCCGGGCGGCACCGCGCCGCGTTGGACGTCGGCGTCAGATCGGGGCGCCGGGTGGGCAGGGTCAGTGTGGTGGTGAGACGGCGCGGGCCGGCGGGGGTGTGGACCGTGAACGGGGCACCGGACGTCAGCCGGACCTCGGTCCGCCGGTCGCCGATGGCCACCTCGTACGTACGCCCCTGGTGGCGCAGCCCCGTCAGCGTGACGCCCTCGCGCAGCTGCGGTGGCAGCATCGGATCGAGCCGTACCCCGTCCTCACGCAGCCGCAGCCCCGTGAGCCCGTGCGTGAAGACCTGGAGGAATCCGCCCTTCCCGGTGAGGAAGTCCTCGGCGGGGAAACCGGAGAGCGGGTCCTGCGCCCCTGACTTCTCGCCGCGCGCCTCGGAGAAGAGGGCGTACGGGCCGCGGACGAACGGCCGGACTGCACGCTGGAGATAGGTGTACGTGGCACAGCCCGGCTCCCCGATCGTGGCCGCGTCGACGGCGTGCACGGAGTCCGTCATCGCGGGGCCGTCGGGGTCGGTGCGCGCGGCGTAGTGGTCGAGTGTGGCGGCAGCCGCGCCCGGCTCCATCGGCCACTCCAGCGGGTAGATCAGCAGGGCGGTGTCGGCCTGCTTGATGGTCGAGCCGTTGTAGCCCGCGTACTGGAGGAAGATTTTCCGCTTCTTGTCGTACGGGATGCGCAGGCCGTTCGCGAGCCGCGTCCAGGCGGCGGGCGCCGGACGGCCGAGCAGTTCCGCCGCACGGGTCGCGCGGCGCAGCGCGGTGGCGGCGACGGCGTTGGTGAAGACGCCGTCGGTGACGCCGTTGCTGTACTCGTCGGGGCCGGCCACGTTCTTCACGGAGTAGCTGCCGTCGTCGTTCGCGGTGGCGCGCGACTGCCAGAAGTCGGCGATGCCCTTCAGGAGCGGCCAGCCGCGCTCGGCCAGCCAGGCGCGGTCCCCGGTGGCCAGGTAGTACTGCCAGACGGCGAGGGCGATGTCGCCCTGGAGGTGGTTCTGCGTCAGACAGTGCGGCGGGTCCCAGCTCTGGCACTCGGAGTCCAGCCGCCCCTTGCTCGCGCTCGTCCAGGGGTAGAACAGCCCGCGGTAGCCGAGTTTCCGGGCGTTCTCGGCGGCGGCGCCCCGGGTCCGGTAGCGGTACTCGACGACGGAACGGGCCAGTTCCGGATGGGTCGCGAGGAGTCCCGGGTACATCCATGTCTCGGCGTCCCAGAACACCATGCCCGCGTAGTTGTCGCTGGTCAGGCCGGCCGGCGCGATGCTGTCCGAGGAGCCGGGGCGGGTGCCGGCGAGCAGCCCGTAGCGCGCGGCCCGCAGCCAGGCCTGGAGCTCGGGGCTGCCCGGCACGGCGATGTCGGCGGACCACGCCTCGCGCCAGGCGGCGGCGTTGGCCGCGTAGACACCCGGCCAGCCGCGCCGGGCGGCACGGTAGGCGGCGGCGCGGGCGGACCCGAGCGGATCGCGGGAGGTGAGGGCGGTGTCGACCCCCACGTACTTCTCGAAGGTGTAGGTGCGCCCGTTGCGTACAGGCGTGGCCCGCGCCTCGGGCGTGGTCTTCGACTGGGGCCGCAGCATCTCGACGACCCCCGAACCGCGCCGCATCGTCTGGGCGATGGCCCCCGCCGTACCGCTGCCCAGGGGGCGGAAGGTGCCGTCGTCGGCCACTGTGACCCGGCGCGCGCCGCGCCCGTCCAGGCGACCGGTCACGGTCGCCTCGCCGTCCCAGTGCGGCGTCATCCGCAGGCGTACGGCGCCGGTGTGGACGTCGGAGCGGTCGGCCAGCACCTCGTACGTCAGGTCGGTCGCGCGGCCGTCGGCCGTGGTCCAGCGCAGTGAGGTGACGACCACGCCGCAGCGCAGGAGGACCGTCTGGCGGTAGCGCGAGACGCGGCCGGCCGGGGTGCCGGAACCGTAGGTCTCCTTACCGACGCGTACGTCCAGCGTCGTCCAGCTCGGCAGGGCGGCGATCACGTCGCGGCCCTCGGCGGTCTTCTTGTCGCGGGCGTACAGCCCGGAGACGAAGGCGCCGTCGTAGCGCGGCGTGTACAGCGGCCAGCCGGTCTTCTCACCCGTCGCCGCGTATCCGGCGCCCGCCGCGGGCACTCGGTGGCCCAGATATCCGTTGCCGACATAGGCGTCGTACCCGTCGGCTTCGCCGAACCGGGTGGAGGTCTGCGCCCAGGAGGCGTCACTGCCGTGCGGGGGCGCGCAGGCTGCGGCCGGTGGTGTTCCGGGGTGGGCGGCCGCGTGGGAGAGGGGTGGCAGGGGCGCGATCAGAGTGCCCGCGACCAAGGACGTCAGCAGAGAGATGCGCGAGAGTCTCACTGTACGAAGGTAGGGAATCCGGCGGCGCGGACGTGTGCACGGCACGCGTGGCGGACCGGTGTGCTTCGAAGTCCCGGCTCGATGAGGAGCGCGCCGCGGTCCTCATCGAGCCCGACACCTTCTGGAGCGGTGACTGACCCCTGTTCAGTGCGGGGCGGCCAGACCGGTCTTGAGTCCGGCGCCGCACAGCGGCACGACCACGCTGCGGTCGGTCCAGTCGCCCACGGCCGCCCAGCAGGCGACCCCTGTCGTCTCGACGTAGAAACCGCGGGCGGCCAGATCCAGCTGTGCGCTGCGGATGCGGTCCTCCGTCACGGTGAGGAAGGTGCCGCCCGATTCGCGTACGGCCGCCAGGATCTGGCGGGCGCGCGGCGGGCGGGGGATGGCGATGCCCTCGGCGAGCGTGGGGGCGGCGGGCCCTTCGCCCGCGGCGTCGAGCAGGTCGTCGGCGCCCGCCCGGAAGGCGGCGGCCAGTGGGGAGACGGCCTCCGCCTGCACGGCGATCAGGGCGGGGCGCCGCTCGATGAGGCCCTGGGCGTGCAGTTCGGCGGTGGCGAGGGCCGCGCCGAGGAGGAGCGTCCCGTTGCCGACGGGGACCGCGATGGCGTCCGGCAGGCTCCCGCCGAGGTCCTCCCACATCTCGTACACATAGGTCTTGGTGCCGTGCAGGAAGTACGGGTTGAAGACGTGCGAGGCGTAGAAGGTGCCGGGGGCGTCCGCGGCGGCGCGGGCGGCCCGTGCGGTGGCCTCGCGGTCACCGGGGACGATTTCCAGCCGGGCGCCGTGGGCCCGGATCTGCTCGGTCTTCTTCGGGGAGGTCCCCTCGGGGACGTACACGGTGCAGGGCAGCCCGGCCCGGGCGCAGTAGGCGGCGACGGCGGTGCCCGCGTTCCCGCTGCTGTCGGCCACCACACGTTCCGGATTCAGCCGCCGGGCGAGCTCGGCGAGCATCACGGCTCCGCGGTCCTTGAACGAGAGCGTCGGCATGAGGAAGTCGAGCTTGGCCGAGACCGTGCCGGTGAGGGGGACGAGCGGCGTGCGGCCCTCGCCGAGCGTGGTCGTCGGGGCGGCGAGCGGCAGCACCTCTTCGTAACGCCACAGTGAATTGACGCGGCCGGTGAGGGAGTTGAGGGAGAGCGGTTCGGTGATTCCGAAGTCGAGGTCCCAAGGACCCCGGCAGACCGGACAACACCAGGTCAGCGTGGTCGTGTCGGCGCGGGTGCCGTCCTGCGGGCAGTGGTATGCGGTCATGGCGGCCAGCATGTCAGGCGGATGGCAGGTGAATGTCGGGTGCATAGCAATTCCCAGGGCACTCTTGTGCGATTCCTATGGATCAGCCAATCTTTCGTCGGCAGCAGGTCATGCCGACCCCAGGAACAGCGTGCACAGCGTGGGCGATGGCTGAATTGACATGCCCATGCTGCATATCCCCCACCAGGGCACCGCCGATGAGGAGGACCCCTCACATGCGTCAGACCCCCTACACGCGTCGAAGAATGGCCGCGGCGAGCGTCATAGCCGGTGCCGCCATGGCGCTCACCACCGCGGCGGCCTTCCCCGCCACCGCCTCGGAGACCGCGCCGGAAGGCCGGATCGAGAACGCCGGCGCCCCGGGCGCCATCAGCGGCAGCTACATCGTCACTCTCGACGAATCGGCGGCCGACGCGAGCTCCGCGTCCGGCAAGGCGCTCGCCAAGGAGTACGGCGCCGAGATCAAGAAGACCTACCGCGCTGCCCTCAACGGCTACGCCGTCGAACTCTCGGCCTCGGAGGCGAAGAAGTTCGCCGCGGACCCGGCCGTCGAGTCCGTCGTCCAGAACCGCACCTTCACGATCTCGGGAACCCAGCCCTCGCCGCCCTCGTGGGGCCTGGACCGGATCGACCAGAAGACCCTCCCGCTGAACCAGAGTTACACCTACCCCGACAAGGCGGGCGAGGGCGTCACCGCGTACATCATCGACACCGGTGTGCGGATCAGCCACAGCGACTTCGGCGGCCGGGCCTCGTACGGCTACGACGCCATCGACAACGACAACACCGCGCAGGACGGCCACGGCCACGGCACCCACGTGGCGGGCACCGTCGGCGGCACCTCGTACGGCGTCGCCAAGAAGGCGAAGATCGTCGGCGTCCGCGTGCTCGACAACAGCGGTTCCGGCACCACCGCGCAGGTCGTCGCCGGCATCGACTGGGTGACGGCCAACGCCGTCAAGCCGGCCGTCGCCAACATGAGCCTCGGCGGCGGCGCCGACTCCGCGCTCGACACCGCCGTGCGCAACTCCATCGCATCGGGCATCACGTACGCCGTCGCGGCGGGCAACGAGTCGACCGACGCCTCCACCAAGTCCCCGGCGCGCGTCACCGAGGCCATCACCGTCGGCTCCACCACCAGCACCGACGCCCGCTCCAGCTTCTCCAACTACGGCACGGTCCTGGACCTGTTCGCCCCTGGCTCCTCGATCACCTCGTCGTGGAACACCAGCGACTCCGCCACCAACACCATCTCCGGTACGTCGATGGCGAGCCCGCACGTGGCCGGTGCCGCCGCCCTCTACCTGGCGGACAATCCGGGCCAGACCCCTGCGCAGGTCTCGGCCGGCCTGGTCGCGGCGTCCTCGACCGGCGTGGTGACCAACCCGGGCACCGGCTCGCCGAACCGGCTGCTGAACGTCGGCAGCGGCACGGTCACGCCGCCCGGACCGAAGTTCGAGAACACGACCGGCTACGCGATCGCGGACAACTCCACGGTCGAGGCCCCGGTCACCGTCACCGGTGTCGCCGGTAACGCGCCGGCCGCGCTGAGCGTCCCGGTCAACATCACGCACACGTACATCGGCGACCTGAAGATAGACCTGATCGCGCCCGACGGTTCGGTCTACACCCTGAAGGCGTACGGGGTGGGCGGCAGCGCCGACAACGTGAACACCACCTACTCGGTGAACGCGTCGTCGGAGGTCGCCAACGGCACCTGGAAGCTCCGCGTCAGCGACAACGCGGCAGCCGACACGGGCCGTCTCAACTCCTGGGCCTTGCAGTTCCCCACCGCCTAGGTGTGAAATCCCGGGCTGGCTGCTGGTGACCATCACTGGCTGTGATGGATCCGGCTGCATCCTGCACTTACTCTCACCGGTCAGGCGGTGAGAGTAAGTGCAGGGGCTTTCCGGTCCTGTCAGTAGAACCAGGTGGCAACGGTCAGCCTGGGCAGGCATCTTCGATGCATGAGGCTCGTTGCTGTGCGGCCGGGCTGGAAGGGTAGCGAGAGCCGTGCTGCACAGGAAGGTATTGATCTGGACTAAGACCGACCGGCAAATGGGGGGCGGCGTCGCGGGGCTGGGCACGCACATCTGCGGCGTTGTCGTCAGTCACCAACGCTCCGCGTTGACTCCCTCCTCCGCCTTGCAGCTGCACGCACCCAGCCCCGCTCCTTCTTCCACCCCCCATTTGCGGGTCGGTCTAAATGAGGTCAAGGGGTCCGACAGTTACGGAGGGGCAGGGCGCTGCAGGAATTGACCGGGGCTCCCCTGGCGCTGATGCCGCGCTGATGTTCGAGATATGCGCCGGACGTCGGTGAATCATCACTTCGAGTGAAACTTTGGCCAGCGCTTGCGGTTCACAACCGACGGTTGCGACGCTGTCGCAGTCTGTCAACCTGTTGGGAGTGGCCTGTGACTTTCGGTGAGCAGCCCGCCTATCTGCGCGTTGCGAGCGATCTCAGGGAGAAGATCGTCAACGGCGCTCTGCCGCCCCATACCCGCCTGCCGTCGCAGGCCCGGATTCGCGAGGAATACGGGGTCTCGGACACCGTCGCCCTGGAGGCGCGCAAGGTACTGATGGCCGAGGGGCTGGTCGAAGGGCGCTCCGGTTCCGGCACCTATGTGCGCGAGCGCCCCGTCCCGCGCCGTATCGCCCGCTCCGGCTACCGGACGGGCGTCGGCGCCAACCCCTTTCGCCAGGAACAGACGGCGGACGGGACGCGTGGCACCTGGGAGTCGCGCAGTGAGCAGGAGGAGGCGAGCGCGGAGATCGCCGAACGGCTCGGCATCGAACCGGGTGACCGGGTGATGCGTACGAGATACGTCTTCCGGGAAGCGGGCGAGCCGATGATGCTGTCCACCTCCTGGGAGCCGCTGGCGGTCACGGGGCGCACGCCGGTGATGCTGCCCGAGGAGGGACCGCTGGGCGGCTGCGGGGTGGTCGACCGGATGGCGGCCATCGATGTCGTCGTGGACAACGTGGCCGAGGACGTCGGCGCGAGGCCGGGGCTTGCGGAGGAACTCCTGGCACTCGGCGGCGTACCGGGCCATGTGGTGATGGTGATCGAGCGGACGTACTACGCGTCGGGCCGGGCCGTGGAAACAGCGGATGTGGTGGTGCCTGCCGACCGCTACCGGATCGCCTACCATCTGCCGGTCAAATGAGCCCGGCCGCTCGTCGGCTCGAGTGTCCCCGGCCGCCTGTTGGCTCAGGTGAGCTCAACCGCCCGTCGGCGGAGGGTTCCTGTCGTGTGACCGGTATCTGAACGGCTTGTCCGCCGCTCGTGACGCCGAGTTAACGCCCCAGCGGCTCCCGTTACCCAGGGGCAATCACCGGTATCAACAAATTGTCATGTCCGGCTCCTACCTTCCCGTTCGTTACCCGCACTCCGGACCGACGAACGGGAAGTCGCCGATGACGGACACCGCCACCCCCACCACGGCCGATGCGCCGGACCCGAGCACACAGGAAGGACCCGGAGCGCCCAGGCGCAGCTATGCGAGGCTCGCCGCCGACGAGAGTCGTGAGGACTACTCGCTCCGCTACGCGCCGCATTCCTTCCGGCGCTGGTCGCCCTCGATGGTCGCGGGCACGGCGCTCGGCGGAATCGCCTATCTCGCCGACTTCGCCATCGGGGCCTCGATCGTCTTCACCTACGGCTTCACCAGCGGGCTCGCCTCGATCCTCGCCGCCGCAGTGATCATTTTCGTGACGGGCATTCCGATCGCCCGGGCCTGCGCGAAGTACGGGCTGGACATGGACCTGGTCACGCGGGGCGCCGGTTTCGGCTACTTCGGCTCGACGCTGACCTCGCTGATCTACGCGTCCTTCACCTTCATCTTCTTCGCGCTCGAAGGGTCGATCATGGCGCAGGCCATGCATCAGGCGGTCGGGCTCCCCGTGGAGGCCGGCTATCTGGTCACCACGCTGATCGTCATCCCGATCGTGTTCCGTGGCATGGGCGCACTGGCCAAGGTGCAGGCGTGGACGCAGCCGGTCTGGATCATCGGGATGGTGCTGCCGTTCGTGGTCCTCGCCTTCGAAGCCCCCGACGCCTGGGGCGACTTCGCCTCCTTCGGCGGTACGGAGGGCGCCGGCTCGGGCTTCTCCTGGATCGCCTTCGGGCTGGGTACGGGGGTGGCGCTCTCGCTCATCGCCCAGATCGGGGAGCAGGCCGACTATCTGCGCTTCATGCCGGCCAAGACGGAGGCCAACAAGCGGCGGTGGAATCTGGCTGTCCTCGCGGCCGGACCGGGCTGGGTCATCATCGGAGCCGCGAAGCAGCTCGGCGGGGCACTGCTCGCCTTCGTCGCCCTTGAGGCGGTCGGCAGGACACACGCCCTGGAGCCGATCGCACCGCAGATCGAGGCCCTGAAGCCATGGCTGGGGTCCTTCGCGCTCCCCGCCGCCGCGATCTTCGTGATCGTTTCGCAGATCAAGATCAATGTGACCAACGCCTACAGCGGCTCGCTGTCCTGGTCGAACTTCTTCTCCCGGATCACCCACAAACATCCGGGCCGCGTCTGGTACATCTTCCTCAACCTCGCCATCGCGCTCACGCTGATGGAGATGAACATGTTCGCGGCCCTCAACAAGCTGCTGGGTTTCTACTCCAACGTGGGCATCGCCTGGATCGTGGCCGTCGCCGCCGACCTGGTCATCAACAAGCGGATCGGGCTCAGCCCGCCGTACATCGAGTTCAAGCGCGCCTATCTGTACGCGGTGAACCCAGCAGGATTCGGGGCGATGGTGATCGCCTCGACCGTCTCGATCCTGGCCTTCTTCGGGCTCTTCGGGGAGTACGCGGAAGCGTTCTCGACCTTCATCGCGGCCGGACTGTCGCTCGTGCTCTGCCCGTTGATCGCGTGGGCCACCAAGGGGAAGTACTACCTGGCCCGTCCGAACCCGGTGAACGGGCCGGACGTCGAGGTCGCCGACATCACCGCGACCCACCTGTGCGCGGTGTGCGAGACCGCGTACGAGCTGCCGGACATCGCCGACTGCCCGGTTCAGTCGGGGCCGATCTGCTCCCTGTGCTGCTCGCTGGACGCGGAGTGCGGGGACGCGTGCCGCAAGGAGCCGATGGCCGGACCGGTGCTGCTGCCGATGCCTGTGATGCCTGCGGTGCGTGCGGCGGGGGAGTGACGGGCCGGCGAATCGCGCGCGTCGGGGGTCCAGGGGGCGCATCCGGAAAGGTGCGCCCCCGTACGTATGGCTTGATGCGTATCTCTTTGTGTAAAGACGCATCCGCTGAGTAAAGGTCAGGCGTAGGCTCGGGCATATGCGTACTGCGGTTTCCTGGGGATCCTTAGAGACGTGCACTCCGGTGGGGAGAGGGGCAACATGCTCGGGAGGGACACGATGAGCGACAGCGGCGCGGTGCTCCCTTGGTTGGTGATACGGCAGGACGACAACGGGAACCGCTACCGCGTCGGCAGGTATGCCACGCAGGACGAGGCCCAGAAGATCGCGGACGGCCTCGACAGTCGCGGGCACAAGCAGCTGTACTGGGTGGAGCGCGTGGGACAGAGCGCCCGACCATAAAGGTGGCGCCGATTTCCCGGCTTGCCCCCGGCGAGCCCGGCATCTCCCGGACCTGTCCGGGGCGGCTACGCTCCCGCGTATGAACGCTTCCGTGGTGGTGGCCGGCGCCGTCTTCGACCAGGGACGGCTGCTGGCAGCCCGCCGCAGCGCCCCGCCCGAGCTGGCGGGTCGCCGGGAGCTGCCCGGCGTTCATTAGGCAAGACGATTGTCGGCAGGCGTGCTGTCGGGTTCGGAGACCGGGGTTTCCGGCCGACTTTTGTCGCGCTCTGCAGCCTCAGGCTGTTCCGTACGCCGGTACGCCCTGGCGACGGCTGCGCATTGCAGCGCCATCGAAAGTGTCATGGCCAGGCAGATCCCAGGCAGGCCCCACCCCGATATGCCGTACGCCAGCGCCAGTTGAATCACCACTCCGCACGCGGTGATCCGCGCGAGGGCCGGGCTGTCACCGCTGCCCTCGAACACCCCGCCCAGCGCGATGAAGCAAGCCAGGAGCACCAGGTACGGTCCCAGGCACCGCAGATAGAGTGCCCCGGCCTCGGCCACCTCTCCATCGCTGCCGAAGGCCTGCATGATCCACGGTCCGGCAGCGAGCAGCGTCAGCATGGCCGTGAGCCCGAGTGACCCGGCGAGGAGCAACACCTGTCGTCCGATGGCTCGCCTCTCGTCGCGTCCGGCACCGAGCAGATGGGCGGTGCGGATGGCGGCAGCCTGACGTACCGCGTAGAAGGCCATAGTCGCGACGTACATCGCCTTCGTTGCGATCCCGTATGCGGCGACCTCGCTGACGCCGATCCGGGCGACGATGGCGACGAGTGCGAGCGCCCCGGCCATCCTGGCGACGAAGTCAGCTGACATGGGAAGTCCTGTCGCTGCTGTCCTGCGCGCATCGACGCTGAGCGACCCGCCCCGGTTCGGTGTCGCTTGGGTGGCCTGCCGCAGTACGCCGTTGCGGTGCAGCGCCACAAAACCGCAGACGAGCGCGACCGTCCGGCCCAGCACTGTGGCGATCGCCGCCCCGCGCACCCCGAGGTCGAACCCCAGGATGAGCAAGGGGTCCAGTCCGAGAATCAGTCCGTTCGCGAGGACCGCGAGCTTCATCGGGGTGCGCGTGTCGCCCGCGCCCTTCAGGATGCCGTCGACGACGTTGGTGGCGAAGAACACCGCGATTCCCGGCAGTGCGATAGAGAAATAGCCGGTGGTGAGGGGCAGCGAGTCGCCATTGCCGCCCCCGAGCACGAGCAGAGCCAGCGGTTCGCGGCACAGGTATCCACCGATGGCGACCAAGGGTGTGACCAGTGCCCACAGGGCCCATCCGCCGCGTATGGCGGAGCGCATTGCTGCCGGATCCGCAGCGCCCCTGGCCCGTGCGACGAGCACGGTCGTTCCCGAGCCGGCGACGAGGATGACGCCGAGCAGCAGGTTCTCGACATTCGTGGCAACAGCCACCGCGGCGACAGCGTCCCCGCCGAGCCGCGCCACCCAGACCATGTTGATGATCCCGGCCGTGACTCCCGCGAGAAGCTCGAAGTAGACCGGATACGCGAGCACTACCAGCCGGCGCCGGTGTTCTGCTGCCCCCATGACTGCACCCCTCTTTTCGCTATACCTCTAATCGAGGTATAGCGAAAAGAGATAGCATGACGGCAAGGGACAGGCAAGTGCGCTGACGGGCGCAGGAAGGAGCTCGGTGCATGCTGGAGCTGTCGATTCTGGGTTTCCTCTTCGAGGAGTCCCTGCACGGGTACGAGCTGAAAGCCCGTATCCAGGGCCTCAGCGGCCACATCCGCCCGGTGAGTGACGGGGCGCTCTACCCGGCCATCTCCCGGCTGGTGAAAGCGGGTCTGGTCGAGCAGCGCACGGAGCCCGGAAGCGGTGCTGCACCCCGCCGGATCCTGTCCCTTACCGAGGCGGGTCGCACCGAGCTGCAAGCCCGGCTTCGAAACCCCAAAGAGGCCGAAATCACCGACGGGCAGCGCTTCTTCACACTGCTTGCGTTCCTGCACCACCTCCCGGACCGTGCCGAGCAGGCCGCGGTCCTCCGTCGTCGGCAGACCTTTCTCGACACCCCGGCGAGCTTCTTCTACCGCGACGGCGAGCCGGTACGGGCCGAGGAGGCGTCCGGTCTCTTCCGGCAGGGCATGCTGCGCATCGCTCGAGCCACCGGAGCCGAGGAGAAGAAGTGGCTGGCCGAGGCAATCGAAAGCCTGGAGGGCTGAGCGCAGACCGGTGGGCGGCGTCCGTCCCGCTAAGGTCCTGCCTGACGTGGGTTTCGGACGGCGAAGGTGGAGTGATGTCGGTCCTGATCGACACGGTGGCGTGGGTACGTGTGGAGGGCGGCAGGATTCTCTGCGCACGGCCACGGGGGAAGGACGTTTTCTACATCCCCGGTGGCAAGAGGGAGGGTGCGGAGAGCGACCTGGAAACCCTGCTCCGCGAGATCAAGGAGGAGCTGACGGTGCTCCTCGAAGCGGGCACCGCGGTACACGTGGGTACGTACGAGGCCGAGGTGCCCGATCTGCCCGGCGGCGCCATGGTGCGCATGAGTTGCTACACCGCGGACTACGAGGGGACGTTGGCGGTGAGCAGCGAGATCGAGGAGATGGACTGGTTCTCGTACGCAGATCGCGGACGGGTTCCGCCCGTCGACCAGCTGCTCTTCGACGACCTCAGGGCCAGCGGCGACCTGTTGTGACCGGCTGCACGGGACGCCCCTGCTCAGACTCCGCGTACCGGACGGCGTCGAGCAGGCAGGCGGGCCGGCCCTGTGTCCTCGCGGGCCGCATGGAGCTCCAAGTCGAACCGCGGTGATCGCGCGCTCGTTGGCCAGCGCCGACGCGGTGTCGCGACCGCTCTCCGAGCGCAACGGGGTGCCGTCCAGGAGCCTGGCGGCAGCGGCTCGCAGCGTGGCGCGCTCGGCCTGGAGGTTGACCTGTGGCTCCAGGACGTCGCCGTCGAGAAGCTCGAACCTGGAGCAGATCAGCGAGGACGCGAGACGACTTGAGGAGGGGGAGCACGTCAGCGGCCCGCATTCACCGCCTCCAGGGGCGTACCGGCGTACACCCGTACGCCCTATGCGCCGCCCGGGGCGGTAGCTCGCACCTAATGACGGGTATGTGCTGGTTATTCCCCTTTCCGGGGAGAGCCCTGTTGCTGGTCTTGGGAAGTGATCGGCGTGATCGACACCGACGGCGACTGCGCTGCCTGGACTTTTCCGGCGGTTCCCGGCTCCGTGCGCAGCGCCCGGCATGCGGTCCGTGACACCCTGCGCTCCTGGGGGCTCGACGGAGCGCTCGCCGATGTGACCGAACTGCTCGTCAGCGAGTTGGTGACCAATTCCCTGCGCTATGCCTCCGGACCCATCGGTGTACGGCTCGTGAGGCCCCGTCCCGACAGTGGTGCCGAGGCCGACAGTTCATCTCCGTCGACCGACAGTTCGTCTCCGTCCGGGTCGCCCGCCCCGCCCGGACTGCTGGTGGAAGTCTCCGATCCGCTTCCGGATGTGCCCACCGAACGCAGTGCGGGACCGGATGACGAAGGGGGCCGCGGACTGCAGCTGGTGGCCGGTTCCGCGCGCCGCTGGGGGACCCGCCGAGGAAAGAGTGGCAAGACCGTGTGGTTCGAGCTGGCTCTCCCTGGTTAGGAGTGGGGTGGGACGCACAGCGATCACCAGAGGTCGGGCAGAACCTGGCTGAAAGGGACTGAGACCTTGCTGTGATCGTGAACGCCGTGTCGGTAAGGGCCGTAGTGCTGAATACTGCGGGCAGGACCGGTCCGGTGTGTGAGCTGGAGGGGACGGTCGCGTGAGCGAGATACCTGGGACAGCGGGCGACATCGTGTGGCAGAGCAGCCCACCTGGCTCGATCTATGACTACGTCAGGATCGCCTCCTTCTCGATCGGGCCCGACGGGCTGATCGAGCAGTGGAGCCGGCGTGCCGCCGGTCTGTTCGGCATGGCCTCTCACGAGGTGGTGGGCAGGGATCCGGTCGATGCGTTCATGCCTGCCGAGCTCCGGGACGAAGGCCGCCGGAGGGTCGCCGAGATCCTCGACGGCAAGGAGTGGACGGGCTTCGTCCCGTTCCGGATGCCGGGCGAGGACGGTGCGCACGGTGTTGCCGAGATCTATGTCATGCCGAGCGAGACGGCGAGCGGAGAACGGGCCGCGCTCTGCATCGTGGTCGACGTCCGGGCCTTGCGTCTGATCGAAACGGACCTTGCGGCATCACAGGCCATATTCGGCCAATCTCCTTTCGGTTTCGTGCTGTTCGGTACGGACTTCACCGTCGTACGGGCCAACCAGCGGTTTGCCACCGTCTTCGGCGGGGAAGCCGACGACCATCGCGGGCGCACGGTCGACGACTACCTCTCCGGCCACGAGGCCGACCGGTTGTCCAGCACTCTGAAGCGTGTGCTGGAGACCGGGGAAGCCGTCACCGACCTCCAGCTGGTGGGCAGCGCACCCGGTGCCGGTGACAGCCGCCACTGGTCGATGAATCTCTACCGGGTGCACAGCGGGGCCGGGCGGCCCGTCGGTGTCGCGGGGCTGGCCACCGACGTCACCCGCCGGCACATGGCCGCCCGTGAGGCAGCCAGCGCCCGCCGCAACCTCGCCCTCCTCAACGAAGCCGGCGCACGCATCGGCAACTCCCTGGACCTGGAGACCACCGCTCGCGAACTCCTCGACGTGGCCGTGCCCGGTTTCTGTGACCTCGCTTCCGTCGATCTGTACCAAGGACTGCTCACGGGCGAAGAGGCGCCGCCCGGCAGCTGGGGCTCACGCAACCGGGAGTCCGGCGGCTCGGCCGAACTGCGCCGGGTCGCCATGGCCAGCGCCGTCTCCGACGCGCTGTCCGCCACCGAACCGGAGAGCGCCGCACCCGACGGGCGCACCGGCCCACCTGCCCTCGGCTCGGTCCACCGCTATCCGTTCCACTCACCCTGCGCCGTCGCCCTGCGCACCGGACATGTCGAGGACGTGCCCGGCGACGACAGCAGCTTCGTCCACTCCACGCTCGCCGTGCCGATGGTCGCCCACGACACGGTCGTCGGCCTCGTCCAGTTCTCCCGGACGAAGGGCAGCGAGTCCTTCGGCGAGCGGGACCGGGCACTGGCCACCGAACTGGCCGCCCGGGCCGCCGTCTGTATCGACAACGCCCGCCTCTACCGCCGCGAGCACGAGCGCGCCCTGATCCTCCAGCGCAGTCTGCTCCCCCCGGGCGACCCCGAGGCCGCAGGCCTCGACATCGCCTGCCGCTATCTGCCGGGCAATACGGCCACCGAGGTCGGCGGCGACTGGTTCGACGTGATCGAACTCCCCGGCCACCGCACCGCCCTCGTCGTCGGCGACGTCATGGGCCGCGGTCTGCGGGCCGCCGTCGCCATGGGAGAGCTGCGCACCGCCGTACGGACGCTGGCCCTGCTCGACCTGGAACCCGCAGAGGTGCTGTCCGCCCTCGACGAGGTCGCCCGCGGCCTCGGTACCCCCGGTGGTGGCGACCGGAGCGACGGCTTCGGCGGAGGCGGCGGCGCCCAGTGGCCCTCGCGGGCCGCCCACAAGTCCCGTGAGGCGGATCTCTCCGAGGTCTATCTGGCGACCTGCGTGTATGCCGTCTACGACCCGGTCACCCGTCGGTGCACGTTCGCCAACGCCGGTCACCTCCCTCCTGTCGTGGTCGAACCGGGCGAACCGGCACTGCTGCTCGACGTCCCGCCCGGGATGCCGCTCGGCGTCGGCGGCGAACCCTTCGAGGAAGTCGAGGTGGAGCTCAGGGAGGGCGCCCTCCTCGCCCTCTATACGGACGGCCTCGTCGAATCCCGCGACCACCCGCTCGACGAGGGCCTGGAGGCACTTCGCGAGGCCCTCACCTCACCGGTCCGGCCGCTGGAGGACGTCTGTGACCATGTGCTGACGACACTGGACACCCGCCACGGCGAGGACGACATAGCTCTGCTGATGGCCCGCATCCAGGGACTGCCGGCGGACGCGATCGGAGACTGGACCCTGCCGCGCGAACTGCGCTCCGTCGGCCGTGCCCGTGAACTGGCCCGCACGCAACTGCTCGCCTGGGGCCTGGACGACCTGGTGGACACCACCGAGCTGCTCGTCAGTGAACTCGTCACCAACGGGCTCCGGTACGGCGAGGGCGAGATCCGGCTCAGACTGCTGCGCGACCGTACGCTCGTGTGCGAGGTCTGGGACGCGGGCCTCGTCCAGCCTCGGCGACGGCGGGCACGCGACACGGATGAGGGCGGGCGCGGGCTGCAACTGGTCGGGCTGCTGAGCGCGGCGTGGGGGTCGAGGCGGACCCCGCGCGGCAAGACGGTCTGGTTCGAACTGGCGCTGCCCGACGGAGCACCTGCCGCCGAGCTCTCGGTCGAGCAGCTGCTGAGTATGTACTGAGCATGAGCATGTGCTGAGTCCCCCTCGGGTTCAGCGGGTCGGAGTGCGATTCGATGCGCCGGCGGGATGCCACCGGCGCGTTATCGCGGCGTCTTATACGGCTTCTACGCGGCTTCTTCAGGGCGCCTTCAGGGCGGCGAGGCGGGCTTCGATCTCGGCGCTGTCGCCCAGGCTGTCCAGTTGCTCGAACTGGGCGTCCAGTGACGACGCGGCGAGCTCCTGCTTGCCCACGGCCCTGGCCTCTTCCCGCCGCACCTTGTCCTCGAAGCGGCTGAGTTCGCTGGTCGGGTCGAGGACGTCGATGCTCTTCACGGCGTCCATCATCTGGTTCTGCGCCTGCGCTGACTTGGCGCGCGCCACGAGCTCGTCACGCTTGGACTTGAGCTCCGTCAGCTTGGTCTTCATCTGGTCCAGGCCGGACTTGAGCTTGTCGACCACCGCTGTCTGAGAGGAGATGGTCGGCTCCGCGGTCTTCGCCTCATTCTCCGCCTGGAGCTGGCGCTGCAGTGCGACCTTCGCCAGGTTGTCGAACTTGTCCGCCTCCGCGGCCGAGCCGGCGCCGCGCAGTTCGTCGGCCTTTCTGCTGGCGACGAGGGCCTTCTGCCCCCACTCCCTGGCCGCGTCGACATCCTCCCGGTGGTCCTGCTCCATCAGCCGGAGGTTGCCGATGGTGGCGGCGACCGCCTGCTCGGCCTCCGCGATATTGCTCGTGTAGTCGCGGATCAGCTGGTCCAGCATCTTCTGCGGGTCCTCCGCCTGGTCCAGCAGGGCATTGATGTTGGCCTTCGCCAGCTGAGTGACGCGGCCGAGGATGGTCTGCTTGGTCATGGCACCTCTCCTTGGGTGAAGAACGACTGACGACAGAAGAACGACTGACGGCCTACGACGAACGAAGACATCCGGCGGAGAACGAACGAAGGCATGCGGCGGAGAGCAACCAGCCCGAAGCGAAGGACGAGCCGTACGCCGCCGGTCAGAAGCGCCCGCCGCCGCCCCGACGGCCGCGTGTGCCCCCGCCGCCGAAACTGCCGGGCCCGCCACCGAACCCGCCGCCCCCGGAACCCCCGAACCCCCCTCCGAAACCGCCGCTCCTGCCCCGGCCGCCCCCGCCGCCGCCGAGAAGTCCGCCGAGGATGATCCCGCCCAGCACTGCCCCGCTCATCCCACCTCCACCTCCTTGTACACCGCCCGGTCCGATCTGGTTCCCATAGCTCCGTACGTCCTGCTCGGCCAGGCTCTGGGCCTGACCGGCCAGCGCGTCCGCCTGCTGCGCCTCGGCCAGCGCGCCCTGCGGATCGTCCGAGCCCGCCAGTTCCCCGGCCCGCTCCCACCGCCGCTGGGCCTCCGCCAGCCGGGTGCGGGCCTGGCTGCCCACGGCACCCCGGTGCGTGGTGATGAAGTCGGCGGCGGCGGCGATCGTGGCACGTGCGGTGAGCATCGCCTGATCGAGGAGCGAGCGGGCCCGGAGACTTCCCTGCTCCCGCTCACGGGCCCCCGTCAGCGCCTCGTCCAGCGCGGCGTCCGCCTCCTCGACCCTGCGCAACGCGTCGATCGGGTCGTACGGACCGGCTGCCAGCTCCGCCCGTACGTCCTCGACTACCGCCTCGGCGCGGGCGATCCGGCCGCGCAGATCGGCGGTCGAAACCCCCTCGGCGGTGCCTTCGAGGAGCCCGCCGGCATCCGCCAGATCCGTCTCGGTCTCGGTGAGCGAGGCCGGCAGTTTGCCCGCGGCCTCGGCGAGTTCCGTGGCGCGCCGGTCCACGGCGTCGACGAGCGTGGCCGCCTGCCCGACCGCGCCCTCGGCCGCCCGTACATATACGGCGGCTTTGGAGTTGTCCCCGCCGTCCACGGCCTGGCGGGCCTCGTTGAGACTGGAGGTCGCGAAGAGGAGCCGGTCCTTGGCCTGTTCGATGCCGCTTGCGACCGGAGCGGCAGCCGATTCCGCGTACCGGCTGCGCATGCCCGCGAGGGTCGCCTCCGCCGTGGAGATCCGGCCTGCGAGCTCCCGGAAGGCCGACTCGGCGGTGGCCAGGGCCTGCGGAGCGGTGCGTTCGAGGGCTCGCAGCCGGTCGAAGTCCTCCGACACGGTGTCCAGACGTTCATTGGCCTCCGCGCAGCGGCTGATGATCTCGTCGAGCATCCGCCGACGCGTCGCGTCGTCCTCCGGGAACGCGTCGTCGAGTTGCTGCCGCAACCGGAACGCTGCCGTCAGCTCCGTCTTGGCATGGGTGACCGCTTCCGTGAACGGGACCGCCGCCTCTTCCCCGAACTGCGCGGTGGCAAAACCGAGTTCTTCCTCGCTCGTGCGCACCGCGTCGTCCGTATCCACCAGCACTTCCTTGGCCCGCGCGTCGAGCTCCGGCAGCGGAGTCGGCGGCTCCGCGCCCGAGCCCCAGCCGGTCGCGGCGGGGGTGGTGCGGCCCGAAGCGCGTCGCTTGCGCCGCGTGTACGCGTAAACGGCGATCGCACCCGCCCCGCCGACGAGCGCCACCGGCAGGATCAGGTCCCCGGCGCCGCCGCCGTCGGAACTGCCCGTTCCGGGATCGGCGGCGCCAGGAGTGAGGGTGGGAGTGGGCACGGGCTGTCCGGCCAGCACCGCGGAGTAGCCGTTGGCGGCTCCGATGGCGGCACCCGCCCAGTCGTTCTCCGTGAGGGCGGGCTCGATGGCGGTGCTCGCCACGTCCCGCAACTGCTCGTCGGTGAGCCGCGAACCCGCGTCGACCGAATAGGCGTACTGCCGGTCGTGCGTGGCCACGGCCAGCAGCACGTCCTCCTGTCCCAGGCCGTTGCGGTCGGCCGTCTCATCGGCCCAGGTCTGCGCGGACCGGCCGGAGAAATCGCGTACGTACACGACGAAGAGCTGGATGCGGCGGTCCTCGTAGAGCGAGTCGAGCGCGGCCTCCACCGGCTCCTCGCGGTCTCCGACCGCCCCCACCTTGTCGGTGATCTGCCCCGCGCGGGACAGGGTCACAGGGTCGTCGGCGCGTGCGGTCAGCGCGGGGAGCAGGACCAGCCAGCACACCGCGATCAGCGCGGTGAGGAAGGCTCTGCCGAATCCGGACATCCGGGTACGACTCGCAGGCGGCATCACATTTGGGAGGCTATGTCCGGCCTTCCGTGTCCGCGACCCGGAGCACCCGGCAGGAGCGCCGGGCGGCTTCGCCCCGCCGCCGGCGGCGGGGCCGGTACCTGACTACCCTCGCCGCCGGCCCGGGTCGGATACTCCAGCGGCCGTTCCGGACCGGCGGCTTCCGTACGCGGGTGCGTCCGCTGCTCGCCAAGGAGCGGTGCGGGTCAGCTTGCCCTGGTCAGGAACGGTAGTACTCCCACTGCGTCAACATCGACACCGTTGGAAAGCCGGATCGGGACCCTCGGGGCCGGTCTGGGTGCCGGCTGACCCTCACGCCTGGTCCCGGCGGCGGCCGATCCTGTTGCCCAGCCAGACCAGCGGGTCGTACTTGCGGTCCGCGGCGCGCTCCTTCAGCGGGATCAGTGCGTTGTCCGTGATCTTGATGTTCTCGGGGCACACCTCCGTACAGCACTTCGTGATGTTGCAGTAGCCCAGACCGTGCTCCTCCTGCGCCGTCGCCTTCCGGTCGAGGCCCGACCGGGCGGCCGCGTCCAGGGGATGCATGTCCAGCTCGGCCACTCGCATCAGGAAGCGCGGACCGGCGAACGACGCCTTGTTCTCCTCGTGGTCGCGCACCACATGGCAGGTGTCCTGGCACAGGAAGCACTCGATGCACTTGCGGAACTCCTGCGAGCGTTCCACGTCGATCTGCTGCATCCGGTAGTCACCCGCCTTCACCCCCTCGGGCGGCACGAAGGCGGGCACTTCCCGCGCCTTGGTGTAGTTGAACGTCACGTCCGTCACCAGATCGCGGACGACGGGGAAGGCCCGCAGTGGTGTGACAGTGATCGTCTCCTGGCGGTCGAACACCGACATCCGCGTCATGCACAGCAACCGCGGCCGGCCGTTGATCTCCGCGCTGCACGACCCGCACTTGCCCGCCTTGCAGTTCCAGCGGACCGCGAGATCGCCCGCCTGCGTGGCCTGGATGCGGTGGATGATGTCGAGGACGACTTCGCCGTCGTTCACCTCGACCGTGTAGTCCTCCAGGCCGCCGCCGTCGGTGTCCCCGCGCCAGACCCTGAACCGCGCGTTGTAGCTGCTCACTCGTACAGCTCCTCTTCGGCGAGGTACTTGACCAGCTCTTCCTTCTCGAACAGGGCGAGCAGATCCGGACGGATGGGGTCGGTCGACTTCTTCACGAGCTCGATTTGGCCGCGCAGCGGGTCCTCCGGTTGGCCGCGCAGCGGGTCCTCCGGCGCGGGGCCGTCCCCGGACGGGCGCTCCTCCTCCGGGCCGGCCAGCCGGCACAGCAGATTCACCGGGCGCCAGGAGCGTTCCATCGTGGGGCAGTCCTCACGGGTGTGACCGCCCCGGCTCTCGGTGCGCTCCAGCGCCGCCCGCGCGATGCACTCGCTGACCAGCAGCATGTTCCGCAGGTCCAGGGAGAGGTGCCAGCCGGGGTTGAACTGCCGGTGGCCCTCGACCGCGGCGCGGTGCGCCCGTAGGCGCAGTCCGGCCAGCTTTTCCAGGGCCTGTGCCATCTCGGGCGCGCGGCGGATGATGCCGACCAGGTCGTTCATCGTCTGCTGGAGTTCCTGGTGCAGGGTGTACGGATTCTCGGCGACGGCCCCGTTCTCCAGGCCCTCCGCGGCGAACGGACGCAGGGCTTCCGCCGCGGCCGCGTCGATCTGCTCCTCGTCCACGACCGGGAGAGCGGCGAGCCCTGCTGCGTACTCGGCTGCGTGCAGTCCCGCCCGCCTCCCGAAGACGAGCAGGTCGGAGAGGGAGTTGCCGCCCAGCCGGTTGGAGCCGTGCATACCGCCCGCCACCTCGCCCGCCGCGTAGAGCCCGGGTACGGCGAGCGCGGACGCGCTGTCGGATTCGACGGCGATCCCGCCCATCACGTAGTGACAGGTCGGCCCGACCTCCATCGCCTCGGCCGTGATGTCGACGTCCGCCAGCTCCTTGAACTGGTGGTACATCGAGGGCAGCCGACGGCGGATCCGGTCCGCGGGCATCCGGGTCGACACATCCAGGAACACCCCGCCGTGCGGTGAGCCGCGGCCGGCCTTCACCTCGGAGTTGATGGCACGCGCGACCTCGTCGCGCGGCAGCAGCTCGGGCGGGCGGCGGTTGTGGTCCGGGTCCTCGTACCAGCGGTCGCCCTCCTCCTCCGACTGTGCGTACTTCTCCTTGAACACATCGGGGACGTAATCGAACATGAACCGCTTGCCCTCGGAGTTGCGCAGCACCCCGCCGTCGCCCCGCACCGACTCGGTGACGAGGATGCCCTTCACCGACGGCGGCCAGACCATGCCGGTCGGATGGAACTGCACGAATTCCATGTTCAGCAGGGGCGCACCGGCCAGCAGGGCGAGAGCGTGGCCGTCGCCGGTGTACTCCCAGGAGTTCGACGTCACCTTGAAGGACTTGCCGATCCCGCCGGTGGCCAGGACGACCGCGGGCGCTTCGAGCACGAAGAAGCGGCCGGACTCGCGCTCGTAGCAGAAGGTGCCGCTGACCCTCCCTCCGAGCCTTCGGCCGGGGGTGACCCCCACCTCGCTTCGCTCGCCCTCCTTGAGGATGCGGGTGACCGTGCACTCCTGGAAGACCTTGAGGCGCGCCTCGTAGTCGCCGGTCTCCCGGAAGTCCTCCTGTTGCAGCGCGACGATCTTCTGCTGGAGCGTGCGGATCAGTTCGAGGCCGGTACGGTCCCCGACGTGCGCGAGCCGCGGATACTCATGGCCGCCGAAGTTGCGCTGGGAGATCCTGCCGTCGGGCGTGCGGTCGAAGAGCGCGCCCCAGGTCTCCAGCTCCCAGACACGGTCAGGGGCCTCCTTGGCGTGCAACTCGGCCATCCGCCACTGGTTGAGGAACTTCCCGCCGCGCATGGTGTCGCGGAAGTGCACCTGCCAGTTGTCCCCGGAGTTCACATTGCCCATGGACGCGGCGATGCCGCCCTCCGCCATGACGGTGTGGGCCTTGCCGAAGAGCGATTTACAGATGACCGCGGTACGGGCTCCGCGCTCCCGGGCCTCGATCGCGGCCCGCAGACCGGCGCCGCCGGCTCCGACCACCACGACGTCCCACTGCTGCCGTTCGAGCTCAGTCATTCAGAAAAACCTCGGATCGTCGAAAGCGCCGGACGCGACGAGATAGACGTAGAAGTCGGCCACCGCCACGCTGATCAGGGATGCCCAGGCGAGCTGCATGTGCCGGCCGTTGAGCTTCCCGGCCCAGCCCCAGAGCCGGTAGCGCACAGGGTGCTTGGAGAAGTGCCGCAGCCGGCCGCCGATGATGTGCCGGCAGGAGTGGCAGGAGAGGGTGTACGCCCAGATCAGGGCGATGTTCACCAGGAAGATCAGGGAACCGAGACCCATGTGTCCCCAGGCGTAGTGCTCGTCGCGGAAGGCGAGCACGGTGTCGTACGTGAGGATTCCGGCGACCGGGAGCGCCGCGTAGAAGAAGTACCGGTGCATGTTCTGCAGGATCAGCGGGAAGCGGGTCTCCCCGGTGTACGAGGTATGCGGCTCGGCGACCGCGCAGGCCGGGGGCGAGGCCCAGAAGCCGCGGTAGTACGCCTTGCGGTAGTAGTAGCAGGTCAGCCGGAAGCCCAGCGGGAAGATCAGGACGATCAGGGCAGGGGAGAGGCCCCACCAGCTGCCGAAGATCTCCCAGTTGGGGCCCGAGCGCATCGGCGCACAGTTCTCCGCCAGACAGGGCGAGTAGAAGGGCGATACGTACGGGGCGGCGTAGTAGTCGGCGTTGGCGAAGGCCCGCCACGTCGAGTAGACGATGAAGGCGAGCAGTCCGCCGGCCGTCGCGGCGGGCGCCAGCCACCAGCGGTCGGTGCGCAGATGCCGGGCGGCGATGGTGGCGCGCGAGGCGTGGCGGACGCCGGTCCGCGCCGGGGGCGGATGCGGTGGTTGTGTGCCTGGTTCCGTACCGGTGGCCAAGGAGTGCTCCTCGGGACTGGGTGGCTGGGCCGTGAAGGGGGCCTGTCGCTGGACCAGGCCCAGACCCTAGGGGGCGTGCCTGCCGCGGACTCCCAGACCTTCGTCGTCCGAGTCCGTCCACAGCGTGGCGTCGTACGGCGCCTCGGTGATGGTGACCATGTCGGCAGGGTGGTCCGGGGCGCCGGTCCGGCCCGCCGTGTCCTCGCGCAGGCGCGCGAGGCTGCGCTCCAGCCGGCCGACGGTGCGGACCAGGTCGTCGAGACAGTGTTGAACGGCCGTCAATTCCTCGTGCAGGGACATGACTTGCCCTCACTTCCGCGATGGCGGGTGGCAATGCTCATGCGCATGCGAGTGTCGCGCGTCACATCTGCTTTGTGAAGGGAGCGCGCATTCCTGTCTCGGTGCGGCCGGGGCCGGACCCGTTCCGCCGCCCGGGTGAGGTTCGCGGCGCGGCGCGCCGTTCCTGCGCCACCTCTCGCGCGGAGGCGCTTTCAGTGGATGGACGGAACCAGTGTGATCAACTGCAAATGCCACCAAATACTAAGAATCCGATCCATTCCGGTACGGGGTGGACCGGGTCGGCCCCGGAGGTATCAGCCATGTCCCACGTCGGCGTCCCGCGCGGGACGGCCCGAAAACGCCGCTCCCTCGCGCTCCTCACGACGGGTGTGCTCACGATCCCGGTGCTGGCCGGATGCAGCTCGGGCAGCGAGGAGACCTCCTCCGCGGCTCCCCAGGACATCGCCCCGGCCGCCCGGGACCTGGTGCGGGACGGCGGCACGGTCAACTGGGCGATCGACTCGGTGCCCAGCACCCTCAACGCCTATCAGGCGGACGCCGACGGTTCGACCGCGCGCGTCACCGGCGCCCTGCTGCCCTCCCTCTTCCCGATGGACGCCAAGGGAACACCGCGGCTCAACCCGGACTATCTGGAGTCCGCGAAGATCATCGAGCGGGAACCCAAGCAGGTCGTGCTCTACAAGCTGAACCAGCAGGCGGTGTGGAGCAACGGGCGGGAGATCGGGGCCCCCGACTTCGTTGCCCAGTGGCGTGCGCTGAGCGGCAAGGACTCGGCGTACTGGACCGCGCGCACCGCCGGCTACGAGCGGATCGAGAAGATCGAGCGCGGACGCGACGACCTCCAGGTCCGGGTGACCTTCGCCAAGCCGTACGCGGACTGGCGCTCGCTCTTTTCGCCGCTGCTCCCGAAGGAGGTGACCGGCTCTCCGGACACCTTCAACGACGGTGCGCGCACCACGCTCAAGGTCACCGCAGGACCGTTTCAGCTGCGCGGTGCGAGCAAGAGCAAGGACCAGCTCACCCTGGACCGCAACCCGCGCTGGTGGGGCGACGAGCCCAAGCTCGACTCGCTCGTCTTCCGCGCGGTCAAGCCGAGCGACCGCACCGACGCGCTGGCCAGGGGCACCGTGGACATCGCGGACGTCGACGCCGCCGCCGCGCACCGGATCGCCCTCGCCGCCCGCGACGGCGGCGGCAACGGGCAGCCGCTCGCGCACGGCCCGGGCGCGGCTCTCACCCCCGCCGCCGCGCTGCACTCCTGGGCGCTGGCTCACGGCTCGGACGAGGAACAGGTGGAGGCCGCGCAGGCCGCCCGTAAGAGGAACAGGGAAGCCGTCGCCTCGTACGCCACCGAGCAGAAGTCCCTGCGCGACTACGCCGTACGCAAGTCTCTGGAGCCCGCCTATACGCAGCTTGCGCTGAACGGCGAGTCCGGGCCGCTCTCGGACGACCGGGTACGCCGTGCGGTGGCCCGCGCCCTGGACCGCCAGGAGCTCGCCGAGACCGTCCTGAAGCCGCTCGGACTGCCCGCGGAACCGCTCGGCAGCCACCTCGCGCTGACCGGGCAGTCCGCTTACAAGGACGGCAGCGGCGCACTCGGTGGCCAGGACACCAAGGAGGCGCAGGCACTGCTGGCCGACGCGGGCTGGACGCACGCCGGAGCGGCGGAGAAGCCCAAGGACACCAAGGCGGGCAGCGAGGCCGACAAGAAGAAGGCCCCGGAGAAGGGCGCCGAGAAGGAGAGCAAGAAGGACGCCGACAAGGCGGCGGAGGAGAAGGAAGGCAAGACGGAGAAGGAGGGCAAGGCCGAGAAGAGCGACACCGCCGCCCGGGCGGGCAGCGGCGAGCCGGCCCGCGACGAGGGCATGTACATCGTCGGCCAGGACGACAAGCCGGGCGAGCGCCGCGACGAGGGCCCCGCCATCCACATCCTCGCCCCCGCGCCGGCCGCCGGCGCCCAGAGTGCCGCCCTGCTGCGCCAGGCAGGCATGTTCACGGAAGCCAAGGCCGCACACACCAAGGACGCCGACACCAAGGACGCCGCCGACACCAAGGACGCCAGGGGCACCGCGGACACCAAGGACAACGACAACGGCGACACCGACTCCGCAGCCGACGCCTCCAAGGTCACCGCCCAGGACAAGAAGCCCGGCGGCGCAGCCGGTGCCTACGCTCCCGTCGGCACCGCCGCCCCCGCGCCCGCCTCCATCCGGGGCCCGCTGGGCAAGGACGGCGTGCCGCTGTCCTTGCGCTTCGTCCTCCCGTCCGGGCCGGGCTCCCAGGCGCTCCGCAGCGTCGGCGAGAAGATCGCCGCGATGCTGGAGTCGGTCGGCATCCGTGCGGAGATCACGAAGGTCGCCGACGAGAGCTACTTCAAGGACCACATCGCATCCGGCGACTACGACCTGGCGCTGTACTCCTGGCCCGCGACCGCCTACCCGGCGACCGACGGCCGCCCGATCTTCGCCAAGCCAGAACCCGCCACCGACGGATCGCTGCTGGTCGAGCAGAACTACACCCGGGTCGGTACCGACCACATCGACCAGCTCTTCGACCAGGCGGTCTCCGAACTCGACGAGGGTGCCGCCCGGGATCTGATGAAGCAGGCCGACGCACGGATCTGGGCCGCGGCAGGATCGATTCCGCTCTACCAGCGGCCGCAGCTGGTGGCGGCCGACAAGAAGCTGGTCAACGTCGGCGCCTTCGGCTTCGAGGCACCCCATTACCAGGACATCGGTTTCAAGAAGCCGCAAGCGGCAGGTTCCCCCGCGAACCGTAAGAAGTAGCAGGTCACGTCTGCCCAAGGACTGCCTGAAGCTCAGAAGCAGCTCAATTCCCTTGCCCGCCGGACCCCCCGGCGGGCAAGGTGGTTCATGCCCTGACCCGGGCTGTTCGTCCTCCCCACACCCCCCACCGGCGAGCGCGATCTCCTCCCGCGCTCGCCTGCGTTTCCCCGCGCTTCCCCGCGTTTTCTTGTGGTTCCCTGCGTTTTTTGCGCCCCGTTCCGGGCGTGCACCGGCCGGGTAATGACTTAATACCGGCTGAATATCGGCTGAATCCCGGTCTCGCGGATCGGCCCGGGAAGCCCCGGACGCGCCGGGCCCGTACCATTGGACTAGCCGTGGCGTGTCCGCCCGGCGGGCGTACGAGGACTCGAGACCGACTGAGACGCCTGATCCCACGATCCGAGAGAAGCGCAAGCCACCCATGCCCACGCGCCACGACATCCGTAACGTAGCCATCGTCGCCCACGTCGACCACGGCAAGACCACGCTGGTCGACGCCATGCTCAAGCAGGCCGGCGCCTTCGCCGCGCACGCCGCGGAGCACCTCGACGATCGCATGATGGACTCGAACGACCTGGAGCGTGAGAAGGGCATCACGATCCTGGCCAAGAACACGGCCGTCAAGTACCACCCGAAGGATGGCGGCGACGTCATCACCATCAACATCATCGACACCCCGGGCCACGCCGACTTCGGCGGCGAGGTCGAGCGCGGTCTGTCGATGGTGGACGCGGTCGTGCTGCTCGTCGATGCCTCCGAGGGCCCGCTCCCGCAGACCCGGTTCGTGCTCCGTAAGGCGCTCACCGCCAAGCTGCCGGTCATCCTCTGCATCAACAAGACCGACCGTCCGGACTCCCGGATCTCCGAGGTCATCGACGAGACGTACGACCTCTTCCTGGACCTGGACGCCGACGAGGACCAGATCGAGTTCCCGATCGTCTACGCCTGCGCCCGTGACGGCGTCGCCTCGCTGACGAAGCCGGAGGACGGCACTGTCCCGCCGGACAGCACCAACCTGGAGCCGTTCTTCAACACGATCCTCTCCACGGTTCCGGCCCCGGAGTACGACGCGGACGCCCCGCTGCAGGCCCACGTCACCAACCTGGACGCCGACAACTTCCTCGGCCGTATCGCGCTCTGTCGCGTCGAGCAGGGCGAGCTGCGCAAGGGCCAGACGGTCACCTGGATCAAGCGTGACGGCACGATGTCCAACGTCCGTATCACCGAGCTGATGATGACCGAGGCGCTCACCCGCAAGCCGGCCGAGATGGCGGGCCCGGGCGACATCTGCGCCATCGCCGGTATCCCGGACATCATGATCGGCGAGACCCTGGCCGACCCCGAGAACCCGATCGCGCTGCCGCTCATCACGGTCGACGAGCCGGCCATCTCGATGACCATCGGCGCGAACACCTCGCCGCTGGTCGGCAAGGGCGGCAAGGGCCACAAGGTCACGGCCCGCCAGATCAAGGACCGCCTCGACCGCGAGCTGGTCGGTAACGTCTCGCTGCGCGTCCTGGACACCGAGCGCCCGGACGCCTGGGAGGTGCAGGGCCGCGGTGAGCTCGCTCTGGCGATCCTCGTCGAGCAGATGCGCCGTGAGGGCTTCGAGCTGACCGTCGGCAAGCCCGAGGTCGTCACCAAGCAGATCGACGGCAAGACGCACGAGCCGATCGAGCGCATGACCATCGACTCGCCCGAGGAGCACCTCGGCGCCATCACGCAGCTGATGGCGACCCGCAAGGGCCGCATGGAGACGATGACGAACCACGGTTCGGGCTGGGTCCGCATGGAGTGGATCGTGCCGTCCCGCGGCCTCATCGGCTTCCGTACGGAGTTCCTGACGCAGACCCGCGGTACGGGCATCGCGCACTCGATCTTCGAGGGCCACGAGCCCTGGTTCGGCGAGCTGCGTACCCGTCACAACGGCTCGCTGGTCGCGGACCGTTCGGGCACGGTGACGCCGTTCGCGATGGTCAACCTCCAGGAGCGCGGTGTCATCTTCACCGAGGCCGGCACCGAGGTCTACGAGGGCATGATCATCGGCGAGAACTCGCGCGCCGACGACATGGACGTGAACATCACCAAGGAGAAGAAGCTCACCAACATGCGTGCGGCTTCCGCGGACACCACCGAGAACGTGGTGCCCGCGCGCAAGCTCTCGCTGGAGCAGTCCCTGGAGTTCTGCCGCGACGACGAGTGCATCGAGGTGACCCCGGAGACCGTGCGTATCCGCAAGGTCGTCCTGGACGCCAAGCAGCGCGGCCGCACCGCCTCGCGCGCCAAGAACGGCTGACACCTGGTCGGGTAACCCCACCACCGAAGGCCCTGCCGGTCCCCCTGAGTGCCTTTCAGGGGAGGCCGGACGCATGGCCCGTCCCCCGCGAATCCGCGGAGGGCGGGCCATGCGTCGTGTGGTCACCCGCGGCGCCGGCCGCGGTCGGCTGGAACGCCGATGTGCACATGTGAACGAATAACCGGAGCGCCTCCCGCCGGTTTTGCTACGCGTGTGCTCCGTGACGGAAAGCTCAATGTTCCCTCAGAATGCTGGAACTACAGGATTCGATGGGGTCATAGTTGTCGTGGACGGACCAAACGGTGTGGACCAGATTGCGATGCGAAGCTTTGACCACTTCGCATAAGCGAGGGGGAAAATGAGAAAGTTCATGGCGGTTGCTCTGGTGGGGGCAGCATCCGCAGTGCTGGCGGCGCCGGCGGCGGCAGCTCCGTTGAGCAACGACCCGATGTGCGGTCCGGGGACGACGAGGCTGGTCTGGACCGGCGTGGAGAAGACGTGGGTCGTCACTCACCGCAGCGTGCCCGGCGCGGCCACCGAGGCGGGCGAGGTGCAGAAGGTGGATGAGGTGGCGGCCTTGGTGAAGGCGACGGCTGGGGCGAAGATCAGCGGGGCGGTCGTCCTTGCCGGCCTTGAGGAGTCCATGGGCCTCGAACTCCAGGCGGAGGGAAAGGTGACGAACGCGAGGCCTGAAGCTGTCTCCTTCGATGTGCCGAAGGACGGTACGTACGTCTTTTACTTCGGCGTCGAGAAGGTGAGCGGGTACTACACGCAGTACCGCTGCGACGGTGGCACCAAGTGGCTGAGGACCGAGCGGTACGGCAAGGCTCAGAGCTGGGCGCGCGACGTCGAGGGCGGTCTGCTCTGCAGCACGAAGCCGCCCAAGGCTTCGCTCGCGGCCGTGGTGAAGAAGAAGTACTGCTGATGATGGTCAACCGGCTTTGGCCGGCAGGCGTGTTGGCGACCTGATGTGATGGGGGTCGGCAGCGCGCCTGTCCGGCGCCGTGGAGCGATGATGCGAGTGCCGATCGCCCCGCGTGCGCAACTCCGTTTTGTGAGCGGAGTGTCCGGTTATCGGGCCTCGCTCTCCGGAACATGTGTTAAGGGTCCGTTTCGGGGGTGTCTGTCTAGGATCAGTTTGTCCGCATTTCGGTCACACGACCCCTGCTGATGTTGTCAAACCGAGACCCTTTAAGTGTGGTTTACAGCCTGGGCGTACCCAATAGTTGGCTCCATTGAGCTCGGGTCAATGGGTCACGCACTGTGGGGAGTGCCGACTCACGAGCACACTCGGGGCACTGAATCGATCGCCGTCAGGGGTGTCGGTAGATCTCTCCAGTGCCCCTCTTGTAGTCAAAAGTGGACTCATGAGGAGGAAACCCATGCGCGGTGCCAAGAGCGCCAAGTGGGTCGCGGGAGCGGCAATCATCGCCCTGGCCGCGACTGCCTGTGGCGGCGGCGAAGGCAATGACAAGGGCAACGAGGGTGCCAAGGGTGCAGTTGACCCCAACGGCATCTTCTCCATCGAGGTCGGTGAGCCGCAGAACCCGCTGCAGCCGGCGAACACGATGGAGGCGAACGGCAGCATCGTCACCGACGCGATCTTCTCGCAGCTGGTCGACTACGACCCGGCCGGCAAGCTTGAGATGATCAACGCCGAGTCGGTCGACTCCACGGACTCCAAGCTGTGGACGGTCAAGCTCAAGAAGGACTGGAAGTTCCACGACGGGACCCCGGTCACCGCCGAGTCCTACGTCAAGGCGTGGAACTGGGCTGCGAACATCACCAACGCGCAGACCAACGCGTCCTGGTTCGACGGCATCAAGGGCTTCGCCGACGTCCACCCCGCGAAGGAGGGCGCCAAGCCGAAGGCCGACGCCATGTCCGGCCTGAAGGTCGTGGACGACTACACCTTCACGGTCGAGCTCGACACCCCGCTTCCGTACTTCGCGTACAAGCTGGGCTACACGGTCTACTCCCCGCTCCCCGAGTCCTTCTACGCGGACCCGAAGGCGGCCGGCGAGAAGCCGGTCGGCAACGGCGCGTACAAGTTCGAGAGCTGGGACCACAAGAAGCAGATCAAGGTCGTCCGCAACGACGACTACAAGGGTCTCGACAAGGCGAAGAACGGTGGTGTGATCTTCAAGAACTACACCACCATCGAGACCGCCTACGAGGACCTGAAGTCGGGCAACGTCGACGTCCTCCGCCAGATCGGCCCGAAGGACCTTCCGGTCTACCGTGCCGACCTCGGTGACCGCGCTGTGGACAAGGCGTACTCCGCCATCCAGACGCTCGGTGTCGCGATGTACCAGAAGCAGTGGAAGGACACCGACCCCAAGGTCCTCCAGGGCCTGTCGATGGCCATCGACCGGGACACGATCACCAAGACGGTGCTCCAGGGCACCCGCGAGCCGGCCACCGGCTGGGTCGCCAAGGGCGTCCTCGGCTACCAGCCGAACGTCGCCGGTGACGTCACCAAGTACGACCCGGCGAAGGCCAAGGCCCTCATCAAGGAGGGTGGCGGTGTTCCGGGTAACAAGGTCTTCATCCAGTTCAACGCCGACGGCGGCCACAAGGAATGGGTCGAGGCCGTCTGCAACAGCATCACCCAGGCGACCGGCGTCGAGTGCGCCGGCGACTCCAAGGCCGACTTCCAGGCCGACCTGGACGCCCGTGACGCCAAGCAGGTCAAGTCCTTCTACCGCGGTGGCTGGGTGCTCGACTACCCGGTGAACGCCAACTTCATCAGCGACCTGTTCCGTACGGGTGCGGCCGGTAACAACGGCTTCTTCTCGAACAAGGGCCTCGACGCGAAGATCAAGGCCGCGGACACCGCGCCCTCGCTCGACGAGTCGGTCAAGGCGTACCAGGAGGTGGAGAAGGAGCTGGTCAACTACATGCCGACCATTCCGCTCTGGTACTACAAGGTCAACGCCGGCTACTCGGAGAAGGTCCAGAACGTCGACTATGCACAGGACGGCGACCCGATCCTGACGCAGGTCGAGGTCAAGAAGTAACCACCGACGTAGTCCGCAGGCCGGTGATGGACCGACACTGACATCGGTTCTGCGACGCCAGCCTGCACGCAGTGGCCGGGGGGCCCTTCCGCGACACCGACGACCCCACGAGGGGGTCGGTGACGAGGGAGGGCCCGTCGGCTGCGGCGTGCCACTTACATGGAGGCACCATGGGGCGCTATGTCGCACGACGACTGCTCCAGATGATCCCGGTCTTCATCGGGACAACTCTGCTGATCTTCCTGATGGTCTACACGCTGCCCGGCGACCCCGTGCGGGGGCTCTTCGGGGACAAGGGTGCGGACCCCGCGACCCTTGCCGCCATGCGGCACCAACTCGGCCTCGACCAGCCGATCCTGGTGCAGTACTGGGAGTACATGAAGGGAATCGTCCTTCACTTCGACTTCGGCACCCAGATAGCCAGTGGCCGGCCGGTCACCGATGTGCTGGGTGACGCGTTCCCGGTCACAATGCGGCTCGCCGCGATGGCGTTCCTCATCGAGATCGTTCTCGGTCTCGCCCTGGGCATGGCCGCCGGTCTCCGCGCCGGCCGTCTGACCGACAACGTCGTCCTGGTACTGACGCTGCTGATCATCTCGATCCCGGTCTTCGTGCTCGGCTTCATCGTCAAGTCGGTGTTCGCCTTCGAGCTCGGCTGGATCGCACCGAACGTCTCCAACGACGCGACGTGGGGCGAGCTGTTCACCCCGGCGATCGTCCTTGGCTCGCTCTCCCTGGCGTACGTGGCGCGACTGACCCGTACGACGATGGCGGAGAACCTGCGCTCGGACTACATGCGCACGGCCGTCGCCAAGGGTCTTCCCAGGCGCCGCATCGTGGGTGTCCACCTGATGCGCAACTCGCTGATCCCGGTCGTAACCTTCCTCGGCACGGACCTGGGTGCCCTCATGGGCGGCGCGGTCGTCACCGAGGGCCTGTTCAACGTGAAGGGCATCGGCGGCACGATCTACGAGTCGATCGTCCGCCGCGAGGGCACCACCCTGGTCGGACTGGTCACCGTGCTGGTGCTCGTCTACCTCTTCATGAGCTTGCTCGTCGACCTGCTGTACGCGGTCCTGGACCCGAGGATCCGGTATGCCTGACCTGACCAAGACCGCTCCCGCGCCCGACGAGGCCGTCGCTCCTGTCGCGGGCCCCTCCGAGGCCGTCAAGGCCGACAAGGCGCGCAGCCTCTGGGGCGACGCCTGGCAGGACCTGCGGCGCAACTGGTACTTCATCATCTCCGCCATGCTCATCGTGGTCCTGCTTCTGATCACGGCGTTCCCGGGCCTGTTCACCAGCGCCTCGCCCACCACGGGTGACCTGGTGCACCACTTCCTGGGCAAGCCCGAGCTGAGCAAGATCGGTTCGCCCGAGTGGTTCGGTTACGACGGCCAGGGCCGCAGTGTCTACGCCCGCGTCATCTACGGCACCCGTGCCTCGGTGATCGTCGGCGTCGCGGTGACGCTCGTGGTGACCCTGTTCGGCGGTCTGATCGGCATGCTGTCCGGCTACTTCGGTGGCTGGATCGACGCGGTGCTCTCCGGGTTCACCAACATCTTCCTGGGCCTGCCCTTCCTGCTCGGCGCGATGGTCGTCCTCCAGTCGTTCACCGAACGGTCGATCACGGTGGTTGTCTTCGCCCTGGCGTTCCTCGGCTGGACCCAGATCGCGCGTGTCATGCGCGGTGCGGTGATCACCATCAAGCAGTCGGACTTCGTCCAGGCGGCCAGAGCCCTCGGTGCGAGCACGCCCCGCATCCTGTTCCGGCACATCCTGCCGAACGTCATGGCCCCGGTGATCGTGGTCGCGACCATCTCGCTCGGTGTGTACATCTCGGCGGAGGCGACCCTGTCCTACCTGGGTCTCGGCCTGGCCTCGCCGACCGTTTCGTGGGGTATGGACATCTCCGGTGGTTCGGCTCAGATCCGGGTGGCCCAGCACATCCTGATCTACCCGTCGATCATGCTCAGCATCACCGTTCTGGCGTTCATCATGCTCGGCGAAGCCGTCCGTAACGCCCTCGACCCGAAGACGCGATAAGGAGGGCGCACGTGACCACCATCGACAAGACCGCAGAAGTCCCGTCCGCGCGCTCGGGAGACGACCACGTCGGCCCGCTGCTCGAAGTCCGCGACCTGCACGTGGAGTTCCACACCCGCGACGGTGTGGCCAAGGCCGTCAACGGCGTCAACTACAGCGTGGACGCCGGTGAGACGCTCGCCGTCCTCGGCGAGTCGGGCTCGGGCAAGTCCGTGACGGCGCAGGCCATCATGGGCATCCTCGACATGCCGCCGGGCAAGATCCCGCAGGGCGAGATCTTCTTCCGCGGCCAGGACATGCTCAAGATGTCCAACGAGGAGCGGCGTAAGATCCGCGGCCAGAAGATTGCGATGATCTTCCAGGACGCGCTGTCCTCGCTGAACCCGGTCCTCTCCGTCGGCTACCAGCTCGGCGAGATGTTCCGGGTCCACCAGGGCCTGTCCAAGAAGGCGGCCAAGGCCAAGGCCATCGACCTGATGGACCAGGTCAAGATTCCGGCCGCCGCGGCCCGTGTCTCGGACTACCCGCACCAGTTCTCCGGCGGTATGCGCCAGCGCATCATGATCGCCATGGCGCTGGCCCTGGAGCCGGACCTGATCATCGCGGACGAGCCGACCACGGCTCTGGACGTGACGGTGCAGGCGCAGGTCATGGACCTGCTCGCGGAGCTCCAGCGCGAGTACAACATGGGTCTGATCCTGATCACGCACGACCTGGGTGTCGTCGCGGACGTCGCCGACAAGATCGCCGTGATGTACGCGGGCCGGATCGTCGAGACCTCTCCCGTGCACGAGATCTACAAGCGCCCGGCGCACCCGTACACCAAGGGTCTGCTGGAGTCGATCCCGCGCCTGGACCAGAAGGGCCAGGAGCTCTTCGCGATCAAGGGCCTGCCGCCCAACCTGCTCCACGTGCCCTCGGGTTGTGCGTTCAACCCGCGCTGCACGATGGCGCAGGACATCTGCCGTACGGACATCCCGGCCCTGCGCCCGGTGACCGAGCAGGACGGTACCGATCTGGTCGGCCGCGGCAGCGCCTGCCACTTCTGGAAGGAGACGATCCATGGCTGACATCAAGAACGAGCCCGTGGACGCCACCCCGAACGTCACCGAAGTGGCGACTGTGGACGCGGCCAGCGAGGCGGAGGCCGTAGCCGCCATCGACGCGCCCGTGTCGCAGGGCGAGCCCATCCTTCAGGTGCGCAACCTGGTCAAGCACTTCCCGCTGACCCAGGGCATCCTGTTCAAGAAGCAGGTCGGCGCGGTCAAGGCGGTCGACGGTGTCTCCTTCGATCTCTTCGCGGGCGAGACGCTCGGCATCGTGGGCGAGTCCGGCTGTGGTAAGTCCACGGTCGCCAAGCTCCTGATGACGCTGGAGCGGGCCACCGCGGGCGAGGTCTTCTACAAGGGCCAGGACATCACCAAGCTGTCGGGGCGTGCGCTGAAGGCGGTGCGCCGCAACATCCAGATGGTGTTCCAGGACCCGTACACCTCGCTGAACCCGCGTATGACGGTCGGCGACATCATCGGCGAGCCGTACGACATCCACCCCGAGGTCGCGCCCAAGGGCGAGCGGCGCCGCAAGGTGCAGGACCTCCTGGACGTCGTGGGTCTCAACCCGGAGTACATCAACCGCTATCCGCACCAGTTCTCCGGCGGTCAGCGCCAGCGCATCGGCATCGCCCGCGGCCTCGCGCTCAACCCGGAGATCATCATCTGCGACGAGCCGGTCTCCGCGCTCGACGTGTCGGTGCAGGCGCAGGTCATCAACCTGATGGGGAAGCTCCAGGACGAGTTCAACCTCTCCTACCTCTTCATCGCGCACGACCTGTCGATCGTCCGGCACATCTCGGACCGGGTCGGCGTCATGTACCTCGGCAAGATCGCCGAGATCGGTACGGACGAGCAGATCTACGAGCACCCGACGCACCCCTACACCCAGGCGCTGCTGTCGGCGGTTCCGGTTCCCGACCCGGAGGCCCGTGAGGGCCGCGAGCGGATCATCCTCTCGGGTGACGTCCCCTCGCCGGCGAACCCGCCGTCGGGCTGCCGCTTCCGTACCCGGTGCTGGAAGGCCGAGGACAAGTGCGCCACGGAGGTGCCGCTGCTGGCGATCCCCGAGCGCTTCAAGGGAGTGGACTCCCCGGTCGCGCATGAGTCGGCGTGTCACTTCGCCGAGGAGAAGGACGTCGTTCACGCGGCATAGTTTTTCCCTTCGCTCAGCACAAAACCGCCGGGCGGGCTCGGAT